>NZ_MUZB01000012.1:0-267936 GCF_002076325.1 Rhodococcus sp. 66b
CCGACGGAATCGTGGCGCCGTTCCACTACATTCCGCTCGATACGAGTGCGGCCGGTGTGCGCTACGGACGAACACCGGAGCCGTGTGTGCGTAGCGCCGAGTTCTCCGCGTCGATCCTTCGACTGCCGCTGTGGCCCATGCTCACGTCCGAACAACAGGAACGGGTCATCGGTTCCGTCCTCGAGTACAAGCAGGCTTGAGGACGAACACGACCGCGTGGATCGAATCAGGGCCCGGAAGCTTCGGGCATCACCGAATCCGCGGTCGTGGATGCCGCCGCCCAGTCGTCGATGCTTCCGCTCGGGAAGAGAATCTGTGTGACGCCGGTGACCGTGTCACGTGCGTGCAGTGCGCTTTCGTCGTCGACGGCGTCGGTGAACGAGGTGTCGGGATAGAAGCTGTCCTCGTCCGTGTACTGGACGTCTTCTCGCGAACCGATCGCGATGATGTATCGGTTGTCGTCACCGACGATGCCGGTGGACAGATGGATCCACTTGTCCTCGACACAGCACATCCAGCCTTGCTTGACTCCGATGACCGACTCGCCGAACAAGGCCTCGGGCAATCCGAACCTCTGGTCGTAGCCGTCGGTTCCTTCGGGAGTGGATTGCCGCAGGTACTCGACGAATTGCTCGACCCGCTCAGGTCCGAGCTGGTCGGAGTCGTCGAGGACGCCGTTGTAGAAAGTGACCAGGTCGTGCGTCGTGGTCTCGGTGTTCCACCACATTCCGTCCCACGGCGGCGTCGTCGCGGTCAGTGCGTAACGCTCGGCAACCCGGGTGATCACCTCCTGACCGCCGACCTCGTCCCACAGAAGGTTGGCTGCGGTGTCGTCGGAGGATTCGAGCATCGCCGCCATGAGGGTGCGATCGTCGTCCGTGATGGGCCGCTCGCCGCGAGCGTCCTGATGGAGGAGATCCTCGGCGATGAAAAGTTTTGCCACCGAGGCAGTTTCGATTTGCTGGTCGCCGGCGACATCGAGGTACTTGTCCGAGGATCGATCGAGGACGGCGATGGAGACGTCCGCACCACGCCCGAGCGCCGCCACCTGAGCTTGAGCCAGTCGGCCGTCGAGAGTCTCCGCGACCGGAACATTGGTGTCGGGGAAGGCGGGGGTCTGCATCGAATCATCCGGGTTCTGTCCACCGCTGCACGAAGCCGCAAAAGTAACTGCGGCCGCCATTGCGGCAATCCGGACGTACCGCGTACTCATCTGTTTCCCCCGGTAGCCCTGACACGGCACTGTTGCCGATCTTCTTGTCTCAGGATAGCGGTAGGGTCGGATCTCGTGATTCTCAAGACCGTGAACCAGCGCATTGCCGAGGAACTCGACGTCCGCGAAGGCCAGGTTGCAGCAGCAGTCGACCTTCTCGACGGCGGAGCCACGGTGCCCTTCATCGCCCGGTACCGCAAGGAAGTCACCGGCACGCTCGACGACGCCCAGTTGCGACTCCTGGACGAGCGGCTGCGGTATCTCCGCGAGCTCGACGACCGTCGTGACGCCGTGCTCACGGAGATCGACTCTCAGGGCAAACTCGACGATCAACTGCGCGGTCAGATCATGCTGGCCGAGACAAAAGCGCGGCTGGAGGACATCTACCTCCCCTTCAAACCGAAGCGGCGCACCAAGGCGCAGATCGCCCGCGAGGCCGGCCACGAGCCCGTCGCGGACGCTCTCATCGGAGATCCCACCACCGATCCCGCGCAGTATTCGGACGAGCAACTCGACGGTGCCCGGTCGATCCTCGTGGAGCGCTTCGCCGAGGACGCCGATCTGGTCGGTGAATTGCGCGAGCTGATGTGGAGTCGCGGCCAGGTCGTCTCATCGGTCCGCAAGGGCAAGGAAACCGATGGCTCGAAGTTTGCTGACTACTTCGAGTTCTCGGAACCGTTCTCCAAACTGCCCTCGCACCGCATCCTCGCCGTCCTGCGCGGAGAGAAGGAAGAAGTGCTGTCGCTCAACATGGCGGCCGACACCGAAGAACTCGCGCCGGGGGAGCGCACAGTCTACGAAGGCCGCATCGCGTCGCGGTTCGAGATCGCCGACCGCGGTCGGGCCGCCGACGGGTGGCTTCTCGACACCGTCAAGTGGGCGTGGAAGACGAAGTTCGCCGTCACGCTCGGTATCGACACTCGAATGCGTCTGCGGCAGTCGGCCGAAAAGGACGCCGTCGACGTCTTCGCCACCAACCTCAAGGATCTACTCCTCGCGGCTCCCGCCGGCGCCCGACCCACCATGGGACTCGACCCCGGATTTCGCACCGGAACTAAGGTTGCCGTCGTCGACGGAACCGGCAAAGTTGTTGCATACGAGACGATTTACCCGTACCAGCCGCAGAACAAGTGGGACGCGGCGCTTGCGACGCTTGCCGGGCTGGTCGCCAAGCACGGCGTCGAACTGATCGCCATCGGCAACGGCACGGCCTCACGCGAGACCGACACGCTCGCTACCGAACTGATCAAGAAGACCGGCGCGCCCAACCTGACCAAGATCGTCGTCTCCGAGGCAGGCGCATCGGTGTACTCGGCTTCGGCCTACGCGTCGCAGGAACTTCCCGACCTCGACGTCTCGATTCGCGGTGCGGTGTCCATTGCGCGTCGCCTGCAGGATCCGTTGGCGGAGTTGGTCAAGATCGATCCCAAGTCCATCGGTGTCGGTCAGTACCAGCACGACATCACCGAATCGCTGCTCTCACGTTCGCTCGACGCCGTCGTCGAGGATGCCGTCAACTCGGTCGGCGTCGACGTCAACACCGCGTCCGTGCCACTTCTCGCTCGGGTGTCCGGAATCGCAGGTTCCCTAGCGGAGAGCATCGTCGCCCATCGGGACCAGAACGGTCCGTTCAAGTCCCGCAAGGGACTCAAGGACGTCTCCCGACTGGGACCCAAGGCTTTCGAGCAGTGCGCAGGCTTCTTGCGGATCACCGACGGCGACGACCCTCTCGACGCGTCGAGCGTCCACCCGGAGGCATATCCGGTGGTTCGCAAGATCGTTGCCAGTGCCGGCGGGGACGTGCGCACCGTGATCGGAAACTCGCAGGCACTTCGATCGGTCAAGGCGTCCGACTACGTCGACGAGCGATTCGGTCTACCGACCGTCACCGACATCATCTCCGAGTTGGAGAAGCCGGGACGAGATCCACGACCCGAATTCAAGACCGCGACCTTTGCCGCAGGCATCGAGAAAGTCGCGCATCTCAAGCCCGGTATGACTCTCGAAGGTGTGGTCACCAACGTCGCAGCCTTCGGTGCCTTCGTCGACATCGGAGTTCATCAGGACGGTCTGGTTCACGTCTCGGCGATGTCACACAACTTCGTCAAGGACCCACGCGAGGTCGTCAAGTCAGGTGACGTCGTCAAGGTGAAGGTCCTCGAAGTGGACGAGGCACGCCAACGCATCGGGCTGACGCTTCGTCTCGACGACGAGGTGGGCGCACCCCGCAAGTCCGAAGGCCCGCGAGGTGGGCAACCACAGCGTCAGGGCCAGGGCCAGGGTCAGCGTCAGGGGCAGCAACGAGGTAATGGCGGACGTCAGGGTGGACGCGAGTCGCGTCCGGACAACCGCGCGCCCGCTGCCGGGTCGATGGCTGAGGCTCTGCGCAAGGCGGGCTTCGGCAAGTAAATCCGTCCGCCGGGTTTTCGGAGTCCGTATCGTCTCATTCGAGTCGGTTGGCGGTATCAATCGGAAGAATGATCGGATCTGAAATTCGGTGAAGGGAGGACAGTGATGCGGGAGTGGCTCGAGCGCGAGATCATCGCCCATGGCCGATTGCCATTGCTGTTCTTCCTGCTCGGATTCCTCTCTGCCTTCCTCTTCATCCGTCTCAGCGTCCGGATGATCCGTGCGCAGGTGAAATGGTGGCCGGGCAACATCGCGCCCGGAGGTCAGCACGTGCATCACGTCGTGTTCGGTGTGATCGCCATGATGATCTCCGGTGGTGCGCTGATCGCGGTCTACGTCGATGGTTCGCAGACCACCGGTGCCGTCCTGGCGGCGATCTTCGGTATGGGTGCGGCATTGGTGCTCGACGAGTTCGCACTGATCTTCTATCTGAAGGATGTGTACTGGTCCGAGCAAGGTCGGACCTCGGTGGATGCGGTTTTCGTCGCGATCGCCGTGACCGGTCTGGTGCTGTTGGGTTTCCGCCCGCTCGAACTTCTCGACGTCGCCGGGTTCCGTGAAGAACGGGATCCGTGGATCAAGTTGGTGTTCGTTTTTGTCGCGTTGATCAACTTCGCCTTGGCAGCCATCGTGATTCTCAAGGGGAAGATCTGGACGGGGCTCGTCGGCCTGTTCGTTTTCCCGTTGCTGGTAATCGGTGCGGTTCGCCTGAGCCGGCCGGGTGCGCCGTGGGCGCGTTGGCGGTACACGCGTAAGCCGAAACGGATGAACCGCGCGCTCGAGCGTGAGCGGAAGTGGCGGCGACCGGTCATCAGGGCCAAGATCTACGTCCAGGATCTGATTGCCGGATCACCGAGCGTCGAGCATGCGATGACGGCGGCTGAGCAGGAATTGGACCACACCATTCACGCGGCTCCGCCGCCACCGATTTCCCCGCTGGTGTCCGCGTCTGGCACAATGGACGGGTTGCCTGGACCAGGCAGCAGCACTTGATCTGGGCACGAACCAGACGAGCGCCGTTTCGGGAGACCGAAACGCGTGCCGCTCGGTTCCTCTGCTCCTGCGAAATACAAGGATGACATATGAACACCCTGGACTTCCTGGACAAAAAGTCGCTCCGCGACGACATCCCCGAGTTCCGTCCCGGCGACACGCTCAACGTGAACGTCAAGGTTATCGAAGGCTCCAAGGAGCGCGTGCAGGTCTTCAAGGGCGTCGTTATTCGTCGCCAGGGCGGCGGCGTTCGCGAGACCTTCACCGTCCGTAAGGTCTCCTTCGGCGTCGGCGTCGAGCGCACCTTCCCGGTTCACAGCCCCACGCTGGCCTCCATCGAGGTTCTGACCCGCGGTGACGTCCGTCGCGCCAAGCTGTACTACCTCCGTGAGCTTCGTGGCAAGAAGGCGAAGATCAAGGAAAAGCGCTGATCTTTCCGATGAGCCCGGCACCGCGTACGCGCGGTGTCGGGCTAATCTGGTTTCTGTGGCAGATTCTTCGAAGGAGCAGGCATTGTCGTCCGGACCCGAGAATCACGAGGGATCAAGCGGTTCCGCGGAACCGACCTCACATCGGCCGCAGAAGAAACAGCGATCGTTCCTGCGAGAACTCCCTGTTCTGATCGGCGTAGCGCTGGTACTCAGCATCGTCCTTCAGGCATTTGTCTTCAGAGTTTTTCTCATCCCATCCGAGTCGATGGAACCGACACTGCACGGCTGTGCGGGATGTACCGGTGACCGCATCGTGGTGGAGAAGATCGGATACCGCTTCGGCGATCCGGAACCCGGCGACGTCGTCGTCTTCAAGGGACCCGATTCGTGGAACACGAAATATGTGTCCAATCGGTCCGACAACGTTGTAGTTCGAGGCATTCAAGAGGTCGGTTCGTGGGTCGGCCTCGTTCCGCCGGACGAGAACGACTTGGTCAAGCGAGTGATCGCTACCGGCGGCCAGACCGTCGAATGCTGCGACGATCAGGGCCGAGTCCTGGTCGACGGCAGGCCGCTCGACGAGCCGTACATCAAGATGGATTTCCCGTTCACTCCGGGAACGCAAACGTGTGACACCGAATTGAAGTCGGGCCGCTGCTTCGGACCGATCACCGTTCCCGAGGGCCACGTGTGGGTCATGGGTGACAACCGCAGCAATTCCGCCGACTCGCGCTACCACGTCGACGACGAGTTCCAGGGAACCGTCCCGATCGACAACATCATCGGTCAAGCTCGATTCATCGTTCTTCCCCCGTCGCGAATGGGCGGCATCGATGCGCCTGATATTCAGGGCAATTGAGTTGTCGTACCGCACACATGGATTCGCGTAGTTTCGAGTAGGCAGAGACAGTGAGTAGTTGGCCCCCTCGCGTTGTCATTCGCAGATCGGCAGGTCTGCGGACGATGGAGTCTGCGTTGGCGCGAACCGGACTCGGTCCGGTCGCCGGCGTCGACGAAGCCGGGCGCGGAGCGTGCGCTGGTCCACTCGTCATTGCCGCGTGTGTCCTGGCGCCGAAACCGCAAGCGGCACTGGCACGGCTCGACGATTCGAAGAAGCTGACCGAACGTGCGCGCGAGGAGCTTTTCCCGGCGATCAAGCGCTTGGCGTTGGCGTGGAGTGTCGTTTCGGTACCCGCTGCGGAAGTCGATCAGATCGGTATCCACGTCGCCAACATCGAGGGGATGCGTCGCGCAGTCGCGGGCCTCGATCTCGAACCGGGCTACGTCCTCACCGACGGGTTCCGGGTTCCGGGTCTGACGGCTCCGTCGCTACCAGTTATCGGCGGTGACGGCGCCGCTGCATGTATCGCCGCGGCGAGCGTTCTCGCGAAGGTGACCCGAGATCGTGTGATGACCGAGATGGACGACACTCATCCCGGATACGGCTTCGCGATTCACAAGGGATACAGCACGCCGTTGCACATGGACGCTCTCGACGAGCTGGGGCCGTGCCCCGAGCATCGCATGACCTACGCAAACGTGGTGGCTGCGGGAGTCCGGTTGGAACAACGCGCGGGCCGTACGGGATGATGGACGTTCAGACGAACTGGGAGGACTGGCTAAACCGATGAGTGCCGAGGATCTCGAGAAGTACGAAACCGAGATGGAGCTGTCGCTCTACCGTGAATACCGGGACATCGTCGGACAGTTCTCCTACGTCGTGGAGACCGAACGACGTTTCTACCTGGCCAACACGGTCGAGTTGCTGCCCCACAATTCAGACGGGGAGATCTACTTCGAGCTGCGGATGTCCGACGCCTGGGTGTGGGACATGTACCGCCCGGCGCGATTTGTGAAGTACGTACGCGTCGTGACGTTCAAGGACGTCAACATCGAAGAGCTGGACAAGCCGGATCTGCGCCTTCCTGACTGATCTTGACAACGAAGTGCCCCGCCGATATCGGCGGGGCACTTCGCATTTCGCGGAGTTGCGCGGGGTCAGTTGCCCTTGACATTCACGATCTGACGCAGCGTGTGTCGAATCTCGACCAAGTCCTTCGCGTCGTCCATCACGACGTCGATGTCCTTGTACGCACCCGGGATCTCGTCGAGGAACGCCGCGGAACGCTTGTATTCGATGCCGACCATCGCCTTGTCGAGATCTTCGATGGTGAAGGTCTTGCGTGCCTGGTTACGTCCGTACACCCGACCCGCGCCGTGGGGGCTGGACTTGAACGACGGCACGTTTCCCTTCCCGACAACGACGTAACTCGCCGTCCCCATCGAACCGGGGATGAGCCCGGGCGTGCCCTCGTCTGCCTTGATCGCACCCTTACGGCTCAGCCACACACCCCGGCCCATATGGAACTCCTTCTGGGTGAAGTTGTGGTGGCAGTTGATCCGCTCGACTTCGTCGATGATCGCGGGCTTGCCGTCACCCATGAAGTGCGCGAAGTCCTTCACGACGCGGTCCATCATCTCTTCGCGGTTGAGCAGAGCGAAGTGCTGAGCCCAGTTGAGATCGGCGATGTACGAGTCGAATTCGGGCGTCTTCTCGACCAGGTAGGCAAGATCCGGATCGGGAAGGTTGATGTACCACCGCTCGCACAAGTCCTTGGCGATCTTGATGTGATGCTGTGCGAGCTTGTTTCCGATACCGCGGCTGCCCGAGTGCAGGAACAGCCAGACGCCGTCGCTCTCGTCGAGCGTCACCTCGATGAAGTGGTTGCCAGAACCCAGCGTTCCGAGCTGAAACCTCCAGTTGTTCTTGAACTTGTCGTAGAAGGCCAGGCGATCGCCCGCCATTGCCTCGAGTTCTGCGATGCGGATTTGCGCCGTGTCGCTCAGCGTCTTGTTGTAGACACCTGCCGAGAGCGGAACGGAGCGTTCGATGCTGTGGCGAAGAACGCTCAGGTCGCGGCCTTGAAGGTCGCGTGCGCTGAACTGGGTTTTGACCGCAATCATTCCGCAGCCGATATCGACTCCGACGGCGGCGGGCATGATTGCGCCTTCCGTCGGAATGACCGAACCCACCGTCGCTCCCGCACCGAGGTGCGCATCCGGCATAAGTGCCAGATGTGGACGGACAAAAGGCATCTGGGACGTGCGCAGCGCTTGCTCGCGAGTGTTCTCGTCGAGTATCGATGCCCAGTTCCACAGCCTCTTGGTGATCTTCTCCATCAGATTTCTCCCACATAGTTCACAGCCGAACCGATCGGTCCGGTGTGTCGTGCAGGAATGACCATGCGCTCCGTCAGTGGTTGTGTGCAACCTCTTTTCAGGTGCGCAGACCGTCTGCGAGTTCGTAGATTCGTCCGACGTACTTCTCCTGGAAGGCTTTTCGGGCAGCATCTGCTTGTTGCCGTGCGCCCATCCTGGCGTAGAGGTACTCGAGTTGAACCAAGCTCTCGCCGATGTCGACGCGTCGCTGGTCGAGAACCGTCAACTCGTCGACCAGCCGAGCCAGATCGAGTCGTGCAAGATCTAGCGCTGTCTCCGGTACCTCGTCCATGGTGATCCTCGATGTCCGTGAGTGCTTCCTGGGTTTGAGGCTAGCATCATTCGAACATATTTTCGATACCTGGAATTGTTGGTTACTTCGACAATGTGGCGGTCAGTTGGTCGATGGCGTACGGAATGCTCAGGACGGTATTGCCGGACATCGCCGCGCCGACGGGTGGATCTGCGGTGTATCGCACGACTATCGCATTTCCGTTTTTCACAGCGGGTAGCCGCTGGTAGAGAGTGTTGCCGGGGAGGGCCTTCTCTCCCTCCGGATCGGCCATCACGATCAAACGATCAACGGGTTCGAGGATGTCGTATCGCTCGTTCGGCAGCCAGTTGCCGAACTGGTCGCCGACGAATGCGTCGACCGTCGGGGGGAGGGTGAATCCGAGTGACGAGAGGAAGATGCCGCGTGGGTCGTGCGACGAGAACACGTATCCCTCGGGAGTGTCGAGGTTGACGATCGTTGCGGTTTGCCCGGAAAACTCCGGGTGTGCAGCGCGAGCGGTGGCAAACGCGTTTTCGGTATCCGCGATCAGTTGCTGAGCTTGTGGTTCTTTGCCGAGGGCGCGCCCGGCGGTGAGTGTCATGTCGGTCCACGGCGTTGTGTATGCGTCGTAGTCCTTGCTCTGCGCGACAGTCGGCGCAATCGAGGTCAGCTTCTTGTAGGTCTCCGTGTCGATGTCGGCGTACAGCGCTAGGATCAGATCTGGTGCGAGGGAGGCGATTTGCTCGAAGTTGAAGTCTCCGCCGCTGTTGATGTAGGTCGGAGTTTTCCCCTTCCAGTAATTCTTCGTCCACGGCCAGCTTTCATCCATGCCGGACCCCCACCATTCGGCCATGCCTACGGGTTCGACTCCCAAGGCGAGCAGTGGTTCGTGATCGGTGTATCCGAGTGTCACTACCCGCCGCGGTTCGGCATCGATTGTCGTCGACCCCTGTGCGTGCTCGATCGTCACGGGGAATGCGTCGTTGCTCTGGGTCGCTGATGCGGTGTCGACGCCTTGCGAGGTTCCACAGGCGGTCGAGAACCCGATGATCGCGGCCGTCGTGAATAAGGCGGCGAGGATTCGGGTGCTACGTGAGGGCACGTGCATGCTCCTTCGAAGTGGTGGGCGAAGTGATCTGAGTTCCGCGTGAAGTGCTGAACTGGTCGCGTCAGCAATAAAGTGAGGCTAACCTTTGCGGGATCGTCGGTCCATCCTTCAGGATGGACTCGGATACGCCCAGAAAGACGCAAAATGTCCACTATCGAGTACTCGACTCGTCCAAAGTCCTTGCTAGCGCTGCCCGATAGTCGCGGACGGACATTCAAAGATTTTCAGGTCTACACCAACGTCGTCGACGGAGTGACTGCGTACGGAGCTCATCGACACCCCGAGTATCAGATCGCCTGGATGAGTGAAGGGACGATGCAGATCGCTGCCGGAGGCAATGTGTGGCACCTGCACAGCGAGCACTTGGTCTGGTTGCCGGGCACCGTTCTCCACGACATGACACTTCTGACGGAGGGGTGCATGATTGCGGCCTATGCGCGTCCGGATCTACGCCCTGCCGGGCCGCGGTGGACTCAGCCACTTGTTCTCGAAGTCGATGCTCTGTCCGCTCAATTGCTGCGCCATCTCGCAGATCGGACCATCGACGATGCTCGGCGGTTGATGAGTCAGGAGTTGCTCTACGACATTCTTGCTGCCGCGCCCGAACGGCACGACGTCCTCGCGGTTCCTCGCAATGCTGCGGCGAGTTTGGTTTCTGCCCGCATCCTTGCCGATCCGGCAGACTCACGGACGCTGGGGGAGTGGGCGGGCGAACTCGGGGTCAGTTCCAAGACCTTGATGCGAGCCTTTGTCGCCGATACCGGGATTACCTTCGGGCAGTGGAGAACTCGAGCACGCATGTACGCATCGCTCGAGATGCTCGCGCGGGGTGAGGGTGTCAATGACGTTGCCCCGCAGGTTGGTTACCGCACCAGCAGTGGGTTCATCGCCGCATTTCGGGAAACCTTCGGTACGACGCCGGCCCGGTACGGCGGAAAGCTGATGCGGTGATTTGCTGATGATTTCTTGAACTCGGTTGACGGCAAAGCTTTGTTCGGCAAAGTAGAAATGGGCCGAGCTACCAGCATCTGCTGGTAGCTCGGCCCATTTACTAATCTGAACTGAATCAGCTCATGTTGCCGAGCACATTGCCCAAGACACCGCTGATGACATTGGTCATCGACCCCTGCGGGTCGGTCAGGGAGCCGAATACCTGGCCTGATCCGGAGTTGAGTGAGCCGAAGCCCATGTCCTCGAGGCTTCCGGCGCCCGCCTCGACGGGGTTCGGCTGCCGGATGGTGACGCAGACGCCCATCGGATTGATGTTCCAGTCGCCCGCCGCCAGCACAATGTTGGTGCCGGCGCCGCTGTCGAGCTGCGTGCCTACAACTGCGTTATCGGGAACTTTGTAGGTGGTTTCCAAAGCGATGACGCCGCCGCCCGCAGTGGTCCATCCGCCGCCCTTTGCCACCACGGAGTTGTTGCCGACAACGACGGTCTTGGTGACGTCGTCCCACTTCTGGTCGCCGATAAGCCATTTGACGTTCAGGCGAGCCTTGACCAGCTGGAATCCTGCCGGGTGGAAATCGCGGATCTGATTGACGAGGGCTCCGGAACCGGAAACCTTGGTGATGTAGGTGACCGTCTGACCCGCGGCGACCTTGCCATCGCCGACAACCTCCTTGCTGACGGTGTACGGCGTCCCGAGGGAACCGGCCCAACTGTCGGTGACCGACTGGTTGAGCGCGCATGCCGGTGCTGCTTGCGCCACCGAGGCTCCAAGTCCAACAGTGACGCCGGCGGCGATGAGAACGAGGGATGTAGTGGTTGCTACTGCGTGGCGAAGTGAGCGGCGGGCCATGTAGAACTCCATTCAGCGGGGTGCGTGACGGTTTGAGCAAAACTGTAACTAGTTCTACTGGACTTTCGTCCAAATTGTGGGGATTTCAGAAAATTGTCACGGTTCGGGTCGCCGTTGGTGTGTCGCGCTGCCGAATTCCACAGGTTCTGAGTTGTCAACAGGTTGTTTTCGGGTGGCTTGGTTTTGTGGTGGTGGATCGAGGGTGGTGGTTGGGACGCGTTTCGTATGGGGCGGGCGCGGGGTGTGAGTGGTGGGGGCTGCGATGGCGAGGAATATGGCGTTGGGTGCTCGGGGCGAGGATGTGGCTGTCGAGTTCCTGATCGATTCTGGTTTGGAGATTGTCGAGCGCAATTGGCGTTGTCGGTACGGCGAGTTGGACGTTGTTGCGACGTCCGGTGATCGGATTGTGTTCGTGGAGGTGAAGACTCGGTCGGGTGTCGGGTACGGGAGTCCGGCGGAGTCGGTGACGTTCGCGAAGCAGCGTCGGATTCGGGTGTTGGCGATGCAGTGGCTCACTGATTCGGGTCGGTCGTGGTCGAGGGTGCGTTTCGATGTGGTGGCGGTGTTGATCGGCCGCGACGGCGTGCCTTCGGTCGAGCATTTTGTGGATGCGTTCTGATGGCGTTGGGGCGGGCGCATTCTGTTGCGGTCAGTGGCGTGGACGGGCAGATCGTGGAGATCGAGGCGGATATCGGGCGCGGGTTGCCTGCGGTGCATTTGGTGGGGCTGCCTGATACGGCGTTGCACGAGTCGCGTGATCGGATTCGGGCCGCGGTGACCAATTCTGGTGAGGAGTGGCCGGACAGCAAGGTGATTTTGGCGTTGTCGCCGGCGACGTTGCCGAAGGTGGGCAGCGTTTACGATTTGGCTTTGTCGTTGTCGGTTCTCGATGCGGCGAAGAAGTTGCCGCGGAAGTTGTTGCGGGAGACTGTGTTTTTGGGGGAGTTGGCGCTCGACGGTCGTTTGCGGTCGGTGCGTGGTGTGTTGCCTGCGGTGCTTGCGGCGAAGCGGGCGGGGTGGGGGACTGTGGTGGTTCCAGCTCGGGCGTTGGCTGAGGCGGGCCTGGTGAAGGGGATCGAAGTGCTGGGCGCTGACGATCTGTCCGCGGTGATCGGGTGGTTGCGTGGTGAGTTGGCGCTGGCTGTTCCTGATGTTTTCGAGCGTGCGGATGTGGTGACGGTGCGTGATTTGAGTGAGGTTGTCGGGCAGACGGATGCTCGGTGGGCGATCGAGGTTGCTGCGGCGGGTGCGCATCATTTGATGTTGACGGGTCCGCCGGGGATCGGGAAAACGATGTTGGCGCAGAGGCTTCCGGGGATTCTTCCGCCGTTGACGGAGGGGGAGTCGTTGGAGGTGACGGCGATTCATTCGGTGGCGGGGGTGTTGCCGGAGGATCGGCCGTTGATCGATATGCCGCCTTTCATTGCGCCGCATCATAGTTCGTCGGTCAGTTCGCTGGTGGGTGGTGGTAGTGGGATGGCTCGTCCTGGTGCGGTCAGCCGCGCCCATCGCGGCGTGCTGTTTCTCGACGAATGTGCCGAGATCGGGGTGAAGGTGCTCGAAGCGCTACGCACGCCACTCGAAGACGGGGAGGTACGAATCGCCCGGCGGGACGGAGTTGCGCGGTACCCGGCGCGGTTCCAGCTGATCCTGGCCGCCAATCCCTGCCCATGCGCGCCGCCGCGAGACGCGGACTGCGTCTGCGCACCCGCGGCGCGTCGCCGTTACCTGGGGAAATTGTCCGGCCCGCTCTTGGACCGAGTCGACATCAGGGTCCGGATGCAGGCCGTTGCAACCGGAGCGCTGATCGACGAAGTAGGGGAAAGTACCGGCGATGTTCGTGCGCGCGTGGCGGCGGCTCGAGACACTGCAGCCCAGCGGTGGAGTGAGTACGGGTGGCGGACCAACGCGGAAGTACCAGGGCCGGCGTTGAGACAGAAGTTCAGACTCTCGCGTGCGGCGCTGGCGCCGGTGGAACGGGCGCTGCGCAAAGGTGTCATCACTGCTCGTGGGGCGGACCGAGCGTTGCGGGTTGCCTGGAGTGTCGCCGATCTGGCAGGTGAGGCGATGCCCGGACCAGACCAAGTTGTCACCGCACTCGACTTCCGAGACAGGGGATTCCAATGACTGCGCACGATCCGCGACTACTCGCTTGGGCATATCTGTCCCGCGTCGTGCAGGGCCCAAGCGCGTATATGTCCATGTTGATCTACGAGCTCGGGGTCGAAGAAACTGCGAGGGCGGTCCGCAACGGCGATCTGCCACCCGCGATCGAGGAGAAGACACGAGCCCGCGCTCACATCGACACAGCCCAACGAGACCTCGACCTGATGGAGGCGATGGGTGGCAGGCTCGTAACACCGAACTGCGCCGATTGGCCGGCGTGGCGAATGCTTTCCTTCGACGGACTCGATGCCTCCGGGGGTGAGACGGCGCCATTTGTGTTGTGGGTGTTGGGGTCCGGAGATTTGGTTGATCTGACCGAGAGATCGGTTGGGATTGTCGGCACGCGAGCATCTACTGCGTACGGCGAACACGTGACGGCAGAGATTGCCGGTGACCTCGCTGTCGACGGATGGACCGTGATTTCCGGGGCAGCCTTCGGTATCGACGGGGCCGCGCACCGCGCTGCATTGGGCGTAGGTGGAAACACACTGGCTGTCTTGGCCTGTGGGGTCGATCGAGCGTATCCGTCAGGGCATGCGCGACTACTCAAACAGATAGCGAGTTCGGGTGCAGTGATAAGTGAATATCCACCGGGCACAACACCTGCAAAGTTCCGGTTTCTGGCAAGGAATCGACTGGTAGCTGTGTTGTCGGACGGAGTAGTGGTGGTCGAGGCGGGTTGGCGCAGTGGTGCTCGCAATACCGCCAATTGGGCCCGGAAATTGGGCCGGCCGGTAATGGCGGTGCCCGGGCCGGTTACTTCGGCATCGTCGACCGGATGTCACCGGATGATCCGCGAAGGTGAAGCGCAACTCGTTTCCAATGCCGTGGATGTAGTCGAAGCGTCAGGTCCATTTGGTGTCGGGGATTCCGCGGAGGATGCAGCCGCTACACGTGACATCGACGCATTGCGGGGCAATTCTCGATTGGTATACGAAGCATTGCCGGGAACAGGTTCACGTAGTACGCGTGAGCTGTCCGAGGAATCGGGATTGCTCATAACGCAGGTTCGTGCAACTCTTCCTCTGCTCGAACTCGAGGGGTTTGCGAGTTCTGATTCGAGTGGATGGTTTCGGACGCGGTAGCGCGTGAACTTGATTGTGCTCGTCCGGTGGGCGGGTGGCGATGCCCACTAACCGTTCCGGCGAGAACGAAACTCGAATACCCTCGCGATGCTGGTAATTGCACGTCAGGACTGCTTTTCGTGAACTCGATCGGCCTGTGTGCAGCGTTATTCTCGACCCAGCTTTGCAGACCTGGCCGTGAATTTAACGGGCCTCAGGAAAGTCTCAGGTCAATGTGCTTTGAAGTCTGATTAGTCTGGATCCCCTGAGTGCGGGTATTGATTGGTGCGTCGTTAACCCGCTGCTAATTCGGACCATTGAGTCTGTTCGGAAATGGCACAGGTTTCCGGACTTCTTTTGTTCATCAACGCTCTATCTGTGTATTGTGAAGGAGAATTGAATCGATCATTGAAAGAGGAGTGCAATGGCTGAGAAGCTGATTCGGCAACTCATCGACGACCTTGACGGTAAGCCGATTGACGATGGATTCGGTGATCGAATTGAGTTCTCTTACCAGGGAACGGATTACGTGATCGATCTGCGCGCCACCAATGCAGAGAAGTTCGACGCTGCGGTGAAGCCATTCGTCGAGGCGGCGGCGAAGGTGAGCGGGAAGCGTGGCAAGAAGGCGCAGGCTGCATCTCCGCAGGCCACCTCGGGTTCTGGCCGCTCCAAGGAGACGCTCCAGGCCATTCGTGATTGGGCGGGTAAGAACGGTTACGAAGTTGCTCCGCGCGGGCGTATCAAAGCGGAAATCATCGACGCTTTCGACGCTGCACACTAGGTTGAATTAATACCTCCTCTGGCCCCTGGCGAACCTCGCCGGGGGCCAGAGGCGTATTTTACTATTGCTTTGCTGAATTTCTCCGATAGCGATGTGCTGCCTGATCATGCACGAGTCCTGATTCGGAAATTTGGCTGCCACCGACGAATTTACCCGGCAGAGTGGTCGGTTTATTTCGTTGAGCACCGTGGTCTGTCGCGCGCGGGGCGGATGTACCGGGGGAGGCATTTTGTCCATGCGCTGCAATTGTCGTGTACCTTAGTTAGGTAACACTAACTTTTGGAAGGATCTTTCTGTGGCCAAGCCGACAACTGCATTGACGGTTCTGCGGACCGAACAATTGACTCCCCATATGGTGCGAGTGTTTCTCGGGGGACCGGGCTTCGAGTCCTTCACTCCCAGCGAATACAGCGATTCCTATGTAAAGATCGAATTCGGTACTCCTGATCAGCCGATACTGCGCACCTACACGATTCGTTCGTACGATCTTGATGCCAAAGAGATTGCAATCGATTTTGTCGTCCACGGCGACATGGGAGTTGCAGGTCCGTGGGCCGCGTCCGTTCAGCCGGGCGCTGAGATTACCCTGCGTGGACCGGGTGGCGCGTTTTCGCCGTCACCATCCGCTGACTGGTATCTCTTCGTCGGAGACGAGACCGCAATACCTGCTATTACTGCTTCGATAGCGAGATTGGCGCCGGATGCGGTCGGCTACGCCGTCGTCGAAGTCGGGGGGCCGGAAGACGAAATCGCGCTCGATGCCCCAGAAGGTATTGCCGTGACCTGGCTGCATCGCGGAGCATCGTCCGATGTGGTCGGCGAAGAATTAGCTGGCGACAACGCTCCGGTTGTCGCCGCGGTCAAGGCACTCGAATGGTTGCCGGGCGAACCGCACGTGTTCATTCACGGTGAAGCACAAGCCGTCATGCACAACCTCCGGCCGTACATTCGCAAGGAACGAAATGTCCCGGCGGCGGCTGCTTCTATTTCCGGCTATTGGCGTCGTGGTCGCACCGAAGAAGGCTTCCGGGTCTGGAAGTCCGAACTCGCCGCGGCCGAAAACTAACTCGCGGTGGCCTTGCCGCGAGTCAGCAACACGAGCGCAACGGCCGCGAGAACTCCGAAGGTGGGAATTGCGATTGCCATCGGCACGGCAGTGTCTTCTCCCGCAATTCCCACCAACGGCGAAACCAGCGCTGCCAAGCCGAACTGGCCCGCTCCCATCAGGGCTGAACCAGTTCCGGCCGCGTTGGTGACCTCTCCTTGGGCGAGAGCGGTTGCATTGCCCATGATGAACCCGATGCTCGAAATCGCCACGAACAGCGGGACCAAGATCAGCCACGTATTCGTGGAACTGAAAACCACGCTGGTACAGAACAATACGGCGCCACCAATGAGGAGCAGGCACACCCCGAAACGCAGCAGCGTGCGAGCTCCGACGCGACCGAGCAGGCGAGTGGTGATCATCGCTGCCGTGACCATTCCGGTGGCGTTCACTGCGAACACGATCGAGAATTGTGACGGACTCAGCCCGAGAACATTCTGAACGACGAACGGTGACGCGGAGATGTACGCGAACAAGGCGCCGAATCCGAAGACGAATGCGAGCGCATATCCGAGGTAGTGCCGGTTTCGGACCACGTACTGCAGATTCGAGATCAGGGCCTTCAAACCACCGCCATGGCGTCGCTCGGGTGGAAGTGTCTCGGGAACGAGCAAAACCACACCAGCCACCATCACAGCGCCTGCGACAGCCAGGACCCAGAAGATCCCGCGCCATCCGACGGGGCCGAGAAGTGCGCCGCCGATCAGTGGCGCGACCACGGGAGCGATACCGCCGATGATCATCATGATGCTGAAGAGCTTCGCTGCGTCGTCGCCACGCGCTCGGTCGGCAATACAAGCGCGGGCGAGAACGATGGCAGCGCCTCCACTCAAGCCCTGGACGAGTCGTGCACCGATGAGAAACTCGATGTTCGGCGCCACAGCGCATGCCGCGCCGCTCAGTGCCGTGACGATTGTCGCGGCCAGCAGTATTCGTCGCCTGCCAAGTCCGTCGGAGATCGGACCGATGATCAGCTGGCCGATTCCGAGGCCTGCCATGAAGGTGGTCAGCGTGAGCTGAACGCTGGCCGCAGTAGTGTCGAGTGCATCCGCCATCAAAGGTAGGCCGGGCAGGTACATGTCGATGGACAGTGGAGCGATTGCGGAAATCAGTGCCAGTACACACAACATCTTCAGAGGAATTGCTCGATTCACCGATCAACCCTATCGGCGAGGCAGCTTGCAGTTTCAATCGCGGCGAGCGAGCGTGTGTTCATGACTGACGCATTGCCGGCGAGCTTGAGCGTTCACCTCGATGCGTATGCCGAGCACCTCCGACTGAGCCGAGGCCGGTCGGAACACACGATCCGCGCCTACGTCGGTGACGCGTGGGCATTGCTGACCCATTTCTCCGCGGGTTCGGAGAATGCAGATCTCGACCGCCTCGACCTAAGTGTCATGCGCTCGTGGTTGGCCGCCCAGAATGCCGTAGGAACAGCCCGTACGACGGTAGCTCGACGGGCTTCTTCGGCGCGTAGTTTCACTGCGTGGCTCGCGCAGACCGGACGTATTTCCGTCGACCCGGGCACACGTCTGGCGGCTCCACCTGCTCGTCGCACGCTGCCGACGGTGCTGCGTCAGAGCCAGGCCCTCGACGCAATGGATGCAGCGGAAAGCGGTGCGCAGCAACAGGAGCCGCTCGCCCTGCGAGACCGACTCATCGTGGAATTGTTGTACTCCACCGGAATTCGCGTCGGCGAGTTGTGTGGACTGGACGTCGAGTCCGTCGATGCTGATCGACGTTTGCTTCGTGTCCTCGGCAAGGGGAACAAGGAGCGATCAGTGCCATACGGCCTGCCTGCAGAATCGGCACTGAACGGGTGGCTGGAGCACGGACGACCCGCGCTGAGTTCGGACAGGTCCGGGCGAGCATTGCTCCTCGGAGTTCGAGGCGGCCGGCTCGATCAGCGTCAGGCGCGTTCGGTGGTCCACGAAACCATGGCTGCAATTCCAGGGGCTCCCGACATGGGTCCGCACGGGCTTCGGCACTCGGCTGCGACACATTTGCTGGAGGGTGGTGCAGACCTTCGTGTGGTCCAAGAACTCCTCGGGCATGCGAGTTTGGCGACCACTCAGCTGTACACGCACGTGTCGGTCGAACGCCTTCGATCCGTCCACGATCAGGCCCATCCACGCGCCTAGATTGTGAAGCGACGCGAGTTCTCGGCCGGTATTTGGTAGCGTCGCAGCTCAGAAGAGTGAACAATCGGCAAGTTCGATCGTCGTGTCGAGACACTCGATGACATGCGAAATCCGGGGGATTCGTGAACCGCCAAGATGTGAAGCACCTGCCGAACAGCGGCCAACCGGCCTGGCTGTCCGAAGCGCCGCAACCGGCTCCCGAGCCTGCGCCGACGCCGGAGCCTGTGGCACGACTGCAAGAGGTCTGGACCACGCCACCGCCACCGCCGAGCCAACAGCAGGTGACAAACCAGGATCTGGTTGCCGAAGCTTTACTGAAACGCCCTAAACGGACGCCGCGTGGCGGATGGCGTAGGGGATTGCATCGTGCGACCGGAGGTATGGTCAATCTGGGGGATTCGACCAACGAACAGCGCAACCGTGCACTGGCCGCCCGAATCGAGCAGCCGATCCGTAACGACTACCGAGTCGCTTTGCTCTCGCTCAAAGGGGGCGTGGGCAAGACGACGGTCACGGTCGGACTCGGTGCGACATTTGCTTCGCTTCGTGGTGATTGCGTCGTAGCGGTTGACGCCAATCCAGATTTCGGAACTTTGGCGCAACGTGTTCCGCTGCAGACCAATTCGACGGTACGCGATCTGATTGCTGCTAGACCGGACATAAAGAGCTATTCGGACGTTCGAGTGCACACATCCCAGTCGTCGAGTCGTCTCGAGGTCCTGGCGAGTGAGCAGGATCCGGCGATTTCGGAGGCATTCAGCGAGGCGGACTATCGCCAGGTCATCGACATCTTGCAGGTCTACTACAACATCATCCTCACCGATTGCGGTACCGGGATCATGCACTCGGCGATGAACGGCGTTCTCGATCTTGCCAATTCGTTGGTTCTCGTCAGTTCGCCGGCAATCGACGGAGCGCGCAGCGCAGCGGCAACGCTCGATTGGCTTCAGTTGCACGGATACGGCCATCTGGTCGAACGGACCGTCGTCGTCATCAGCGCCGCCCGACCAGGGTCGAGCGTGATCGACATGGACGCTTTGGTGGACTATTTCATGCGTCGATGCCGCGCCGTCGAGGTCATTCCTTTCGACGAGCATCTCGCGGAGGGGTCGGTGATGGACCTCGAGTTGATGCGACCGGCCACCAGACGAGCGTTCATGGAACTGGCAGCGATGGTGGCCGACGACTTCGCGGACGCAGTGGGTCGGCACGCCGTTTCCGAGTGGCACTGATTCTGCGACCGATTTCTGCGACCGATTTCTGCGACCGATCAGCCTCCTTTCAATGGCTTGAGCCTGAGCGGTTGCGTCCGAACGAGTCCGAGTGGATCGAGATACTCGCGTCCACGGCGCAAGCCCCAGTGCAGACATGCTTCGACAGCACACCCTTCGTGCCCGGTTTCGAGGGTTCCGATCACCGACCTGGCAGCGACGCGTTCACCTGCGCGAACGACTGCCACGACTGGTTCGTAGGT
The DNA here is from genome assembly GCF_002076325.1 of Rhodococcus sp. 66b. NCBI lineage: Bacteria > Bacillati > Actinomycetota > Actinomycetes > Mycobacteriales > Nocardiaceae > Rhodococcus > Rhodococcus sp. 66b. Next base: position 20,183 of record NZ_MUZB01000012.1, read on the forward strand.
CGTGCGTAGGCCGCCGGAATGATCTATCGACACCGTCGGCTTTCCGGCGACCACTCCCGCGAACACCACAATGCCGTCGCCGGCCGCGAGGACGGATCGGCCGGCACTGCCGCCGAGATCGACCCCGCGATGACCCGGCAGCCAATTCTTGGCCGGTTTGTCGAAAGCGCGTTCCACGTGCGGCCGGGGAGCGAGCGGCCAGTCGAAACGCGTGTCTGCCGACGCCGTGCCTACGGCGACACAGCAGGAGATCACGGCAACGACCACTCCTCGTCGAGCTCCGCGAAACATCGTCATTCCTTGATCTTGCGTGGAGTCGCACGCGCTTCAATGCAGATCAGACGGGTAATCCACAAGATGATCGCCGATCCACAACCGCCGGTTCGGTCTGTTGCTTCCGGGGTGGTTATGGCATCGGCGGACGAGGACGTACACTTGTCGAGCGGTCTGTGCTCGCACAGTCCGACTTCGCGCGCCCGCGCACGTTTTCCGGCCTCGGCTGGTCCTGGTTCTCACGAAACAGGTCCGACGGCCGTGCGGGTGCCAGGGCAGGGATCACCCGATCGCCTGCATCAACCGGATTGAAAGTTTGAGGTACACAGCCATGGCTGTCGTAACCATGAAGCAGATGCTCGATAGTGGAACCCACTTCGGACATCAGACCCGTCGCTGGAACCCGAAGATGAAGCGATTCATCTTGACCGACCGCAACGGCATCTACATCATCGACCTCCAGCAGACGCTGACGTACATCGACAAGGCGTACGAGTTCGTCAAGGAGACCGTTGCCCACGGCGGCACCGTCCTCTTCGTCGGCACCAAGAAGCAGGCGCAGGAGTCCATCGCTTCCGAAGCGACTCGCGTCGGAATGCCCTACGTCAACCAGCGTTGGCTCGGCGGCATGCTCACCAACTTCACCACCGTTCACAAGCGTCTGCTTCGCCTCAAGGAGCTCGAGGCAATGGAGCAGACCGGTGGATTCGAAGGTCGCACCAAGAAGGAAATCCTCATGCTCACGCGTGAGATGACCAAGCTGGATCGCACCCTCGGTGGTATCCGCGACATGGCCAAGGTTCCTTCCGCGGTGTGGATCGTCGACACCAACAAGGAGCACCTGGCAGTTGCCGAGGCTCGCAAGCTGAACATCCCGGTCATCGCGATCCTGGACACCAACTGCGACCCCGACCTCGTCGACTACCCGATCCCGGGCAACGACGACGCCATCCGTTCCGCAGCACTGCTGACCAAGGTTGTCGCTTCCGCGGTTGCCGAAGGTGTGCAGGCACGTGCAGGACTGAGCGCCGACAAGGACGCGAAGCCCGAAGCCGGCGCAGGCGAGCCCCTCGCCGAGTGGGAGCAGGAACTGCTCTCGCAGGCAGCTCCGGCTGCAGAGGCTGAGGCAGCTCCGGCTGCAGAGGCTGAGGCAGCCCCCGCCGCAGAGGCACCGGCCACCGAGGCCTGATTCGTTGAAACCGGCCCTGACCAAGAGTTCTTTTGGTCAGGGCCGTTTCACCGTTAGGCCCGAGCACCACCGTCAGGCCGTGCTTCACCGCTAGGCCGTGCTTCACCGCTAGGCCGTGCTTCACCGCTAGGCCGTGCTTCACCGCTAGGCCGTGCTTCACCGTTAGTCCTAGGTCCGAAACAGACACATGAGGAGGCTCGCTAATCATGGCGAACTACACCGCCGCTGACGTCAAGCGGCTCCGTGAGCTCACCGGCTCCGGAATGATGGCATGTAAGAACGCACTCGCAGATGCAGACGGCGATTTCGACAAGGCCGTCGAGCAGCTGCGCATCAAGGGCGCGAAGGATGTCGGAAAGCGCGCAGAGCGCACCACCGCTGAGGGTCTCGTCGTCGCCAAGGACGGCGTCATGATCGAGATCAACTGCGAGACCGACTTCGTCGCCAAGAACGACGAGTTCATCAAGCTGGCCGACGAGATCGTGACCGTCGCTGCTGCTGGCAAGCCTGCGGACCTCGACGCTCTCAAGGCGCTCGAGCTCGACGGCAAGACCATCGACACCGTCATTGCGGAGCAGTCCGCGAAGATCGGCGAGAAGCTCGAACTGAGCCGCGTCGCTTCCTTCGACGGCCCCGTTGCCGTGTACCTGCACAAGCGCAGCTCCGACTTGCCGCCCGCTGTCGGCGTTCTCATCGAGTACACCGGCGAAGGCGATGCTGCTGCTGAGGCCGCTCGCGGCGCTGCAATGCAGGTCGCAGCACTCAAGGCAAAGTACGTCACGCGTGACGAGGTTCCCGCTGAAATCGTCGCTTCCGAGCGTCACATCGCCGAGGAGACCGCCCGCGCAGAAGGCAAGCCCGAGCAGGCTCTGCCGAAGATCATCGAAGGCCGCGTCAACGGTTTCTTCAAGGACGTCGTTCTGACCGAGCAGTCTTCGGTCACGGACTCCAAGAAGACCGTCAAGGCGATCCTCGACGAGGCAGGCGTGACGATCAAGCGCTTCGTGCGTTTCGAGGTCGGCGCCTCCGCTTAATTCGGAGCCCGTACACATGGACCCCGCCTGAAGAGCATTTGCTCTACCGGCGGGGTCTACGTGTACCTGGGGCCTCCGATGAGGCAGGATAAGAGTGCTTCGGGACGAGTCCCGGGGGCTTTCCTATGTCGCGGTGTCCGATTCGGCGGCAGAAGAAGAATGAAGGACCTACAAGGTCTTGTATCGAACTGAGGAGAACAATGTCCGAACCAGCCAACGAACGTCCAGGATTCAAGCGGGTCCTGCTCAAACTCGGCGGCGAAATGTTCGGAGGCGGCAAAGTCGGTCTCGATCCCGACGTGGTCACCAAGGTGGCTGAGCAGATCGCAGAGGTCGTTCGATCGGGCGTACAGGTTGCAGTGGTCATCGGCGGCGGAAACTTCTTCCGCGGAGCGGAACTGCAGCAGCGTGGCCTCGATCGCGCGCGCTCCGACTACATGGGCATGCTCGGCACCGTCATGAACTGCCTCGCTCTGCAGGATTTCCTGGAGAAGGCCGGCGTCGATTCTCGAGTGCAGACGGCAATCACCATGGGACAGGTCGCCGAGCCGTACCTTCCGCTTCGCGCACGTAGGCACCTCGAGAAGGGGCGAGTAGTCATCTTCGGTGCCGGGATGGGTATGCCCTACTTCTCCACCGACACCACTGCTGCGCAGCGCGCGCTGGAGATCGGTGCCGAGGTAGTGCTGATGGCCAAGGCCGTCGACGGCGTCTACTCGGCCGACCCGCGTATCGACCCGGACGCGACGATGTACGAACAGATCACGCACCGCGAGGTCATCGAACGTGAGCTCAAGGTCGCGGACGCGACGGCGTTCAGCCTGTGCATGGACAACTCGATGCCGATGATGGTGTTCAACCTCCTCACCGAAGGAAACATCGCTCGCGCGGTATCCGGTGAGAAGATCGGCACCCTGATCAAGTCGTGAGTGACACCCAAAAAATGATGCAGAACAACATGGAGGAACAGCCGTGATCGATGAAGCGCTCTTCGAGGCAGAAGAGAAGATGGAAAAGGCTGTCACGGTAGCCAAGGACGATCTCGGCTCGGTTCGCACCGGACGCGCGAACCCCGGTATGTTCTCGCGCATCGTGATCGACTACTACGGTTCGATCACGCCGATCACGCAGCTCGCGAGCATCAACGTCCCCGAGGCCCGCATGGTCATCGTCAAGCCGTACGAGGCTTCGCAGCTCAACGCGATCGAGACGGCGATCCGCAACTCGGATCTCGGTGTGAACCCGTCCAACGACGGCAGCATCATCCGCATCTCGGTTCCGCAGCTCACTGAAGAGCGTCGTCGTGAACTGGTGAAGCAGGCCAAGTCCAAGGGCGAGGATTCGAAGGTCACGCTGCGCAACATCCGCCGCAAGGCGATGGACGAACTCGGCCGGATCCAGAAGGACGGTGAAGCCGGCGAGGACGAGGTCGGTCGCGCAGAGAAAGAACTCGACAAGACCACGGCGAAGTACGTGCACACGGTCGAGGAACTCGTCAAGCACAAGGAAGCAGAGTTGATGGAGGTATAGCCTCCTCATTTGCAGTGTTTGTCGTCGGGAGTAGATCAGGGAGTTTGGGTGCACGCACAAGAGGGAACCGCCGGTGGTCCCGTCACGGACGGGCCTACGGGCGGCGCTGAGGGCGCGCAACCGCCGAAGTCGAAGGCGGGCAGGAACCTACCTGCCGCCATCGGCGTCGGAGCTGGTCTCGGAGCCTTGGTCATCGGCACTTTGATCTTCCTGCCCCCGGGATGGATCGCTGTCGTCGCGATCGCGATGTTCATCGCGACGTGGGAGGTCACAACGCGGCTTCGTGAAGCCGACATCGAGGTGCCGCGAATTCCCCTTCTCGTCGGAGGGCAAGCCACGATCTGGCTCGGCTGGCCGTGGGGACCGGTCGGGGTGCTCAGCGGATTCACCGCAACCGTCCTGGTGTGCATGGTGTGGCGGTTGTTCGACCACGGGCTCAAGGCGACCCCGAAGAACTTTCTGAGAGACACCTCCATCACGGTGTTCGTTCTGGCGTGGATCCCGCTGTTGGCGTCATTCGGTGCGTTGATGGTGCTCGAAGACGACGGCCCGGGTCGCGTTTTCGTCCTGATGATCGGTGTCGTGTGCTCCGACATCGGCGGTTACGCGGCCGGAGTGCTGTTCGGGAAGCACCCGATGGTGCCGGCTGTGAGCCCGAAGAAGTCCTGGGAAGGATTTGTCGGCTCCCTCATTTTCTGCGTCATCGGCAGCTTGCTTTCGGTGACGTTGATCCTCGACGCGAACTCGATGATCGGCGTCCTGCTCGGTGTCGTCCTGGTGGTCGTCGCGACGGTCGGAGACCTGATCGAATCGCAGATCAAGCGTGAACTCGGCATCAAGGACATGGGAACTCTGCTTCCCGGCCACGGCGGAATCATGGATCGCCTGGATTCACTCCTGCCGTCGGCATTTGTCACCTGGCTGATTCTGTACGCACTCGTCTGATTTCACGTGCGTGATTTCTTCTCCGGCCGTTCCAAGCCGATCCCCAGCCCGAACATCTGGCATTGGCCGGACGTGTACGAAATCGAGAACCGCGCGCAGGACGTCGACGGTTCCATCTGGGCCGCGATGCGAGCCCAGGTCGACTGGTCTGGACGCGACGTCGTCGACGTCGGCTGTGGGGCGGGGTTCCATCTACCGGAGTTCGCTCGTACTGCCCGTCGTGTTGTCGGAGTGGAGCCGCACGCACCGCTCGTGAAGGCCGCGCGGGAACGAACCCGCGATTCGGCGTCGATCGACGTAGTCCAGGGTTCAGCAGAGTCCACGGGTCTGGTGGATGCTTCAGTCGATCTCGTTCATGCCCGTACGGCGTACTTTTTCGGCAAAGGCTGCGGCCCGGGAATTCGTGAAGCCATGCGCATCCTGAGGCCCGGAGGAGCCCTGCTGATCGTGGATCTCGATGTGAGCGCCGGCCCGTACGGAGAGTGGATGAGGGCGGATCTGCCCAAATACGATCCCGCGGCGGTCGAAGGATTCTTCGAGGCTCAAGGGTTCTCGCTCACGCGTGTCGACGCCCGGTGGGAGTTCGAGAATCGAGACGACTTGCGGCGGGTACTCGGAATCGAGTTCACCGAGAAGACTGCCGAGCGTGCGTTCTCGCAAGTAACGGGATTGGGCTTCACGGTGCGATACCGGATCCATGTTCGGTCCAAACCACGATCACTCGAACTTGCGTGAAAGCGGACTCAAAAGACGAACGTCAGGCGCTCCGACTTGAGCGCCTGACGTTTTCTGCACCGATTCAGTAGTAAAAAAATCAGTGATCGGTGGGGATGTGGAACAGGGTGGCGAGCTTGTGAATCTTCTTCGCCTTGGCGAGCTTGGGCAGGTCGCTGCCATCGCGCACGCGTGAGCCGTCTTCGCCGAGATCGTCGATGACATTCTGAGCCCAGATCGCGTCGGCCACGGAGGGACTCAGTCCCGCGTTGACGGGGGCAGTCTGCGCGGTGGTCATGCAGAGTTTGCCGGCCATACCGAGTGACAAGGTGATCGCACAGTCTCGGGCGAGCAGATCCAGATCGGGGCCGAGCGTGGGACCGTCGATCGGCGGAGCGATGCGTGCCGCGCGGCTGGCGATGGTGAGCCGCGAACGCGGGTACGACATCGACGTGGGGGAGTCGTCCATCCCAGTGTCGCGCCGGAAGTCGCCGCTGCCGAATGCGAGACGGAAGATGCCGTCAGTGCGTGCGATCTCGGGCGCAGCCTCGAGTCCTACCGCGGATTCGACGAGAGCAAGAATCTTGGTGCCTTCGGGAAGTCGCTCGGCCGTGGCGTCGGCCTGCTGACCGCTTTCGGTCTTTGCGAGCATGACACCCTCGAGTCCGGGGAGGCCCGCGAGTGCGGCCAGATCCTCTTCCCAGAACGGTGTCGTGGCGTCGTTGATCCGAACCCAGGCGTGATTGTGTTCGCTCAGGAATGCGGCGACATCGCGGCGGGCCGCCGGTTTGTTGGGTGCGGTGACGGCATCCTCGAGGTCGAGAATGACGGCGTCGGCCGCACTCGCGAGTGCGGCGTCGAAGGTGTCCGGTTTGGACGCGGGGACGAGGAGCCAGGATCTTGCCTGTTGCGGGGCAATACGCGAGGTCACAGGTCTCTCCATGTGAGTAGTCACATCGGGGCCTTTCGGGTGATTTCCACGACAACAATGATGCCTGCTTACTCGCGGGTAGACCCAATTGCGTAACTAGATTTCAGTCACATCTGCCGCTTCGCTGCGCGCCGGATCTGAATGATGCGAACCCCGCCTGCCAACGCCATGATCAATGCGCCCGCGATCGCGGAGAGCAGGATCGTGATTCCGAGCGGAAAGTCGATTTGCCAGGCCAGGATCTTGACGGAGACGCTCTCGAGGTTCTGCAAGATGAACACCAGCAGCATGATCAGCACGATTGCGCCGATGACCAGGCCAACCCACGTCGTCGCAGCCCTGGTTCGGTCGGTTACCGCGGTTCCGGTCGGCACCGGTTCAGGCGTCGGGTTCGGTTCGGGATCGTGTTTTTCGACTGCCTTGTCCTCGCCCACCTTCGGAAGTTCCGGGTCGGGACCGAAACCGTCGGCAGGGCCGTACACGGGGGAGTTCGACGGATCCTCTGGTGTGGTTGACATGACATGATCATCACGCAACCTGCGCAAAGTTGCACGGGTAATCCGGCCACAATCGGGTGGCAGTGGGGTAGCACCCCAAAACAATGGGACAATGGTGTAACTATGGCTGCCTCTCTTCCCCTCGTTTTCACTGCACCCAAGCGCGGAATGCCTCCACGGCACCTCGCCGATCTCGATTCCGCCGAGCGCAAAGAAGCGGTGAAAGAGCTCGGCCTTCCGGCTTTCCGGGCCGATCAGCTCGCGCGTCAGTACTACGCGCGGCTCGAAGCCGATCCGGAGAAGATGACCGATCTCCCCGCATCGGTGCGCGAGAAGGTGGGGGAGTCGCTGTTCCCGACCTTGTTGACCCCGATCAAGCACCTCGCGTGCGATTCGGGCGACACTCGCAAGACCCTGTGGAAGGCGCATGACGGAACGCTGCTCGAAAGCGTCCTGATGCGCTATCCCGATCGGGCGACGCTCTGTATCTCGAGTCAGGCAGGCTGCGGAATGGCCTGCCCGTTCTGTGCGACGGGTCAGGGCGGCCTCGACCGCAACCTTTCGACCGCCGAGATCGTCGATCAGGTTCGCGAGGCAGCGGCCGCAATGCGCGACGGTGATGTTGCCGGCGGACCCGGACGCCTCTCGAACGTCGTGTTCATGGGTATGGGCGAGCCTTTGGCGAACTACAAGCGCGTGGTGGCAGCGGTACGACGCATCACTTCGCCCGCACCCGACGGGCTCGGCCTGTCTCAGCGGTCCGTGACGGTCTCGACCGTCGGCCTCGCTCCCGCTATCCGCAAGCTCGCTGACGAAGGCCTGAGCGTCACGCTGGCGGTATCGCTACACACACCGGACGACGAACTGCGCGACACACTTGTGCCGGTCAACAATCGCTGGTCAGTGTCGGAGGTACTTCAGGCTGCCCGGTACTACGCAGACAAGACCGGTCGGCGTGTGTCCATCGAGTACGCGATGATCAAGAACGTCAACGATCAGCCGTGGCGCGCGGACATGCTGGGCAAGAAGCTGAAGAAAGCACTCGGCGGGTTGGTGCACGTCAACCTGATTCCGCTCAACCCGACTCCGGGTAGCGAGTGGGACGCGAGCCCCAAGGACGTCGAGCGTGAGTTCGTGCGTCGGGTCATCGCCCAGGGCGTCTCGTGCACCGTGCGCGATACGCGCGGTCAGGAAATCGCCGCAGCCTGTGGCCAGCTGGCAGCCGAGAACTGAAACCCTCCAGGCCTGAAAAACACATAAAGAGAAGGCCTCCACGAACTTTCGTTCGTGGAGGCCTTCTCTTTGTCAGGTCTCTAGCGCGGGCGGCGACGGATGACGATGTCGCGGACCAGAACGAAGATCATCAATCCGGCGGTGCCGATGAGCCACAGATCCTCGACCTTGCCGTGATGGTTTCCGATCATCATCAGAAGCAGGAATATTGCGAAGAACCATCCGAGGAAACGGAAAAACTTGAGTCCTTCACCACTCCACCCCCATGCGGCAGAGGGAACCTCGGCCTCATCGACGTGCGAGACCACGACGGGGGCGCTGGACTTGACGTCCAACTGGGTATCGGCCACGGTCGATCCTCCTGCTCATTCGGTTGCACTACTGCCCAATATGGTGACATACGACTGCCTGTCGTACGTAGTTGGGCGTCGATAAGGTTGTTCTCAGGTGTTATCAGGAACAATGGGCGAGTGCAGGAAACCACACGTACCCGCGTCCTCCTCCTCGGCAGTACCGGTTCGATCGGTACCCAAGCGCTGGAGGTCATCGCAGCCAACCCCGATCGTTTCGAAGTAGTCGGTCTCGCAGCGGGCGGCAACAACGTCGAGTTGTTGGGCGAACAGATTCGTGCAACCGGCGTCACCGAGGTCGCCGTCGCCGATCCTGCAGCGGCATCGGCGCTGGAATCGGTAACCGCCCGTTCGGGACCGAGCGCCGTGACGGAACTGGTTCGGGACAGCGGTGCCGATGTTGTCCTCAATGCACTCGTCGGTTCGTTGGGACTCGAACCGACTCTGGCGGCGTTGAACTCGGGAGCGCGCCTGGCGCTGGCGAACAAGGAATCGCTTGTCGCCGGCGGAGCGCTGGTGACCAAAGCCGCCGCACCCGGTCAGATCGTGCCGGTCGACTCGGAGCATTCGGCGCTTGCCCAGTGTCTACGTGGTGGAACAGGCGACGAAGTGGCTCGGTTGGTTCTCACCGCTTCGGGTGGACCGTTCCGTGGCTGGAGCGCCGAGGATCTCGAAAGTGTGAATCCAGCTCAGGCAAAAGCGCACCCCACCTGGTCGATGGGGCCCATGAACACCCTCAATTCGGCAACTCTGGTCAACAAGGGCCTCGAGCTGATCGAGACGAACCTGCTGTTCGGGATCGACTACGACCGCATCGACGTCACCGTGCACCCGCAGTCGATCGTGCATTCCATGGTCACCTTCTTCGACGGGTCGACGCTGGCGCAGGCAAGCCCGCCGGACATGAAGCTCCCCATCGCTCTCGCTCTAGGCTGGCCGGACCGCATCGAAGGTGCTGCGTCGGCATGCGACTTCACCACCGCCTCCACCTGGGAATTCGAGCCGCTCGATTCGTCGGTGTTCCCCGCCGTCGATCTGGCGCGAAGCGCGGGCAAATCCGGCGGTTGCTTCACCGCGATCTACAACGCGGCCAACGAAGTGGCGGCTCAGGCATTCCTCGACGGTGTCATTTCCTTCCCGGCGATCGTCCGCACGGTGGCCGCTGTTCTCGACGATGCAGGTCAATGGTCCGCGGAACCGGTTACCGTGGACGACGTTCTGGCCGCAGACGGCTGGGCACGCACACGAGCGCGTCAGCTCGTGAAGCAGGAGGGCTAGAGCTTTCATGGTTTTTGCACTGGGCGTAGTGCTGTTTGCCCTCGGCATCGGCGTGTCCATCGCCCTGCACGAAGCCGGCCACATGTGGACGGCCAAGGCTTTGGGAATGAAGGTTCGCCGCTACTACATCGGCTTCGGACCGAAGATCTTCTCGTTCCGTCGAGGTGAGACCGAGTACGGCCTCAAGGCGCTGCCGCTCGGTGGATTCTGCGACATCGCCGGTATGACGGCTCTCGACGAGATGACACCCGAAGAAGAGCCGCACGCGATGTACAAGAAGGCGGCGTGGAAGCGTGTCGTCGTCATGTCCGGCGGTATCGCGATGAACTTCATTCTCGGCTTTGCGCTGCTCTACGGGCTGGCTCTCGGCTGGGGCCTGCCGGATCGCAGCGGCGATACGTTGGCAAAGGTGGGAAGTCTGTCGTGCGTCGCACCGACGCAGACCGAAGACGGAACTCTGGCGACGTGCTCCGGTGACGGTCCGGCGCAACGGGCTGGGTTGGAGCCGTCGGATGTCATCACAGCCGTTGATGGGCAACCGGTGTCGACGTCGGCCGATGTGGTGGCCAAATTGCAGCCGGTCACCGGTACTGCAGTGCTCAGCGTCGAACGCGATGGGCAGGATCTAACGATTCCAGTCGTCGTAGAACAGGCACAGCGGTGGGTGACGGATCCGGCAACAGGTGATTTGCGTTCGGCGACAGTGGGTGCGGTCGGAATGAGCCTGGGTACCGTGTCTCCACCCCTGCTCCAGTTCAACGCTTTCAGCGCAGTTCCGGGCACCCTGAGTTTCACCGGCTTCACTCTGGTCGAATCGGTCAAGGCCATGGCTGATCTGCCGGCAAAGGTCGGTGCGTTGTGGGAATCGGTGACAGGCGGCGAACGCGCCCAGGACACACCTATCAGCGTGGTTGGTGCCAGCGTTATCGGCGGTGAAGCGGCGGACCGTGCACAGTGGGCGACGTTCGTCGGACTGCTCGCATCGATCAACTTCTTCCTCGGTGTTTTCAACATCCTGCCGCTGTTGCCGCTCGACGGCGGTCACATCGCGGTGGTCTTCTACGAGAAGATCCGCGATTGGTTCCGCGCTCGCCGCGGCTTGATTCCGGGCGGTCCCGTCGACTACACGAGACTCCTTCCGATTACTTACGTATTCATCGTGATCGGTGGCGCGTTCATGTTGCTGACACTCACGGCTGACATCGTCAATCCGATCAAGATCTTCTGACCGTGTGAGCATGGCGACGGTTGCCGCGCGGTAGTGCGGCGATCGCCCGGCTAAACTTGCAGTGAAGCTATGAAAGAAGGCACAGACGTGACCATCCCTATCGGACTGGGAATGCCCTCGGCACCCGCAGCGATTCTTGCTCCTCGACGCAAGACACGGCAGCTGCAGGTCGGCACGGTAGGTGTGGGCAGCGATTTCCCCATCTCGGTGCAGTCCATGTGCACCACGAAGACGCACGATGTCAATGCAACGCTCCAGCAGATCGCGGAGCTGACCGCGTCCGGTTGCGACATCGTCCGTGTCGCCTGCCCGCGTCAGGAAGACGCGGACGCGTTGTCGATCATTGCGAAGAAGAGCCAGATCCCGGTTATCGCCGACATCCACTTCCAGCCGCGCTACATCTTCGCGGCAATCGATGCGGGATGCGCTGCGGTGCGCGTCAATCCGGGCAACATCAAGGAATTCGACGGCCGTGTCAAAGAGGTAGCCAAGGCTGCCGGTGATGCAGGCATTCCGATTCGTATCGGTGTCAACGCGGGATCGCTCGATCCTCGGTTGATGGAGAAGTACGGCAAGGCGACGCCCGAAGCGTTGGTCGAGTCCGCGCTGTGGGAGGCCGGGTTGTTCGAAGAGCACGGCTTCGGTGACATCAAGATCTCCGTCAAGCACAACGATCCGGTGATCATGGTCGAGGCTTACCGCCAACTCGCCGCGAAGTGCGATTACCCGTTGCACCTCGGCGTCACGGAGGCAGGGCCGGCGTTTCAGGGCACGATCAAGTCCGCGGTCGCCTTCGGTGCGCTGCTCGCGGAGGGTATCGGCGACACCATCCGGGTTTCGCTCTCGGCTCCGCCGGCCGAGGAAATCAAGGTCGGTAACCAGATTCTGCAGTCTCTGAACCTGCGTCCCCGCAAGCTCGAGATCGTGTCATGCCCCTCGTGTGGCCGTGCACAGGTCGATGTCTACACCCTTGCCGACGAGGTCTCTGCCGGCCTCGAAGGCATGGAGATCCCGCTGCGCGTGGCAGTCATGGGTTGCGTCGTGAACGGACCGGGTGAAGCACGTGAGGCTGACCTCGGTGTGGCGTCCGGCAACGGCAAGGGCCAGATCTTCGTCAAGGGCAAGGTCATCAAGACGGTGCCCGAGGCGCAGATCGTCGAGACTTTGATCGAAGAAGCGATGAAAATTGCCGAAAGCATGGAGGGTGACGCTTCGGAGGGTGCGCCGGTCGTCACCGTGAGTTGAGTGATTGCCGGATGAATCTTCCCCGTCGGTGTCAGGTTCGTGGCAATCTGAGTGCATCATGATCGGGTAGTGATATTCGTGGACGCGCAGTCGAGTCGAGGGGGTTGACGGATGCTCAAACTCCTCGGAGCCAAGCAGGTCGGAAGTCGAGATCTCGAAGACGTCCGACGGGTACTCGACGCCGATCCGGTGGCCGCCTGCATGATTGCCGCGCGCGTCGAAGAATGCGGTGTCGACCCACGAATGATTCACGGCGAGCTGTGGAGTCGAGGCGGGCCGTTGTCCTCGCTGTGCTTTGCCGGGGCAAATCTGGTTCCACTTCGAGGCGATCCGGATGACATTCGGGCATTCGCTGACCGCGCCTGTCGGATTCCGCGCATGTGCTCGTCGGTGGTCGGCCGCGCCGAATTGGCGTTGCCGCTGTGGGAGATGCTCGAGCTCGATTGGGGAACTGCGCGGGAGGTTCGCCCCGAACAGCCGTTGCTCGCGGTATCCGAGCCGCTGGCATGCCCGTCGGATCCACTGGTCCGGCAGGTTCGCTCGGACGAACTCGAGATCTATCTGCCTGCCGCGATTGCGATGTTCATCGAAGAGGTTGGCGTCGATCCGCGTGCAAACGACGGTGGGCGCGGATATCGACATCGTGTGGCAAGCCTGATCGCCGCTGGTCGAGCGTGGGCGCATATCGAGGACGGCCAGGTCGTTTTCAAGGCGGAGGTCGGTTCGATGTCTGCTCGCTGTGGCCAGATTCAGGGCGTGTGGGTCAACCCGGAATTTCGTGGGCAGGGCTTCGGCGTGACCGGTACAGCGGCTGTAGCGGAGTCGATCATGGCGACCGGTCGCATTGCGAGCCTGTACGTCAACAGCTTCAATACGATTGCGCGGTCGACCTATTCGCGGGTGGGGTTCCGGCAGGTCGCGACCTTCTCGACGGTGCTGCTCGACTGAGCGTCCAAGCTGCGTGCAATGGTCGCGCCTACGCTGGGTGGAGCATTTGTCGCCCTACTATGGGGCTCGATGAACACTCGGCATTTCTCTCGTAGTCGCTCGGCCCAACTGTTGGCCTCCTGCACCGTGATTTTTTTGGCGGTGGGGATCAGTTCGTGTACTCCGAAACCCGCCGGCCCCGAGCCCGTCGCGCAGCAGTTCCTGAGTGCGTTCGGTGACAGGGACATCGACGAGGCAGCAAAAATGACGGACCGGCCTGATTCCGCGGGTCCTGTATTGAGTGACACCTGGGATGCGCTTCAGGCGGAGTCGATGACTGCCGAGACCACGTCGGTGAAGATGAACGGTGACACTGCGACGGTCGGCTACACCTACGAGTGGCACCTGCCGAAAGACCGCGTCTGGACGTACGACGGCGAGCTGCAGATGGGACGCAAGGACGGCGACTGGTCCGTCCGTTGGAGTTCGACGGACGTTCATCCGCGCCTCGGTGACAAGCAGACGATGTCGTTGCGGGCAACCGCGGCGCCGCGAGCGCGGGTCAACGAGCATTCGGGGACCGACGTCCTGGTGCCGGGAATCGTCTACCGAGTGAAGTTCGATCGCTCCAAGAGCAACGACATCATCGGTTCCGCGAACAGTCTCGCAAGTGTTCTCGGGCGGTTCGATGCGTCGCTGACCGGTCAGTCGATCGCCGAATCCTCGACGGCCGTCAAGGGTGACTATCTGGTGACGCGGCTGCGCAGTGACGACTACGACCAAGTTTCGGCGCAGTTGGGTGCGATATCGGGAGTATCGGTATCGGACGAATCGGATCTCGTGTCGACCGACCCGGAGTTCGCGCCTGACCTTCTCGGGCAGATCAAGAAGACGATCATCGACGAGGTCGACGGCAAAGCCGGCTGGAGTGTCGTCACGGTCAACCAGAACGGCGTCGACACCGACGTGTTGACCGAGACTGCGCCACAACCGGTTCCGTCGTTCAGTATCAGTCTGGACCGCAACATCCAGATCGCTGCTCAGCGCGCGGTGAACGTGAACAAGGATCAGGCGATGATGGTGGTGATCGAACCGTCGAGTGGCGCGATCCTGGCCGTCGCGCAGAACAAGGCAGCTGACCGCGACGGGCCGGTCGCGACGATGGGTCAGTACCCGCCTGGTTCGACCTTCAAGATCATCACGGCAGGTGCGGCAATTTCGACCGGTCAGGCGACCCCCGACACGATGGTGCCATGCCCGGGCCGAATCGAGATCGGCGAGCGCAGCGTCCCCAACTACAACGAGTTCGCACTCGGCACGGTGCCGATGGCAACGGCCTTCGCGCGTTCGTGCAACACGTCCTTCGCCAAGTTGGCCAGCGAGATGCAGGCAGACACGTTGACCACTGCCGCAGCGCAGTTCGGCATCGGCCAGGACTACAACGTGGTGGGATTGCCGATCGATTCCGGTTCGGTGCCGCCGGCGTCGGACCTGGTCCAGCGGACGGAAGACGGGTTCGGTCAGGGCAAGGTCGTGGTCAGTCCGTTCGGAATGGCGATGGCAGCTGCGACGGTCGCGAACGGTTCGACTCCGGTCCCGCAACTGATTTCGGGGCGCGAAACCACCATCGACGGTGAGCGCCCGGCGATCACGCCGGCCATGGTCGACGGCCTGCGCGGCATGATGCGGCTCGTGGTCACGAGCGGTACTGCAGAACGCGTCGAAGATCAGGGTGAGGTGTACGGCAAGACCGGTGAAGCCGAGGTCGACGGGGGATCGCATGCGTGGTTCGTCGGCTATCGCGGCAACCTGGCCTTCGCCACTCTGGTTGTGCGGGGCGGAAGTTCGGACAACGCCGTCGCAGTCACCCGCGACATGCTCACCGCCCTGCCGGAAGGCTACTGACCCCTCAGGGGAGCAGTCCCAACCTGCGAGCGGTAACCACGGCTTCGTGGCGTGAGCTCGCGTCCAGCTTTCCCATCGCGCTTCGCAGATAGCTCTTGACTGTTTCAGGTCGAAGGGAAAGCCTTTGGCCGGCTTCGATGTTGGTGCAGCCGAGTGCGACTTGCGAGAGAACATCCACTTCACGCGGGGTGAGCGCGACGTCGGATTCGGCGTCGGCGGTAGGCCGCAGCAGGTTGGCTAAACGCTGGGAAAGTCCGCGGAGCTTGGTCTGCAAGTCGGTGTCGGTCACGGTCTGGGCGACACTGCGTAGTTCGGCGTGGACTCCGCGGATCTCTTCCGAAGACATACCGTCGGCGGTGGTCGCGGCGGCGGCCTGAAGTAGTTGCAGGCGACGATCGACCTCGTCGCGGATGGCGAACTCCATCCCGAGACGCCGGGATGCGCTGACCATGACGTCTGCTGTGCGATCGCCGAGGGGAGCGGAATCACGGATCGCGGCGTAGAGGACAGCGCGCGATTTGCCGGACACCATGACCGGAACGGCGATGATCGAATGCAGGCCCTCGCTGAGAACAGGCCGGTCGAAATGATGAGTGATGGACTGCGAATTGCCGTAATCGTTGACGGTGATCGGTGAACCCTGGGCGACGACGCGTCCGCCCATGCCCGAGCGCGGCGGGATGGCCAAGCCCTTGAGATTGTTGGTGCGGGTGCCGACGAATTCGCTCAGGTGCAGGGTTCCGTCCTGGACCTCGCCTCCGAACAGCACGGGAACAACGCCCTGAGCTGCAATTGTTCGGAGTTCACCTCGCATAGCGTCCCCGTCGCGGGGACGCAGAAGTGACGAAGCATGTCGATTCACGCAGGTACCCCTTTCTGGGGGTAGTGAAGTTCTCTTGTGAGCTAGATCATAGGGGGTGAACAGTACGTATGACGAGCCGCCAACGTAACCGGTCGGGCCAACCATACGACGATCGATAAGGAGCAAGTTGATGAGCACCGATCCCACCGCACGGGTGCGCGAGCTGCTGGACCAGTACGACACCCCGCATGCCAGCGCCGCAGAATTGCTCTGCGATCGGCATCCCGCGGATGGCGTTGCATTCACCGTCGTCGAGGCAGACCTTAGCTCGGTGGATCTCACTTACGGTCATCTACGTGAGCAGTCCGCGCGTTTCGCGGCAGCTCTGGCCGACCTCGGAGTCGAGCCGGGTGACAACGTCGCGACCTTGATGGGCAAGTCTGCGGACCTCGTGGTCGCACTCCTCGGAATCTGGCGCCGCGGCGCGGTCCACGTGCCCTTGTTCACGGCGTTCGCTTCGCCGGCCATCGCTTTCCGCTTGACGGCCAGTGGCGCGAAGGTGGTCATTTCCGACGCCAATCAGCTCGACAAGCTCGCGCCGGGTGAGGACATCCCCGCCGACGCAGCGTGGCAGGTCATCGTCGCGGGCGGCGCGGCCGGTGACGAGTTGGACTTCGATGCACTTGTCGCAGCTCAGGATGCCGAAGACCCGAAGGGCGCTGCTCAGGCAGTCGGCGGCAACGCACCGATGGTGCAGTTGTTCACCAGTGGCACCACGGGAACACCCAAGGGCGTGCCGGTTCCGGTGCGCGCGCTCGCGTCGTTCCACGCCTACCAGGAGTTCGGCCTCGACGTCCGTCAGGACGACGTGTTCTGGAACGCCGCAGACCCGGGCTGGGCGTACGGGCTGTACTACGCGTTGCTCGGTCCGCTTGCCGCGGGAACGCGAAGCATTCTGCTGCATGCCGGATTCTCCGCGCCGCTGACGTGGCAGATCATCGAGAAGTTCGGTGTCACCAATTTTGCCGCTGCTCCGACCGTGTACCGCAGTCTGCGTGCCGACAAGGCACCCGTTCCGGAAGGCATCTCGCTTCGCCGCGCGTCCTCGGCCGGTGAGCCCTTGACGCCGGATGTTGTTGCGTGGTCGAAGAACTCGTTGGGCGTCGAGGTTCGTGATCACTACGGCCAGACCGAGCACGGCATGTTCATCGTCAACGCCTGGGCCGACGGACTCCGCGAGGACGTCCGTCCCGGATCCATGGGTCGTCCGTTGCCAGGCTGGTCTGCCGCTGTGCTGGAGGACAATTCGGATGACATCGCACCGGCTCGCACTCAGGGACGCGTGGCGATCGATACTCACAACAGCCCGTTGATGTGGTTCACCGGATACGTCGATGCGCCGGAGAAGACGAAGCAGCGATTCAGCGAAGACGGTCGCTGGTACATCACCGGTGACGCCGGAATGACGGACGAGGACGGATTCTTCTTCTTCTCCTCGCGCGACGACGACGTCATCATCATGGCGGGCTACCGCATCGGTCCCTTCGACGTCGAGAGCGTGCTGGTCATGCACGAGCACGTCATCGAGGCGGCAGTGGTGGGCATGCCCGACGAGTTGCGCGGTGAGGTCCTCGAAGCGTTCGTCGTACTTCGCGAAGGTGTCGACGGCGACGACGAACTCGAGAAGGAACTGCAAACCCTGGTGAAGAAGAAGTTTGCAGCGCACGCGTACCCACGCACAGTGCACTTTGTTCCGAACCTTCCCAAGACCCCGAGCGGCAAGGTTCAGCGGTACATCTTGCGGAAGGGATAAACCCCTTGCTGTGCGCCTTTATTAACCGCGGGCGGTTAATAAAGGCGCACAGCAAGGTCAGCGCCGACGGATTCTGCCGACCACCATGAGGGCGATCAGGGTAACTGCAAGCAGCAGTGTCGTATTTGCTGCGGCAAGAAATACCTGGCCGCGGTCGGTGAGTCCGAAGATGCTGACCGGCAAGGTCTTCCATGTCGCCGGGTAGACCATGACCGTTGCGCCCAGCTCACCCATCGACAGTGCGATGGAAAGCCCGGCGGCCGCACCCAACGCCGGGAGCAGCAGCGGCAGCGTCACCCGCGTCAGCACCCGCACTGGGCCGGCGCCGAGTGATTCGGCAGCTTGACGGTAGGCGGGATCGAGCCGTTCGAGCGCGGCCGATACGGAACTGAAGGCAAAGGCAAGCACCAAAACCGTGTGAGCGAGAATCACGATCCATTTGGTGCCGCCGAGCAGCAGTGGGCGCTCGTTGAAAGTGATCAACAGACCCAAGCCGATCGCGACCGACGGAACCGCAATCGGTAAATGGAATACGGCATCGGTGATGCGCCGCAGCCACATCGGTGCCTCACGAGAGGCCAGCGCGGCCCACGTTCCGACGATCAATGCCAGTGCTCCCGAGATGAACGCAGTCTGCAAACTGACGATCAGGCTGGCGAAGTTCTCGTCGGACAGCGCCGTGGAGAAGTTCTTGCCGCCGAGATTCGACGGAAGTGGACCGGTCCACGATCCGGCCAAGGCAGCTGCGACGACGGTGGCGATGGGCGCGACAAAAACCACCGCGACGACGAGGGTGAAGAATCCGAGTACGAGAGCCCTAGAGCTTCGTGTCCACAGCAGCACGGCTTCCTCCCATCAATCTGTTGAAGGTGAATCGGTAGAGGCAGTACAGGCCGAGTGAGAGTGCGACCTGGACCGTCGCGATCACTGCCGCGCCGGGCAAGTCGAAGGTGACGATGCCGCGGGTGTAGATGAGGACCGGAAGAGTTACGACGTCTTTTGCTCCGGTGAAGAGCACGATGCCGAATTCATTCAGTGTCATCAGAAGTACGAGCGATCCACCGGCCAGGAGGGCTGGCCACGCTTCCGGCATCACCACCTGCCGCAGAACTCGGACGGGTGACGCGCCGAGACTGGCTGCAACGTCGAGCTGTTCACGCGGAATCTGGGTGAACGCGGCCAATAGCGGACGCACGACAAAGGGTGTGAAGAAGGTGATTTCGGCCGCGATGACTCCGAACGGAGTGTTCAGGAAATTTAGCGGGCCGCTCGCGTCGCCGGTGATGCTGATGATCAAGGCGTTGACGGCGCCGGCCGTGCCGTACAGAAACGTGAACGCCAGCGTGATCAGGAATGACGGCAGGGCGAGCACGGTGTCGATCAATCGCCCCACCACCTTGGATCCGGCGAATGGAACGAAGGCAAGCACCAAGGCGAGGAAGGTTCCCAGGATCAGGCACCCCAGAGTCGACGCCACGGCGATCTGGATGGTCCGCCACAGTGCGGTTCGGAACAGTTCCGAACCGAGCACGGAGGACCACGTGGACAACCCGGTGCCGCTTCCGGTGCTCAGCGATTCCGTGAGGACACGCGCAGTGGGATAGACAGCAAACACGAGGACAAGAAGCAGTGGCGGTAGCGTCCACCCGATCCGGCGCCAGGGGATGGGGTCTTTGTGCTGGGGCACAGCGGTTTCAGGGCGTTCCAAGGTTGTCGTCATGGGTGGCGATCCGCCGGCACCAGGACACTGCCGTCCGTGGGCAAGACGACGCCCACTTCGGTGTCGACCGGTCGTTCGTCGTGCCCTGGAACATCCACGTCGACGCGGACGTCGTCGAGGCCACGGACAGCCAGCGTCAGTCGCGTCGTGGAACCGCGCCAGACGCTCGAGACGATGCGCGCCGGGAATGATCCTCGTGCGCCGACGCCGGTTACGCCTACCGCGTGTGGACGAACACACAGGTAGGCGTCCATGTCGGACTCCCATTCGATGTGCCCGATCTCGGGCTGCGGGGCGTGAGCGGTGAACGGCGTGCCACCGATCGAGACCAGTGCGGAGGTGCCGATGACGCGTGTGACGGTGCAGGGCAGCAGGTTGGCACCCCCGAGGAAGGCCGCGGTGAAGCTGGACGGCGGGCGTTTCCACAAGGCCTCGGCGGTGTCGATGTCCGCGAGTCTGGCGTTGCGCATCACTGCGATTCGGTCTGCGAGCGCCAGGGCTTCACTCTGATCGTGCGTCACATAGAGCATGGCTGTGTCAGGTAGTGCGGCGCGCAGTCTCGCCAGTTCGCCGAGCATGCTCTCGCGAAGTTGCGCATCCAGGGCGGCCAGTGGTTCGTCGAGGAGGAGTACTCCAGGGCGAATTGCCAAGGCTCGGGCGATTGCGATTCGCTGCTGTTGACCGCCGGAAAGCTCACGGGGAAGGCGCTTTCCGTACGCCGACATCCCGACCATGTCGAGGGCTTCGGCTACGCGAGGGCCGATCTCCGACCGCGGCACGCGATGGGCTCGGAGTCCGAAGGCTACGTTCTCGGAAACTCGCATGTGCGGGAAGAGTGCGTACGACTGAACGACGACGCCGATACCGCGTTGTGCGGGAGGCAGATTGGTGACGTCTCGGGTGCCGAGCTTGACGGAACCGGACGTGGGGCGGACAAATCCCGCGAGGGCCTTCAGAGCGGTCGACTTGCCGGATCCACTGGGCCCCAGCAGTGCCACAGTTTCACCCGGTGCCACTCGCAGATTGAAATCGACGAGTGCATGGGTTGCGGTCTTCCCGCGGCCGTAGGCGACGTTGACGCGATCGAAGGTGATGGCCGGAGCGGAATGTTCGATCGCTCCGTGAACACCGACGGTCTCGGGGAGCGTCCGCCCCAGTCTGGTTCTTGCCATGATCAGCTCCCGGTGGCTTTCTGGTAAGCGGCGATGTCGGCGTCGAGCGAGCTGAGGACGTCGTTCCAGTTCGGGGTCCACACGTTGACGCCCTGTAGAACTCCCGACGGCGTGTTCTTGTCGGTCGATTCACCGGCACTGCTTCGGACGTCCTCGCGGACCGATACGCCGAGTGCATCGGTGGCGACGGTCTTCTGGGATTCTTCGGAGAGCAGGAACTCCATCAACTTCTTGGCTTGTTCGCTGCTCGGTGCGCTCTTGGCGAGGCCCATCACGTAGGGCAGTGCAATGGTGGTGCGAGTGCCGTCGGCTCCCGCGGGGAAGAAGATGTCGAACTTCGAGCCGTCGTCGGCGATGGAGGCGAGGTTCATCTGGACGTCACCGTTGGCGACCAGGAGTTCTCCGTTGCTGACCTTGGGCTGGAGCTTTCCGGTGGAGGACGAGGGACCGACGTTGTTGGCCTGGAGCTTTCCGAGGTAGTCGAGTGCGCCTTCCTTGCCCATCAGATGCTGGAGCAGCAACAACACCGCGGTACCGTCGCCGGCCTGGCCGGGCGTGGAGTACTGCAACTTGCCCTTGAACTGATCAGTGAGCAGGTCGTCCCAAGATTGTGGGGCGGGTGACGCAGTCGGATTGGCGATGAACGAGAGGTAATTCTCGACGACGGGTACGTATTTGCCGGCGTCGTCCTTCTCGTCCGCGGGAACGGCGGAGGTGTCGATTCCGCTGGGCTCGAGCAGACCTTGGGCGTCGGCCTTCTGGATGAACGGCGGCAGCGTGATGATCACGTCCGCCTGTGGGTTGGACTGTTCTTTCTCGACCCGCGAGACGACCTCGCCGGATCCGGCTTCCACGAGGTTGACGGCGATACCGGTCTGCGCGGTGAAGGCGTCGAATCTTCCCTTGTACCAACCGGACAGACCGTCGGCGCTGTAGACGGTGACGGTTTCGGTGTCTGATCCGGCAGCAGTGCCGGTGCCACCGCAGGCGGTGGTGAACGAAAGGACGGACACGGCGAGAGCGGCCGCAGCGATGCTCGGGCGTAGACGCATGACGATTCCTTTTTCGGAGGTGAGATCAGGAGTGGGTGAGGAGTTCGGCGAACTCCGTCACCGACGGGACGATGTGGGTGGCTCCGGCGTCGCGAAGCTGTTGCTCGTCGTGTGCGCCGGTCAGAGTTCCGGCGACGATGGATGCGCCGGAACGAATGCCGCTGAGCACGTCGTTGGACGTGTCGCCGAGTACGGCGATCTGGTGGACGTCGTCGATCGAAAGTTTGAGCAGGGCAGTCAGAATCAGGTCCGGGTACGGTCGACCGCGACCGGCCTCGGCGGGGGAGAGGGTGAGATCGGCGAGGGTTTCCCAGCCGAGCGCGACGAGGAGTTTGTCCTGCGTCGATCGGCTGAACCCGGTGGTCAAGGCAACTTTGATGCCGGCCTCGCGCAGTGTGGTGATCGCCTTCTCCGCGCCAGGGATCGGCTCGGCCAGCCCCTGGTCGATGAGGGAATCGTAAGTGGTTTCGAATGCGGCGTTCGCGGCCTGGGCGCGGTTCTCGTCACCGAAGATCGCCCGGAACACGACGATCTTCGACTGGCCCATGGTGTCGAGGACGTACTGGCGAGCGGCGTCGGCTTCCGGGCCTTCGGCAGGCAGTCCGCCGGCTTCGGCAGCGGCGGCGAACGCGCGAAGAACCAGTCCGTCGTCGGCGACGGTGGTGCCGGCCATGTCGAGAACGGCAAGGGTGATGGGAGACATGAGAAGTCTTTCTTGTCGGAAGGATTCAGAGACCGAGCTGGTCGGCGGTTTGTTCCGCCAGTGCCGGGCCGAGCGTCATGCCGCGGCCACCGGGACCGGCAACCACCCAGACGTTGTCGGCGGCTTGTGCGCGGTGAACAAGTTGTGAGGGGTCGAGGCACTGGCTGTAGACGCCCGCCCATCGCTTGACGATGGGCGGAAGATCGCGCCCCAGAAGTGTTTCCACCACTCCGGACAGATGGCGATAGGGCGCCTCGTCGACGTCGAAGTCGAAGGGCTCCTCGTATTCGTGGGTGTCACCGATGGTCAGACCGCCGTGCAAGCGCTGCACGCACAGGAGTTGCATGCGGTGCTCCTCGGCAGTCGGTTCCTGTGGCTGCACCGTGCGAAGGTGATCGAGGGCAGATCCGGCGAAACCGGGGTAGTAGCGGAAGCTGTCACCGTCAGCGATTGCGGTGGTGAGCTTTTCGCCGAGTGGGGCGGTCTGCATCATCTGCAGGCGCACACGTCGCAACGGGAGATCGCCGGCGAGATCGCGGGCCAATCCGCCGAGTGTTGCTCCGGGGCAGACGATCACGAGATCGGCGTCGAAGTTGCGACCGCGATCGTCGCGGATGTGTACGCCGGGGGTGTTCGTCGTGATCTCGCGGGCTTCCGTTCCGGCGTGGAAGGTGTAACGGCCGGTGGATTCGAGGTAAGAACGGATGGCGGGGAGCGCTTGCCGTGACTCGACAGCGGCGTCCAGGGTGCAGTGCAGTCCGCCGAGAAACTTGCCCCGGAGCGCGGGGTTGACGACGCGAACGGCGTCGGGATCGAGAAGTGCGAACCCTCGGTTGTCGGCGTCCGGCCGAGCGAATGCTTCCTGCGCGACTGCGACCTCCTCCTCGGTGCGCATGAGGGTGATGGAGCCGGCCGGGCGGTATCCGACGCCGGGGACACGGGCGGCAAGGTCCGCCCACAGCTCGCGCGAACGCAGCGCGGCTTCGAGTTCGTGCGGAGCGCGCCCGGATACCCAGACCAATCCGAAGTTCCGTACCGTTGCACCGCGGGCTTCGGGCTCGCGTTCGAGATGGATGACGTCGTGTCCCCGGCGGATTGCCTCGTCGGCGTGCGCCGTTCCGAGGATTCCTCCGCCCACAATCAAAATTCGCATGTAGAGATAGTGACGTTTGGTCTAGACCAATAGGGGGAATCGAGACGAACTCCAGGTTAACAATTGGTATAGACCGAATTCTTGTACGCTTGCGCCATGAATCAGCAGACGTCCACCGGGCCGGGGACCTCGAGCGTCGTGATCGAACCGGAGCTGAAGTACTACCGGGTGCGCACCGAGATCGAGACCATTCTCAGTGGGCTCGAGGAGGGCGACGCAGTCCCGTCCGAGCGGGAATTGGCGGCACGTTTCACTGTCGCTCGCGAGACGGTCCGTCAAGCGCTTCGTGATCTGCTTGTCGAAGGACGGATCGAGCGGCGGGGGCGGGGCACTGTCGTCGCGAGTCCGAAGTTGGTTCAGCCGCTCTCGATTCGTTCTTATACCGAAGGCGCACTGAGTGCTGGGCGAGTGCCCAGTCGTAAGGTTGTGACGTTCGAACGAATGTCGGCCGACGACGGTCTCGCCACGGAGTTGGGTATCGAGTTGGGCGACAGCGTCGTTCATCTCGAGCGTGTCCTCTTCGCCGACGGTGAGAAGATCGGACTCGAATCAACCTTCCTGCCGGACAGCAGGTTCGGTGAAATGCTCGACGCTTTCGACGCGACGACATCGCTCTACGCGGCCATTCGCTCGATCGGCGTGGTCTTCGCCTCCGCAACCGAACGGATCGAGACGGTACTTGCCTCACCGCGGGAGGCAACCCTCGTCGAGTCCACCACCTCGATGCCGATGCTTCTACTGCACCGCACGTCTGTCGACCCGGATGGTGTGCCGATCGAGCGGGTTCGCTCGCTCTACCGTGGTGACCGTATTGCCTTCTTGACGACTCTTCGCGAGTAGGAGGGGCGCCGAGGGGGTCTGCTGTTACCGGGAACGATAGGCACTCCCAGGCCCGTGGAATCTGTTCTGTACTGGACTCCATCAAACGGGAGGACAGTGAACATGGGTGACAAGAAAGTCTGGTTCGTAACCGGCGCAGGCCGGGGCATGGGAGTCGACATTGCTCAGGCGGCTCTTGCCGGCGGGCACGCGGTGGTGGCAACGGGGCGTGATGCGGACCGTGTTTCTGCAGCGATCGGTGAGCATGACGACCTGTTGGTGATTGCCTTGGACATCACCGACGAACAAGCCGCATATGCTGCGGTGGACACGGCAGTTGCGCGATTCGGTGGAATCGATGTGCTGGTGAACAACGCCGGAAACTTCTACGCCGGGTTCTTCGAGGTTGTCAGTCCGGCGCAACTTCGCGCTCAGATGGAGACCAACTTTTTCGGGCCGATCAATGTGACACGGGCGGTGTTGCCGGTGATGCGTAGGCAACGGAGTGGACATGTCGTGACTGTCAGTTCGCTTGCGGGCCTGGTTGGTCAGGAGTTTTGCGCAGCCTACGCCGCGTCGAAATTTGCGCTGGAGGGCTGGATGGAATCATTGCGATTCGACGTCGAACCGTACGGAATCGGGACGACGATCGTGGAGCCGGGATTCTTCCGGACCGAACTGCTTGTCGAGGGTGCGTCGTCGATCTGGCCTGAATTGTCGATAGACGATTACGACGCCCGGACTGGCAAGACCGTCGAAGCGTGGAAGAGCATGAACGGTGCCCAGGGTGGGGATCCGGTGAAACTTGCCGCGGCACTTGTGGCACTTGTCGATTCGCCGCTACCCCCGCGTCGGTGGGTCGCCGGCGCCGATGCACTGTCCGTGGTCGAGCAGAAAGCCCACCAACTGCTCGATGAAGTCGAAGCCCACCGTGGTTTGTCTTCGTCGCTTGCCCTCGAGGCATGACGACCTGATCCGAATTCGTCAGGTCACGGTTGTGAGTTGAACATGTCCAGGAGCCCCTGGGGTGCGTTCTCGCCGAAGCACATGTCCAGACCGTCAGCCGACTGTTGTGCCGATGCGGCGCTGCGTGGGAAGAGTCGTTCTTCGTAGGCAGCAAGTCCTTCCTCCGTGCCGCTATGTGATGCGATCGCCTCGCCGAGTTCGGCGCCGTCGAGCATTGCCAGGTTCGCGCCCTCTCCGGCAAACGGCGACATGACATGCGCTGCGTCCCCGAGCAGAGTGACCCCGGGAGTACGGCTCCAACTGTGCCCGATGGGAAGAGCATGGATGGGGCGAGGGGTCAGCGAGCTGTCCGCTTCGACGATCAGTGACCGCAGCGACTCGTCCCAGTCCGAGAAGTGTTCCAGCAGAATCTTCTTCGCAATATGATCGTCGGAGAAGTCGACACTCGCTGACCAGTTCTCGGGAACTCGCAGGGCGGCGTAGATGTGCAGACTGTTGTCGGTCTCACGGTGGGCAAGGAAGCCCTTGTCGGCGCTGAGCGCGAACATCATTCCGCCGCCTACTGTTTCAGCGGCCTTCGCGTGCTGGTTGTCGGCGTCGTGAAGGTCGAACTCCACGAAAGATACTCCGGTATAGGCAGGAGTGGCGTTTGAAACCAGTGGGCGAATTTTCGACCACGCGCCGTCGGCGCCGACCAGGAGATCGGTGGTGAAGTGGGTGCCATCCGTGAGGTGGACCTCGTGTCGACGGTCCGGCAACAGATGGGCACTGCGGACCTTTGCTCCCCAGTGGATTGTTTCTTTCGGAATAGAGCTGAGCAGTAGGTCACGCAGCTGGCCGCGGTCGATTTCCGGGCGGTCGCCGTCTCCGGTGTCCTGCTCGCTCAGGTGCACGACGGCATTTCGATCGAGGACGCGTGTCTCTTCGCCGCCTTGATGAACGAGTGCGCGGAACTCGTCGTAGAGGCCTGCGGCACGAAGCGCGATCTGGCCCGAGTCTTCGTGGATGTCGAGCATCCCGCCTTGGGTCCGAGCTGTTGGTCCGGATTCGAAATCGAATACCGCCGAATCGATTCCGCGGAGATGGAGGACTCGGGCGAGGGTGAGGCCGCCGAGGCCGGCGCCGATGATTGCGATGGGGTAGTGGTTCATGGTGGGTTCCTAAGAAGTGAGTGGGGTGTTCTCGATGCCCCTGATGAGCGTGCGGAATCCCCAGGAGAGGCGCGCGGTGGGTTCACCGGCAAGTAGAGCTGTTGCATGGCCTGCGACGAGTGGGTGCGTCTGCGGGTTTGCGTTCCGGATTGCGTCGGTCAACGCGCTCCATTGGGCATCCGAGTCGGCGGAATTGTTCGGCGCCGAGTGTTCGGCAGCAGTGGACGTCGCGTACTGCAGCAGCAAGTCCACGCCCCACGCGGCTTGACCCGAAGGGACTTCGCCTTCGTCGAGCAATGCCAGCAGGCGCTCGAGCAGGCGTACGTAGTGAACTCCGCTGGGCCGGGAAACGAGAACCGACTGGGCAAGGCCGGGATGATCGAACAGTATGGCCGTGTAGGACGTCAGCACCCGTTCGAGGCGCGCTTGCCAAGTGCCGGAGGAATTTTCGGCGAGGTCCACGACTCCGAGCAGTTCGTCCAGAACGGCGGCGTGCAATTCGGCGGTATTTTGAACGTACACGTACAGCGACGCCGGCCCGGTGTCGAGTTCGAGGGCGAGTCGACGCATGGTCAACTTCTGCAACCCCTCCGACCGCAAGATTTTCACCGCGGTACTGACGATGCCCTCGCGTGTCAGAGCGGGTTTGGCCGGACGATTGCGTCGGCTCGATGGACTTGCTGGCTGATTGGGCATATTTTCACGGTACACGAACATGTTCGTAACGAACATGTTCGTTGAGTCACGTGAAGATGTCACGAATCACATGCTGATGTGAATGGGCTACATGCCCGTACCGCCGGAGAGCATTGCGATCGTCAGCAGGATGCCGCCGACTATGCCCACGAGCGGGCTGTCGCTGTTGAGTAGCCAGTCGTTCAACGATCCCATGAGCGCCTCTTTCGGGTTTCGATCTGCCGACGGTCGAGCTTATCGACAGATCGAACCCGGTATGTCACTTTTGTCCGAATTGTGGATCGGACCTGAGGTGATCAGCCGTAGACGTTGTCGGGGCTGATCAACTTGGTGATCGGTGCCATCAATGCGCTGGTCAGATCAGTCTCGCCGTCGATGTCGGTGTTGATGAAGACGACCAGTGTGGTGTCCTTCTCGGGCAAGTAGACCGAGACTGTCTTGTAGCCGGGCAGGCTTCCGTTGTGACCGATCCAGCCACCGCTGTTGAACAATCCGAGTCCGTAGCCGGAGCTGTCGTCCCCTTCGCTCAAGTTCACGGTTTGCAGGCGCTGCTTCTGAGTGTCGTCGGTGAGGAGATCGCCCTTGGCCAGCGCCGGAACCCAGATGCGCATGTCGTCCAACGACGAGATCATTGCACCCGCGGCGCCGCCCCACGACGGATTCCAGTCCGTCGCCGCGGTCACGGATTCGTCGAGCGTTTGGTTGGTGTACCCCTGTGCGTGTGGTGTCGGGAACGCGTTGGTCGTGGGAAAGCTGGTGTGCTCCATGCCGAGTGGTGTCGTGATCTTGGTGTCGATGACGTCCGACAGTTTTGAGCCGGAGACCTTTTCGATCACCATTCCCAGCAGAATAGTGTTGGTGTTCGAGTAGTCGACGGTGGTCCCTGGTCGAAGTTGGAGTGGGAGGTCCTTGACGTATCCGACGAGTTCCTCCGGTGTGAAAGTTCGGCGAGGATCCGAAAGATATTCCATCACAAACTGTTCAGACGTCGTGTAGTCCACGAGGCCGCTGCGCATCCCTGCCAGATGACGCAAGCTGATCGCATCACCTTCCATGACCCCGTCGACGTACTGGGAGATCGGATCGTCGAGACCGATCTTTCCCTCGTCGACCAATTGCAGCAGGGCGGTGACGGTAAATGTCTTGGTGACGCTACCGATCCGGTGGTAGAAGTCGGTCTCCATCGGTGCCTTGGTTGCAGTGTCGGCGACTCCTGCAACCTTCACATAGTTGCCGTCGGGTCCCCAAATGCCCACCATCGCACCGGGAATCCCCGTCGAATTCACCGCAGCGTCGATGATCGAATCGAGCTGGCCGGTGATGGCAGAGTCCATGACCTTGTCAGTGGTGGATGTGGGATTGTCTGCGGATTTGTCCGTGCTGCAGCTGATTACAGCGCCGGCAACCATGGCGCTGCACAGGCCGACAAGCATGATGCGTCTTGCTCCGGTTTTCATGAGTCGAACTCTGCCTGTCCGAGGGCACTCACACATCGACCCCGGGTACGGCAGACGCAGTCCCCAGGTACCTCCTCAACCGGTACCGGGGGACTACGGAACCCTGGTCTGAACCCTTGACTTGGGTCAGAGCCCGCCGTCGAAGAACGCCGCCAGGGCCAGTGCGGGGTCTGCCGCGGTGCCCATATTTGCTACGCCGACAACGATCAATCCCAGCGTGAACAGTGCAGTGAGACGACCTATCGACCCCGACATGAATCTCGTCCGCCTGTCGGATCGTGCCGTTCTCGCGAAGCGTGCCCACACGACCACAGCCACGGCCAGTGATATTGCTGCCGCGATCAGCGCGATCACCGCCATGGCCAAGTGATACCGCGCGAAGTCGCTGATCATCAGTTCGAGGGCGGGACTTTGCTGATTTCCGGTGCCCGTCGACTGAGCGAGCTGTTGTCGGACCTGCCCGACAGTTTCGGAGAGTGCCCCATCCGTCTGGGCCACGGGCAACATCGAGATCAGCGAAGAGAAGGGTGCGACAACACCTTGGACATTTGCCATCACGAGTACCGAAGAGAACAGTGCGAGGAGCGCGACCAGGCCTCCCGCCGAGACGAATGCGAGTTTCTTTCCAGTCGTCAGAGGGCCGGCGTTCACGAACGACGCCTTGAGCATGCGGCCGAGTGCGAACAGAACCGTCAGCAGGATTACCGCGATCACAGCCTTGGCCACGTGGTAACGCAGCCAGTAGTCGACAGCGGACTCCAAGCTCGGAGAGAAGGCTTGGGCACCGGAACTCCAGTATTCGACGAACGCGGCGCGGACCGTCTCGACGAGTTCCCCCTCGCCTGCGTACCCATCGCCCGGCCTACTCGTCAGCATGCCCGGGGCGAGAACGAAGGCAGCGGAGAAACCGGCGACCAACGCGATCAACGTGGCGATCTTGCGACCGGAGGACTGCGTCGAGCGCGACGGCCCCGCGGTGTTGTGCAGTGGAGAGTTGTGCAGTGGGATTCCTCCAGCGTGATGAGCGATCATCTGGTCACCGTCCACAAAGTCATGTCAACGAGTGTAGAAATCGGTACACCGGACTTCATCGTTCGAGAGGATGATATTTCCGGCGATGGCGTCCGCCCGCCGTCGCCGCTGCCGTCGACATCCCCTCAGCACTCGACGACATTGACGGCGAGTCCGCCTTCACTGGTTTCCTTGTAACGCACGGACATGTCGTTTCCGGTTTGGCGCATGGTTTCGATGACGGTATCGAGGCTCACCACATGCGTCCCGTCACCCAGGTATGCGAGCTGAGCTGCGGTGACTGCAGTCGAGGCGGCTACGGCATTTCGTTCGATGCAGGGGATTTGGACCAGGCCACCAACCGGATCGCAGGTCAGCCCCAGATGGTGTTCCATGGCAATCTCAGCTGCATTCTCGATTTGTCGTGGTGATCCGCCCATGACAGCGCACAAGCCGGCTGCCGCCATCGCGCAGGCAGCTCCGACTTCGCCTTGGCACCCCGCCTCCGCGCCCGAGATCGAGGCATTCGCCTTGATGATCGATCCGATTGCGGCAGCGGTGAGGAGAAAGGTTCGAACGTCGTGAGCGCCGGCGCCCGTCGCACGTATGTGGTGGTAGAGCACCGCCGGCACGATGCCTGCGGCACCGTTCGTCGGAGCCGTTACCACGCGGCCACCTGCTGCATTTTCTTCGTTGACCGCCATGGCGTAGACGGTCAACCACTCGCGTGAGGATGGTGCGCAGTTACGTTGTTCCAGTTGAATGTTCGCAGACCGTGCTCTTCGGCGAACTCCGAGACGCCCGGGCAATACACCTTCGGTCTGGGTGCCGCGTTCGATGCATGCGCGCATCGCGGACCAGATCGCGTCGATGCCGGCGAATGCCCGATCCTGGCCGTGTATCGCGATTTCGTCCGACAGTGCCAGCTCGGCGATAGTTCCGGAGTCGCATTCCGCCAGTAGTTCTTTCGCGGTTCGATAGTGTGAGTTGATCGAATGCGTGCTTGCTTGCGTCTCCGTTCCGGCGCGCAGTACGAATCCGCCACCGATCGACAGATATGTACTCGTACAGACGATTTCGTTACCCTTGAAGGCTGTCAGTGTCATCGAGTTGGGGTGCCCGTGACGGCGAACGAGTGGCTCGAACACCATGTCCTCGCGAGTGAACACAACATGTCCGAGTGAACCGCCGACTAGCATCACCGATCCGCCGTCCGACAGTTCGGCCCATCGCCCGTGAACGTCGGTCGGCTCGCACGTTTCAGGATCCAACCCACGAAGTCCCGCAATCACCGCGTCGGGAGTGCAGTGACCTATTCCGGTGGCGGCGAGAGAGCCGTGCAGGTTGCAGCGAATTCGGTCGACCGACGCGGTCAAGCCGGCGGCGGAGAGCTCGCCGCCGAAAGTGCGAGCGGCGCGCATCGGACCGACCGTGTGTGAACTGGAGGGTCCGATGCCGATGGAGAAGAATTCGAGAGCGGAAACATAGACGCCGGTGGTGCTCATTCGGCGCTCGTGACGGTGGTCGCTCCTGACTCGCGCTGGGCCGCAATCGTCAGGAGATTGGAGCGCGAGTCCGCGGTGGCGGCTCGGATCACTGTGCGCGCCATTGCGATTGCTCCGTGCAGAACAGCTTCGTCGCCCGCTGCGGAGCGGGCATCAGCGGCAAACTCGATAGTGTGAGGAACTCCGGTGACGCCGCGCAACGCGATCATCGGGTGGATCGAGGGGACCACCTTCGACACGTTGCCCATGTCCGTCGAGCCGCCGGTCAGGGGAGTTCGGGCGGCCGCGGTGCGGCCCAGGCTCGCGATCTCCTCGTCCCAGATCGTCGCCAGCACGCGATGTTGAACAAGCTCCTCGTAGCGCGGTTCGGCGCGTTCGGTCGACCAGGAGCAGTCGCTGGCCACAGCTGCGCCCTCGAAGCAGGAGAGCATGCGACGCTTGGCGTCCAACAGCACGTCGAGTTCTGCGGCCCGAACTTCCGCTCGCACCAACGTCGAGGCCGGAATGATGTTTGTTGCTTCGCCGCCGTGCTCGACATAGGCGTTGAGCCTGACGTCGGACGGAAGTTGTTGACGGAGAAGTCCGATGGCGACCAAGGCGATCGTGGCGGCGTCACCTGCGTTGATGCCCTTGTGTGGCGCAGCGGCCGCGTGTGCGGCTCGTCCGGTGTAGGTCACGTCGAACCGATCGACTGCCTGCGTTCCGGTGACGGTGCAACTGACGTCTTCACCTGCAGCGCCGTGGACCATGATCGACATCGCCGCGCCCTCCCATGCGCCACGTTCGAGCAGCAAGACTTTCCCGCCGCCATGTTCTTCGGCCGGCGTACCGAGAAGGACGACGGTCAGGCCGTGTTCCTCCGCGACCTCTCCGAGCGCGATAGCTGCTCCCAGTCCGGCAGCGGCGATGACATTGTGTCCACACGCATGACCGATGTCGGGAAGGGCGTCGTACTCGGCGCAGACTACGACGCGGAAGGGGCCGGAGCCTCGCACAGCTTCGAATGCCGTCTCGAGGCCGTAGGCGGCGCGAGTAACCGTGAAGCCGGCTTCCTGTGCGGCGTCCGCCAAGAGGGCGGACGCCCGATGCTCTTCGAATGCCAGCTCTGGGTGAGCATGGATCGTGTGGCTGACATCGATGAGGCGTGATGCCCACTTCTCGATCGTGCTCGAAACCGAGTCTGTGTGGGTGAGGGTGTCAGCGATGGACATGGGTATTGCTTCCTTTCAACATCTTTGGTTCTCTGTGTCTTCGGATCGCGGTGTCTTCAGTTCTCAGCGTCTTCGGGTGCAGTTCTAGTGCCAGAGGCCCAGCGCGAACTCCGCGACGACCACGGAAAGTAGGTAAGAGGCGAGGATCGCGACGATTCCGACGGGCACGATCTTCCAGCCGATCGTCTTGAGCAAGGGAAGGTCCTTGCCGAGGCTGAGACCTGCGACAGTCAAGGTGAGGGTGCAGATCGAGAGAAAGTCGACAGTCCCGACGGTGCTCGAGACGAAATCACCGATGGGGGACCACGGTGTTGTCGCCAAGGCGCCGATGGTGATGATTGCGATCATCGCCGCGATCTTGCCGCGCGTCAGGCGGGCCACGCCGACGCCCAGGAGCAACAATCCGGTGAGGATCAGGTAACCGACGATGATCGATCGAGATACGCCACCCGCTGCGATCGAGGAGACGATGACCCCACCGACGAACAGAATCGGAACGATGGTGGTCAGCGGCACGGTGACGCTCGGCGCAACCGCTCGTGGGGCAGTGTCGGCTTTCCGTTCGCTGGTCGTCTTCGAGCGCTTGGTGAGTGCGCCGTAGATTCGATCGGCAAGGGGGAGTGCGACATACATGCCGACATACACGCCGAGGAGGCCGGTGATGATGTTGGATGTTGCCGCTACGGCGAGTACCTGGTCGGCCATCTCGGGGTGCGCCGAAACGACGCTGGCGGCAGCGGCAGCCATCATCGAGCCGGATCCGACCCCAGCACCCATCGCCAATGCAAGGGGGTCGAAGATGTTGAAGGATGTCGCCAGCGACGCAATCAGGCTGATCAGCACGGCACCGAACAGAGTGCCGAAGACGTACATCGACAGGACACCACGGTACTGGTCGGAATCGGGACCGTAGCGTTCACTGACCATCGCGAAGGACCCCTCGCGGTCGATGGAGAAGGTGGCTCCGACGGTGGCCGGTCCCATCCGAAGGAGTACCGCCAGCGGGAGTGCGAGAGCGATAGTGCCGAACAAGTGTCCCAGTTCCTGCAGTAGCAGGGCGGGGCCCGCCTCGAACAACAGTTGGATGTTCGGGCCGATGGTGAAAGACAGTCTCGCGCAAAGCAAGAGAACAGCCAGCCCCATGATTGCCGAGGCTGCGGCCTGAAGATCGAGGCCGAGAGGTTTCCACTTCTGACTCGAGACGGCACCGCCGGCAATCAGTCCCCACACCATGGGCAAGATCGTGATGGCGGCAGCGCCGACAGGAATCACTGCGGGGCCGATCAGTTGGGCGCCTGCCGCAAGCGCGAGGAGCAGAATCGCCACGATCCACAGCCGTGGCGACCTCAAGGCGAAAACGATCTTTTGCGTCGGGGTTTGATCGCTGACCGGAGAATCGTCATGCGAGACAGGGAATGCTTCGGTCATGTCGGTGTCTTTCTCGAGGGGGCGAACGAACGCAAGAAGCAAGCGTTCTCGAGGTTCAGGATTTGGTGGACTATTGATGTGATGAAGTTAGGATCGATGCGTTTCGATCCTGTTTCGGTGCAGCATTCTTTTGAAAGTGAGGTCCTCGGTGCAGGATCAGGTGCTCAAGGACGAAGATCTTCGGCTGTTGAACGCACTGCAGATCAGGCCGCGAGCCTCGTGGTCCGAGCTTTCACGCGCGATCGGTTCCGACCCGGTCACCCTGACCAGGCGTTGGGAGCGTCTGCACTCGCAAGGGATAGCGTGGATCGCTGCGTACCGTGGGGGTCCCATCGTGTCGGCGACCGCACTGCTCGAGATCGAATGCGCACCGGCACAGACCTTGAGCGTGGCCGAACAGATCGCGCACGATCCCGAAGTTCTCACAGTCGATCTCACAACCGGCAATCGGGATCTACTCGTCACGCTCACCTGCACTGACCTCGATCAATTGTCCAGGTATGTCTTGGAACGAACACGATCGCTGCCGATGGTCACTGCGATGCGAACTCAGATCGTGTCCTCGGCGAATTCCGACGCACGAAACTGGCGTCTACGTGCTCTCGATGCGGAAGAAATTGCCGCGCTCGAGTCGGCCCCGGCGGCGAAGAGTCGTGGGGTACGCGCCAGCGAAGAGGAACAGTCGAAGCTGTTCGACATCCTTTCTCGCGAACCACGAATTACCGTCTCGGCCCTCGCTGCAGCCCTCGGCGTCGCGCCGGCTCGCGCCGGGGCGCTCCTTTCTCACGAGCTGTCGACGGGGCGCCTGGTCGTCCGCACGGAGATTGCTCGGCCCTACTCCGGCTGGCCGGTCTACGCGTGGTATTTCTTACGTCTCGAGGGGCGAAAGGAAGCCATTGCTCAGCGCCTTTCCCTCCTGCGTGAGGCGAGGCTTGTTGCTTCGACGATCGGCAGCTACGACATCGCATTGGCGGTGTGGCTGCGCTCGATCGACGACGTGCAGCGTTTGGAAGGTTATCTCGCCGAGCAGTTTCCGGGCGTATCCGTGGTGGACCGGTCGATCGTCCTGCGTACGCCGCATCATCTACATCGAACAATCGATGTGTCGGGTCGAAGCATGCCGAAGCACGGGTGATCCGTAACGCGTTCGCGCGGATCGGGTGCTCTCCGACTACTGGGCGATCGCCACGTCGACGATCAAGCCGTAGTGATCGGAACCTTCGATCTCGATGCGCTCGAGAGACTTCGCCTGTGCACCCCGCAGAAGTACATGGTCGATGCCGACGATCGCGGGAAATTTTTTGTCCGCCGGGTAGGTGCGAACGATGCCGACTCCCAATTGGCCTGCGGTATCGGAGTAGCCGACGTCGAGAAGGTCACGGAATTGCTTGTGCGTGAAGGTCGTGTTGAAATCGCCACTGACGACGACGGTTCCCTCCGCGGCAGCGGCGTCGAGCGCGTTTCGCAAAGTGCTCAGCTCGGCAGTCCACACGTCGGGCGGGGTCACGTACGCCGGTCCGGGGTGAACCGCCAGAAGGGTGAACGGGGTTGAGAATCCCACTTCGGCAACAAGATTGGTAGGTCCGAAGCCGTTCAATTCCCGAGTTTCCGTCAGCGGATAACGACTGTAAATACCTGCGCCACCGCCGCCGGCCTCGTCCGGTACCAAGTAGTGATGCGGCAGCAGTTGCTCGAGCCCTTGATCTCTCAGAGAGCCTTCGAGTGATGTGGTCAGTTCCTGAACCGTCAGGACATCGACTGCCTTCTCGCGCACCGTCGCAGTCAAACTGACGGGGTCTGCCTGCCCGAAGAGAAGGTTCGCTTGCATTACACGCAGAGACGGCCCGTCGATTTCGGAACTGTTTGCTACATACAGTGGACTGATCACCGACGCGCCCACCGCTATCAGTACCACCGAAATCGCCAGCAGGATCCAGCGGCGAAAAACCAGGCATATCAGGGACGCTGCGAGTGTGACTGCAAGCAGCATCGGGACAAAGGAGGCCACGGCGATCAACGGGTTGATCGGCTTGGTGGAGTACAACGAGATCAGCGCAATGACACCGACGGCAATCCCACCCACCCCGGCGACCTGAGCGATACGGCGAGCCGGAACGTTGTCCGTCGTGAATCCCATACCAAACGGTACCTAATGCAGCTTAGGCTCCCGATTGCCTGGCGTTGTCAGTCGCCGGTTCGGGTGCGGAATGCGTTCACGGCCGCTTCGATGGTCGGGTAGAAGTGCGTCGAATCGAACCTGTCGCCGACCCCGAATCGGATGAGTCGATCCTTGATCGGACCTTTCATCTCCGCGAATGCCAATCGAATTCCTTTGCCCTCCAAAAATGTATCCAGATCGACGAGTTCGTCGACGGCGGTCGTGTCGAGCCCGGTGATCGGCTCGGCGGCAATGACCACCCATTCGACCGGGTCGGGTGCCTTGGCGACGACGGAGCGAACGTACTCGTCGAAGATCTCGCCGTTCGCGAAAAACAGTGGTGCGTCAAATCTCACCAACACGAGGCCGGGGATGCGATGTCCGTCCGGGTGGCGTTCGACGTCGTGGAATCCCGCGGGTTCGCCCGTCTCGACGAGTTCGGTTCGATGTGGCTGCCATACCTGCGCGATGACCGCTACGAAGGAGAGTCCGATCGCAACAAGGATGCCTTGAAGCACCCCGACCAGGGCAACGCCCAGAAACGCCGCGACGGCGAGGCCGAATTCCACGGTGCTCATGCGCCACATGCGGACCATGCCGCCCACGTCGATCAGTGCACACGCGGCGACGATGACGACGGCGGCCAGTGTTGCATCGGGCAGATATGCCGTCAGTCCGGGAGCGACGAGGACAAACACCAGGACGGCGAGTGCTCCGACGACACCGGCCAATTGTGTATGCGCCCCACTCTGTTCGGCTACCGGCGTCCGTGATCCGCTCGCCGATATCGGAAATCCGCCGAA
Organism: Rhodococcus sp. 66b; assembly: GCF_002076325.1. Lineage (NCBI taxonomy): Bacteria > Bacillati > Actinomycetota > Actinomycetes > Mycobacteriales > Nocardiaceae > Rhodococcus > Rhodococcus sp. 66b. The sequence goes on from NZ_MUZB01000012.1 coordinate 57,082, forward strand.
CAGTCCGCCGGCCACGTTCGCGACACCGATCGCCTTCATCTCGGTACTGCCGTTCACGTCCTCGCCGTGGCGGGCGGCGAAGGTGCGCGAGAGAACGCCGGTGTCGGCGAAGGCAATCAGCGCGATACCTGCCGCCGGTCCGATCAGGTGCCCGACGTCCTGCCAGGTGACTCCACCGAGAGAGGGGAGGGGAAGTCCTTCCGGCAGTGCGCCGACCATGCCGATGTCATCGGTGAGACCGGCGGCGGCGGACAAGACTATTGCCGCGACGACGGCGACCAGCACTCCGGGTACAACAGGTACCCAGAGCCGGAAGACCACAATGACAATGAGCGAACCCACGCCGATGACGGCAGCGAGGGGATCGACATCTCCACCGGCCAGAGCCTTTCCGATCTCACCGATTTCACCGAGGAGGCCGGACGCGTCGACGGAGAAACCGAGCAGCTTGGGAATCTGACCGATTACGACGACGAGCGCGATGGCGTTGAGGTAGCCGAGGCGGATCGGTTTCGAGAGGAGTTCGGTCACGAAACCCAGACGCAGGAATCCGCCGATCACCAGGATGAGCCCGACAAGAACGGCGAGAACTCCGGCTAGTGCAAGCGCGTTCTCCGAATCGCCGACCACCGCCAGCGGTATGACTGCGGCGGCGATGAGCGGTGCCAGCGACGAATCAGGTCCGAGTACAAGAATCTTCGACGGTCCGACTACCGCGTACGCGAGCAACGGCACGATGGTTGCGTACAGACCGGCGTACGCGGGCAATCCGGCGGCCTCGGCGTAGCCCATCCCCGCCGGGATCAGCAGGGCCGTCAAGACGAGCCCGGCTGTGATGTCGGTTCGCAGCCATTCGCGGCGGTACCCGCGGGCAGTCGCGATCCCCGGTAGCCGACCTAGACCCTCCGTCCACGTCATCGTGTGATTGTCCCTCCCTCAGCGGAGTGACGGGCGCGCTCGGGGGCAACTGCAGTGGTCGCGGTGATGGCGACAGGTGTCGGTGAGAGGCGGCGGCGTCGGATCGCCTTTTCCAACTCGACGACAACCGGGATGATCAGCGACCAGCCTAGGCAGACGAGCCACTGGGCGCCGGTCAGTGAGGTTGTCATGAGGAGATCCTGGAGAACACCCGCCTCGACGGCAAATACGGTCACGACCGTGGGGATGGTCAAGATTTTGATGGCACCGAGAACCGGCGGAACAAGTCCGGACTCGGGATCACGCCGCATGGTCAACCCAGCGAATATCGAACCGAGAGAGAGCACGACGAATGCGGTGGTCATGGGGACATTCGCCTCAGTAGTACTCATTTCGCCGGGCGCGAGAAGCATCGCTGCGAGTGTCACGGCAAATTGCAAGACGCCGTACGCGAGCCACTGAGCGACTGCGCTTCGATGTGCGATCGGCATCTTGGGATCGCGTGGCGGCTTGTTCATCAGATCCGGTGGCGGCGGGTCGAGCATGATCACGGCGACGGGGAACAGTGTGATGAAGAAGTGCTGGAACAGCACCATCAGCGGTGTCAGTGCCACACCCTCGTTGATGTTGAAGATGCTCGCGGCGAGGAAGAGGAGAACCAACGAGAAGAGTTTCGACATCTGGTAGCGGATGTACGAGACGATCTTCCCGTAGATGTTGCGGCCCAGGGTGATCGCGGTGATGAGGGTTCCGAAGTTGTCGTCGGTGAGCACCATCTTGCCCGCCTGTTTGGTTACCTCACTGCCCGAGCCCATGGCGACGCCGATATCGGCCTTCTTCAACGCGGCGGCGTCGTTGACAGCATCTCCGGTCATCGCGACCACGGCGCCACCGCTCTGCATGACATCGACCAAGCGAAGTTTGTCCTGCGGAGTGACTCGGCCGAACACGTGCAGGTTCGGCAACGCGGCCGAGAGTTCGTCATCGGTCATCGCTTGCAATTCGGCTCCGCCGACCGCGCCCGGGCCGAGTCCGAGTTCGGCACCGATCGCGGCGGCGGTGATGGCATGGTCGCCGGTGATCATGCGGACCTCGATGCCGGCCCGGTGTGCGGTTCGCACCGAATCGACCGCCTCCGGACGCAGCGGGTCGATGATGCCTGCCATACCGACAAACGTCAGGTTCTCGACAAAGGACATAGGGTCCGCCACGACAGCGTCTTCCCGTCCGTCGAGTCGTCTGACCGCGAATGCCAGCACCCGAAGACCCTTCTCGGACATGGACTGATTTGCTGCCGTGAGTTCGTCTCGGACTTCCTCGATCGGTACCTGCCGGCGGCCGGGGAGAAAGGCCGAAGAACAACGAGCGAGGACGACATCGGGTCCGCCCTTGACCAATCCGACGAACTGACTTGAGCCGTCGACTTCGAGATGGTGGTACGTGGCCATGAACTTGTACGCGGAATCGAACGGAACCGTCGCCACCCGCGGGTAGGTCCGTCTGGTGAGTGGGGCGTCGGCACCGATCTTTGCCGCGAGCACCACGAGTGCGGCCTCGGTCGGGTCGCCGACAACTTCCCCGGAATCGGAAACCGTTGCATCGCTGTCGAGACACAGTCCGTATGCGAGAAGGGTGAAGTCGGGCGGTGCCTCGCCGGCAACCTGCGTGATCCTTCCCGCTTTGGCGTAGCCTTCGCCGTCGACTGTGTACCAACGGCCGTGGACGTACAGCGATCGGACGGTCATCTGGTTCATGGTCAGCGTGCCGGTCTTGTCCGAGTTGATTGCACTGGTCGCGCCGAGAGTTTCGACGTCGGTCAGGTTCTTCACGACGGCCTTGGCATCGGCCAGTTGACGGGCCCCGTAGGCCAGCATTGCCTGGACGAAGGTTGGCAGGCCGGTCGGAATCGCGGACACTCCCATCGCGATACCAAGGAGCAGAAGCGTTGTCAGGTCCTGACCACGAATGAGTCCGATGACGACGATGACGATCACGGCCGTCCACGCGATGATGCCGAGAAGTTTGGTGAGAGAGTCCAATTCTCGTTGCAGTGGCGACTTGCCAGGGGCGACGGCCGACAACATCGACGCGATCTGGCCGATCTGCGTCTGCATTCCGGTCTCGGTGACCACCATGGTCGCTGTGCCGCGGGTGACCGAGGTGTTCTGGAACACCAGATTGCTGCGGTCTCCGAGTGGAATATCCTCATTGCTCAGCGTTTTCGGGTCCTTCGGGATCGGCGCGCTTTCCCCGGTCAATGCGGCTTCCTGTGTCTCCAGGGTGGTCGAGGCGAGCAACCGCCCGTCGGCAGCGATGATGTCTCCTGCCTCGACTTGGACGACGTCACCCGGCACCAGTTCGGTAGCGTCGAGCTGAATCAGGTTCCCGTCACGAATGACACGTGCTTGGGGTGTCTGCATCTTGGCGAGCGCGTCGACGCTGGCCCGTGCCTTCAACTCCTGTCGAGTTCCGAGGACGATGTTGAGCACGACGAGCACCGCCACCACGATCGCTGTCGGCACTTCACCGATGGCGATGCTGACCGCGGCCACGGCGACGAGCATCAAGTTCATCGGATCTTTCAGTTGCAGCAGTGCGATCGACCACGTCGACGGCGGTGGCGTCGAGGTGATTTCGTTCGACCCGTAGCGTTGTCGACGTTGGTCGGCCTCACTCGATTGCAGTCCGCGCTGCTGGTCCGACTGCAGTACGGACACGACTGATTCGCCACTCTGCGCATGCCACGGCGTGGGGCTCATGACCGCACGTCCTTTCCTTGGCGATCGTCAATACCGGGTCGGAATCCAGTGAAGCGGTTGTTTGGGCGTCTGGTAGCCGTGGGCCTTCTGCCGTTTCGGCAGGGTGATGTCAGTGGATTGCACGGGCTCGTAGGGGATCTGACTCAAAATGTGACTGATGATGTTGAGTCGTCCGCGTTTCTTGTCGTCGTTGTTTGCGACATACCAGGGCGCCCAGCCGGTGTCGGTGAAGCGAAACATCTCGTCGCGAGCACGCGAGTAGTCGTACCAATGACTGAACGACTTCAGATCGAGATTCGACAGCTTCCAGATCTTTCGAGGATCGTCGATCCGGCTTTGCAGACGTAAGAGCTGCTGTTCTTCGCTGACCTCGAGCCAGTACTTGAGCAGGATGACTCCCGATTCCACGATCGCGCGTTCGACGGTCGGAATGAGCTGGAGAAATTGATGAGCCTGTTCTTCGGTGCAAAAGCCCATCACTCGTTCGACTCCGGCACGGTTGTACCAACTTCGGTCGAAGATGACGATCTCGCCCGCCGCCGGGAGATGTGGGACGTAACGCTGGACATACATCTGCGAATGCTCTCGCTCGGTAGGCGCCGGTAGAGCAACCACCCGGAACACTCGTGGACTCACGCGTTCGGTGATGGCTTTGATTACTCCGCCCTTCCCCGCGGTATCTCGGCCTTCGAACACGATGCAGACCTTGGCGCCAGACGATTTGACCCACTCCTGCAAAGCCACGAGCTCACCGTGCATCGGCTTGAGTTCGTGGCGGTATACCTTGTTCTTCATCGGTTTTTCTGCGACGAGTGCCGCGTCGTCGTGAAGAATCCGAGCGTTCTTTCCCACTTCCACTCCTTGGAGACGTGAGCGCGCGGGGCATCGTCCGCTCGTATGTGTATGCCCCGTATTCGGTCAACCTATTCTCTCCGGGATCGCGACTCGAATCGTGTTGTTTTCGAGCCCGTTTCGAGTCTTGACGGTGTCAGCGATCGGCGCGAGTATTAATTGATGACTGGCGACGAAGAGTTGCTCCACGTCGAGCGGGTGATCACTCGCCTGATTTCCCGGTATCCGAATGTTCCTCCACCGGAGATCGAAAACAGAGTGCGAACAATTCACCAACGTTTTGCGGGGTGTCGGATACGTGATTTCGTGCCTCTCCTTGTCGAAAAGGCGGCCAGACACGAGATCTCGAACCGGATGATCGTGATTCCGATAATGGATGAACGGTCCGCAGTGCTGAACCCTCTCGAACTGTAGCCGGAACGGACGTCGTCGGCGCATACTGAAATGACCTTGGACCAGGGAGTTTTGGCCGACTGCAGATTTCAGGCGCGGAATGTCAGCCTCCCGAACTCCTTATGTGTAAACCGAGTACAGGGAGCGTTGACATGGAAGGTTTCTGGGAATTCTTCTGGTTCATCTTCGTCTGCTTTGCCTTTGTGGCGTATTTGAGCGTGTTGTTCTCGATCATCACCGACTTGTTCCGTGATCACGAGACTTCGGGTTGGGCCAAGGCGTTGTGGATGATTTTCCTCTTCGTCATTCCATTCTTGTCCGCGATGATCTACGTGGTTGTCAAGAATGACGGAATGACTCGGCGGTCGATGGAGGCCGCTCAACAGCACATACACGCGCAGAGTGACTACATTCGAACCGTCGCCGGCAGGTCTCCGACTCAGCAGATTGCCGACGCCAGAGAGCTTCTCGACTCCGGCGCGATCAACGAAGAGGAATTCCAGGCAATCAAGGCAAAGGCGCTGGCGTAGTTTTCGTATCTTCTGCCCCAGGCCTGGCGTCGTCGGTTCCGGCGTCGTCAGGCCGGGCGTCCTGCGCGGCGGCGCGTGCGGGACGAACCAGCACTTCGAGAGCTACGAGTGCAACCAGCGCAATGACGACGATCCAACCCACGACCAAACCGGTGGGGTAGCGCCAGAAGAGCAGCAACAATGCGGCGATGCCGATGATGGCGCAGCGCAGCGGAACACGAAGCTGATTGGCCCACCGCTCCACCTGATTCGGCGTACGGCCGCTTGAAGAATGCCGGACGAAGTCCAATGCCTGCCCGTAGCCTCGTCGAACGGCGATCGCCGACGACGACCCACCGACCAGGTAGGCGCCGAGCCCGACCACCACGCCGAGGACCGCAACCGCTCGCAGGCTCGTGCGCAGTGGTACCAGAACTGTGTCGATGACGGCAGTCGCGGCGTCTGGCGAGAGGATATCGGTGGGCACACTGTCGAGGTAGATTGCGCGTCCGATGAGAATTCCGATCGCGAGAACCAGCATTCCCAACGCAATCGACAAGCCGACCAGGGACAGTGCGCGGAGCCTGCGACCGGTTGGCGCAACGGCGACAGCGGCTGCCGCGCAAGCGATTCCCAACCACGGCAGCACCGCTGAGACCTTGTCGAGTGCCGAGACGGCTCGCTGAGCCTTCACCAGCTCGGGGGACTGGAAGAGAACAAATTCCTTGTCCACGGAGGGGATTTTGTCTGCGAAGGCGAAGCCGCGGTCGATCAAAGCTGTTTTGACCCTGTCGATGATCGTACTGAGCGAAATGCTGACGGTTCCGCTCTGATCGACTTCGACGGAATTGGGGCCGTAATCTCCGGTCATGACCGAGACCAGTGCGTTGTGCGCCGATCGGTTCGCTTGAATCCACAAGTCCTCGAACTGTTGTGACCGAACGAGCGAGCCCACCGTGTCATGAACAAAGCTCTTTGCCTGGCCGGCGATCACCGGTGCCAACCCCACTACGGCTTGATCCAGACGCGGCGCGTTGGCCGCAAGATTCGACACGTCGGTCAGTGCGGTGAGTGCGTCGGTGGTGAGCCCCTCGACGTCGACACGATCGAAGATCTCGTCGGTGATCTGATTCGTGATCTCGGCCTGAACGGCGGGGTTTTCGCCCAGTGGCGCGACCGTACTGACGTAGCGGTCCGTGTCGAGTATCTGACTACGGGTGAAGCGGGTGGTCACGGACAAGACGGCAAGGAGCGCGACCAACACCAGCAGTATCGCCACGGCAGTCCACCGCAGTCCGTGTCGAGGTGGCCGGGAGACTTGCTCGACGGTCGTTTCGCGGGCGCTGGGAGTCTGCTCGCGGAGCGTTGCAACCTCTTGCCGCAACCTGGATAGTTCGGCACGTTCGTCCTCCTGGAGTGGGCCGTCGTTCGTGCCGTTTGCCATCATGTTCCTCTCCGGAGGGAAACTGCTGCCGCACAGATGAAAACGCTGAATTCGATGGGTGGATCCGGAGTCGAGACCTCAGATCACGTCGGGATTCCATGTCGCGACAGCCCAGATGACGAATACGTCGAGCGCGATGATGGTGATCGACCACCACGGAGAGTGGGGTAGCCACAGGAAATTCGCGAGGATCGACAGCGAACAGAAGATTATCGCGCCTACCCGTGCCCACGTCGCGCCGGTGAAGAGCATGATTCCGACAGCGGTGACGAGCACGCCGAGTACGAGGTGAATCCATCCCCAGGAGGTGAGGTCGAATTGGTACGCGTATTCAGGGCCGACGACGGTCACATCGTCTTTGGATATCGCCGAGATGCCTTGGAGAATTTCGAGCACGCCGACGGTGACGAGAAGAACGGCTCCGCCCAGCGCGCTTCCTTTTGCCACACCTTGCTTGACCAGTGATTCCTCGGCCATGACCGCCCCTTGGTATCAAGTGCGAAATTGCCTGGCGTAACTCCGTATTGCGACCATTTACGGTGGTGAAGTATCCCGCCACGGGGCAAATCAAACATTGAGCGCTGGATATCCTCGCGATATTCGCTCGCCCACGAATCCGAGAGGATCTACCGTGACGGCATGGATGTGGAGGACGCAGGCCTGACGCCGACGACTGCGCCGGTAACAATTCGGACGGATCGACTGGTGCTTCGTACCTACCGTCCCGGCGATCATCAGGACCTTCTCACCTTCTACGGGCGTAGCGACGTGTGCCGGTATTTGTTCAACGAACCCTGGAGCCCGGACGATGCGCGAGAGGCAGTGCAGACCAGAATGTCTCGCCGCGACCTGGCAGCGGGCGCGGTGGCTCTTGTTGTCGGATACGAGGGCCGGGTTGTCGGAAGCGTGAGTGCATGGCTAGTCGACGAATCAGGGGACGCTGTCGATACCGAGCGCACCGCCGAAGTCGGGTGGGCATTCTCGCCCGACTTCGGCGGCCGAGGATTCGCGACGGAAGCTGTGACCGCTCTGATCGACCTGGTCTTCGCGACACCCCGATTGCGCCGCGTGGTCGCGCAGATGGATGCGAGAAACGAATCCTCGGCGCGACTCGCGCGGCGAATCGGGTTGCGGCGAGAGGCGCATTTTCGGCAGAACGCGTGGATCAAGAACGAGTGGACCGACACTGTGGTTTTTGCAACGCTGCGCAGTGAGTGGCCTACAAGTCTCTGATCAGGAGGGCCGAGCTGCTACTTCGCAACCAGTTCGGTCAACTGGGGGACCAGCTCGTCAGTTGCCCATGGAACGCTCAAAACGCTGACGTACATGGTGGCGGCTGTCAGGCGATTGTCGGTGATCCACAAGTCCTTCCCGTTGGCGATAACCGGCCACCGTGCGAACAGGGTGTTGGCCAACGTGCTGTCGACTTCCGACTGATCGCTTGCCCATCCGAGATATACGTCGGTGTTTATCGTGTCGAGCTTTTCCATGCTGATGCCGAACAGGAACGAGTCGCCTGCAAAGTTCTTGGCACCGTTGACCACGTCGGGAGCAACTGTGAGCCCGAGGTTTTCGACGAACTTCACGCGCGGATCGTCCGGGCCGTAGATGGCGGTCTCGGTTTCGCCTTCGCGGATGTAGGACCCGAAGGCGAACGTGACTCCATTGAATTCAGGATGGCTGGTCTTCGACTCTTCCACCGTCTTTTCGACGGACTTGATCAAATCCGCGGTCTGGGCCGGGCGCCCCAAGGCCTTGCCGACATCGGTGGCGAGGTTTTGCCACGAACTCGGCTGGTACGGCTTGGTGTCGTAGGGGAGTGTCGGGGCGATCGAGCTCAGGCGCTGATAGTCCTGCTCGGAGAAACCGGAGTACGGGGCCAGAATCAGGTCGGGTGCGGCATTGAGGATTTGCTCGAACAGAAGCTCACCGCTGTCGGAGTAGTACGGCGCCGGTGTGGGCAGCGGCTGGCCCGACTTCTCGAGTTCCGCGCGCGTCCACGGGAGGAAGCCGTCGGCGTCGCCGGCCCACGAGTCCTTCTGCATTGCAATCGGAGTGACGCCGAGGGCGATGACAGTGTCGGCCGCTGCGGAATCGAGGGTGAGGATCCTGGTCGGTTCCTTGTCGATGGTGGTGCCGCCGAATGCGTGCTCGATCGTGACGGGGTATGCGCCGTCCTCGACAGCAGATGCCGACGAACTATTTTCCTGGGCGTCCGATGACGACTGCGTGCAGGCGGTCAGAGGCAGTGCGGCCGCCACCATCAGCGCAACGACAATTCGCCTCTTCCGTTGGGGACGAATTCTCTGACGGGCAGATCTGAACACGCGAAACTCCTCGGGATAGATCGGGGAAGTGCTTGCACGACTCAGTGCGGTACGCACATGAGAGCAGGCTTACCTAAGTGAATGTAGGGCGCGTGCGTGTAGCGAAGGGGCCAGCAGATGTCGACAACAGGTCAGGCTCGAGTCAGTTGACAGCGGCGAGCGCATTGCCAGGGGTGTAGCCGACCGTCTTACGAAAAGCAGCGATGAACGAGCTCGACGTCCCGTAGCCGACTCGACGGCTGACGGCGTTCACACTCATCCCGGTCCCCAGCATGCCCAGTGCTGTGCTCATGCGAACTAGAGTGCGCCATTGCGCAAAACTCAGCGCAAGTTCCGCGGCAAAAATCCGGGTGACCGTGCGTCGGCTGAGGTTGAGAACGTGCGCCCACTGGTCGAGTGACCGATCGTCGGCGGGATCCGACAACACTTTGTCGACGAGTTGTCGAAGCCGGGGATCGCGGGGGATCGGTACGTCGAAGTGAGGTGCCGATGCCGGGGTGAGGAGATCGACACAGACCTGCTGTGCCCGAAGGCGTTGTTCTGCAGGCATTCCGGTATGGGCGAGGTGTATCAGCAGTACCCGGGCTGCCTCACTCAAGGTCACGATGCACGGTTCGTTCCAGGTGGGAGTCCACAACTCGGGGGTGAAGAGAGTGGCGCGGAATGCGACGTGGGGATTGGCTTGACCTTCGTGGAGGACCCCGCGAGGGATCCACAGGCCGACGCCGGGCGTGACGGTCCAGAGTTGATTGTCGATGATCATGTTGACGACGCCGCGGTCGGACCAGATGAGTTCGTGCTCGGCATGAGCGTGCTGTGGCCACTGGGTGATGTGGTCGGTCTCGACGATGTACGTCGTCAGTTGGAACGGCGCCGGGACGGCGCGCGCCATCGGAGTGTGGCGGTCGGAATCCGACAGGGGGAGGCCACCGTCGATTTCACGAAGGGCAGGGATCGGCACCGCGGACTACCTCCAAAGCAAAGTTAGGTAAACCTTACACCCTGTTTGCTGGGTTCAGTGGCCCGCACCGAGTTCGATGAGAAGCACGCCTGCCGCGATAAGGCCGATCCCCACGATCATGAGCTTGGTCAGCGGTTCGCGAAAGAGAATGCGGGATGCGATTGCTGTCAGCGCCACCCCGCAAGCAGTCCAGATGCCGTACGCAACGCCGATCGTCAGGCCCGCGTCGAGTGCGAGCGTGAGGAAAGCGAAAGCGGCGAGGTACCCCACGGTGACAACCGCGAGCCATCGTTTGTCGCTGCCGTCCTGCGACGCCATCCGTAGTGACAACGTCGCGGTGACCTCGGAAATAATTGCAGCGATCAGAAATACGAAAGTCATGCCGGGTCCGCCGGCCCGCTGTCGGCAGCAACCTGGGAACCGAGTTCAACGCAGAGGACTCCGCCGATGACCAGGGCAATGCCGACGCCCATCGTGGCTGTCAGGGGGTCGCCGAAAAGGAAAGTCGCGAACACCGCGGTCAGGACAACTCCGGTTGCGCCCCAGATTCCGTATGCAACACCGAGTCCCATGCCCTCCCGCAGGACGAACGACAACGCGGTGAATGCTGCGAGATATCCGCCGACGACCACGACGTACCAGGCGGGGTGATCGAGGGCCGCGCGCAGAGACAGAGTCGCAGACACCTCGGTCAGGATCGCGGTGATCAACAGGAGCCATTTCTTCACGGTTCGGATTCTGTCAGGCTCCACCGATTCCGGTCGCGCACTACGGTTGAGACATGACGTGCGTGCTGCTCGGCGGAATCCGCCAAGGTGACATCCGCCACGATGTGTCCGGTGGCGATATAACCGCGACGCCGATTCTCGACTGGGGCCACGATGACGTGGCTCGCCTCTACGAGGACATTGCAGAAGGTGCGATCAAGTCGGCGCAGGAGTTCCTGGTGTCGGCGCATCGCAGCGTCGCTGCAAATATTCGGGCGGTGTACGGCCTCGACGACCGGCAACCCGTCTCGGTGACATTGAGTCGAGAGCGCGGATCCTGCAGTCAGAGACTGGCTATCGTCGAAGCGTTGGCTCGCCGCCGAGGTATCGCCACCCGAGTTCACGGTCTCGTACTTCGTGGGGAGTTCTGGTACCCGAGATTTCGGCGTCTACATGCGGTGATTCCGAAGTCAGTGCTGCTGGCGTGGCCGGAATTTCTGGTCGACGGACGCTGGCAGGACATCTCCGAGATCGTTTCACCTGCGGTGGTCTCAGCGCTCGAACCGTTCACGAACACCGGCGAGGAGACACTGTTCGACGCGATCGGACGCGCTCCGATCAGTTGGGGCAAATCAATTTCGTGCGATTGCTTGGACTTCTCCGAATTCGTCGACCGTGATCTGGGCACCTTCGAATCTCGCGACAAGCTCTTCGAGGAATTCGGACAGACGATGTCGACCCCCATCAGAATTCTCGTCGATCCGGTTTTCCGGAACTGGAGTGCATCCGGCTGACGCGCGACGCGAGGTCTAGGCTGTTCTGCATGTCTGTGCGTACCCCATTGGTCCCTGGAACCGTCTCTCCCGTCCTCGCTGTGCCCTCGAAGATCGAGCGGCCCGAGTACGCATGGAAGCCGACCGCCAAAGAGGGCAACGAGCCCTGGGTTCAGACGCCGGAGACGATCGAGGCGATGCGCATCGCCAGCAAGATCGCTGCCGGCGCGCTGCAGGAAGCCGGCAAGGCTGTCGCTCCCGGTGTCACGACCGACGAGCTCGACCGCATCGCACACGAGTTCATGCTCGACCACGGCGCATACCCGTCGACGTTGGGCTACAAGAGCTTTCCCAAGTCGTGCTGCACGTCTCTCAACGAGGTGATCTGCCACGGAATCCCCGACTCGACCGTGATCCAGGACGGAGACATCGTCAATATCGACGTCACCGCGTACATCAACGGAGTGCACGGGGACACCAATGCGACGTTCCTCGCCGGTGACGTGTCCGAAGAGAACCGCTTGCTCGTCGAGCGCACACACGAGGCAACGATGCGGGCCATCAAAGCCGTCAAGCCCGGCCGCGCGCTCAACGTGATCGGACGCGTCATCGAGTCCTACGCCCATCGGTTCGGGTACGGCGTCGTCCGGGACTTCACCGGACACGGAATCGGCGAGACCTTCCACAACGGCCTCGTGATCCTGCACTACGACGAGCCCGCGGTCGAGACGATCATCGAACCGGGCATGGTCTTCACGATCGAACCGATGATCAACCTCGGTGGTATCGACTACGAGATCTGGGAGGACGGCTGGACCGTCGTCACCAAGGACCGTAAGTGGACGGCGCAGTTCGAGCACACCTTGGTGGTCACCGAGACCGGTGCAGAGATTCTCACCCTGCCTTGAGTTCGGCGATGCGCGGCGCTCTGCTGGTAGCCGGCACTACTTCCGACGCAGGCAAGAGCGTTCTGGTAGCCGGATTGTGTCGCATGTTGGCGCGTCGAGGCGTCCGAGTGGCGCCGTTCAAGGCACAGAACATGTCGAACAACTCCGTGGTCACGCTGGACGGCGGAGAGATCGGCCGTGCGCAGGCACTTCAGGCGCGGGCATGCGGTCTGGAGCCGAGTGTTCGATTCAATCCCGTGCTGCTCAAGCCGGGGAGTGATCGCACTTCGCAACTGGTCGTTCGGGGCAAGGCGATGACCACGGTGGGTGCTTGCGATTACATGCAGCATCGGCAGTGGCTTCGCGCCGTCGTGGCCGAAGATCTCGAATCGCTTCGATCCGAGTTCGACGTCGTGATCTGTGAAGGCGCCGGTTCACCGGCCGAAATCAACTTGCGCGCAACGGATCTTGCCAACATGGGATTGGCTGAGGCTGCGCAGATTCCGGTCGTCGTCGTCGGTGACATCGATCGCGGCGGCGTCCTGGCCCATCTGTTCGGGACCGTTGCTGTGCTCTCGCCGAGCGACCAGGCATTGATCGCGGGATTTGTGATCAACAAATTCCGCGGTGACGTTGCACTGTTGGAACCCGGACTGGATCAACTGCGCAGCCTCACCGGTCGACCCACTCTCGGAGTGATCCCGTTTGCCGACGATCTTTGGCTCGACGCCGAGGATTCGCTTGGCGTCACCGGCAACGCCCCGGTAGGGCGCCCTGGCCCACCCGTCGGTTCGGCCTGGCTCACCGTTGCTGCGGTTCGGCTCCCGCGCATCTCCAACTCGACGGATGTCGAGGCGCTGGCATGTGAACCGGGCGTGGCAGTTTCGTGGGTGACCGATCCGTCGCGGATCCGCGACGCAGACCTCGTGGTGATCCCCGGTAGTAAGTCCACCGTGAGTGACCTCGAGTGGTTGCGGAGTACCGGCCTGGCTGACGAGATCATCGCCCGAGCGGGCCGCGGGCAGGCGGTGCTGGGAGTCTGCGGCGGATACCAGATGCTGGGTAATTCGATCGTCGACGAGGTCGAATCAGGATCAGGGATCACCGCAGGACTCGGTCTGCTGGACCTCGACATCGAATTCGCTTCGGACAAAGTGCTGGCGCAGGTAACCGGTTCCGCCGACGGTATCTCGTTGTCGGGGTACGAGATTCATCACGGACGCGTCGTGCACAACGGGGACCGTCCATTGCTGGCGGACTCGGGCGGTGTGCCGGAAGGCAGTGTGCGAGGGTCTGTTCGAGGGACACACTGGCATGGTCTCCTGGAAAGTGACGACTTTCGGCGCAGCCTGCTGCGTGAGATCGCGGTTCCCGGTTTTGTTGCTGCACCCGACACCTCGGTTGCCGCGGTGCGAGAACAACAACTCGACCTTCTCGCTGATCTCGTCGAGCAGCACCTCGATCAGGATCTACTCGAGAAACTGATCAACGGTGGGGCGCCGATCGGGCTTCCCGTCATTGCCTCCGCACTCGAAGCCTGAGAGCGCTCCCGCGGGCGTCGGCGTGGACGCGGTAGAATAGCCAGGCCTCACTCCCGCGACGGCTCCCTAGTAGGAGTGTGCGCGGTGACAGATCAATTCGACGGCTTGCTTACCGACTTCAGTGACGAGGTGCTGGTCGACTCGGCAATGCTCGGCGATCATGCGGCCTTCGACGTCATCGTTCGCCGATACGGCCCGCACTTGTATCGATTTGCCCGTCGACTCGTCACCAGTGAGAGTGACGTCGACGACATCGTCCAGGAAACCTGCGTTGCCGCCTGGCGCCAACTTCCGGGGTTTCAGCGGCGCTCGAGCATCAAGACCTGGTTGTTCGCGATCTGCTCTCGCAAGATCGCGGATGTCCATCGAAAAGTCGGCTCCTGCGCCGCCGATGTGGACGGACTTCGGGACGAAGTCGATACTCGATTGCGCGATCCGAGCGAGGAAGTATGCGGCACAGCATTTCTCGACGCTCTTGAAGCCGAACTCGATCGTCTACCGCTGCGTCAGCGCGCCGCCTGGGTCTTGCGGGAAGTGGAGGGCATGACGTATCCACAGATCGCAGTTGTCCTGGAACTGAGTCCGGACGCGGTTCGTGGCCAACACACTCGGGCGAGGCGGAATCTGGGTCTCGCGCTCGACCGATGGCGATGACGACTCGGCGGTTTGCCGGGTTCTGTCACCGAACTCACTCTCCTGACGGCCCGGGTAGCTGGAAGAATGCTTCGTCGTGGATACCGCTTTCGACCCCAGAGGCTTCGACCCGAGAACCGAGGATTCGGTGCCGTCGGTAATGCCGGACGATGCGACGGCAACGGGTGCTGACGTCGCCGTCGAGGCTGCGGAAACTCGGCTGACTGCAAGCGCGGTCCGGGAGTTGCTGGCAGCGCTCGGAGGAAGTATCGGCGACGAGGACGAACTCGTGGTTTTGCTCCAGCGCGCCGTCGAAATCGCGAACGACGCCATCGAGGGCGCCGACAGCATCGGCGTCACCATCGATCTGGCCGGGCAGACCTACACCGCCGTTCATACCGATTCGCGGACTCTGCGTGTCGACATCGAGCAATACGACGCCGGCGACGGACCATGTCTGCACGCCGCTCGAACCGGTGAAACCGTTGTCGTCGATGCCGAGACCAGCGCGGAACGCTGGCCGCGGTTCGCGGCGGCGGCGGCGAAGGACGAAGGGATCAAGTCCTTTCTCGCGGCGCCGCTCTTCACGCCGGATCAGCGACTGGGTTCGTTCAACCTGTACGGACGCGCCTCAGCGGCATTCGACCGCGTCGACGCGGATGTCATGGAGATTCTCACGACAACGGTCTCACGCGCGATCGGCGACTTCTCTCGTTTCAAGTCCGCCAAGGCGGTGGCTGATGCCTTGCAACGTGCGCTCGAGACCCGGGCGCCGATCGAACAGGCCAAAGGCATGCTGATGGCCATCCATCGGATCGACGCCGACACCGCATTTCACATGCTGCGCAAGCAGTCTCAGACGACGAATACCCGGTTGCGCGACGTGGCAGCCGAGATCGTCGAGACGTATTCGGCGCCGCCTACCGCTGTCTAGTTCGAGGGGGACCGACGTACAGCCTCGAGCGCGACGACGACGCCCGCGGCGACAACCACGTGCATCAGCGCGAGCATGACCGTGCTGGCGGCGTCGAAGTCCGCGGCAATGGTCAAAGCGATGGTGCCGAGCGCCACGACTGCACCCACGATCTGAGCGATGCGGATGATCGGCTCCCACTTCAGTGAGATCAACATTGCGACCGACAAACCGACCAGCAGTGGCACCACCGTCAATGTGATGACCCCACCAGGCGCGACGCTCGCCGGCTTTCCCTGATCTGTCATCTCGAAGGATCCGCCCAAAGCGAGGCCGATCAACCACAGGATCAGATTGACGACGAGAGCAATTACCGTGGCGCCGAGTACGGCACGTGGCTTGGTGACGTGGAGGTTGTGTGCGGTTGACGTGATTGCAGACATGGTGTTCTCCCGGCTCGATGCGATGGTCTTGTGACGTCGCTCTGGTGAATAGACCCGCCGGCGGGCAGAAACTCATCGCTGAGGTTGACTATTGCCCGTCGACGACGGGCACTGCGGTGCCGGTGACCGAGATACCGCCGTCGACTGGGATGTCGACCTCGAGCACACTGGGACGCCCGACGTGTCGGCCCTGGTGGATGGTGATCCGCCGCGGAGTGGCCGCGGGTTCGAGTTTGCGCAGGTAACCGCCGGTCGACGCCGCTGCGGACCCGGTTGCAGGATCCTCGACGATGTTTCCCACCGGAAACAGATTTCGGGCTTCGAAGGTGTTGTCGTCGAGGGGATGCAGGATTGTCACCGTGCCGGCCCACCCCTGCGCGTCCATCAGAATTCGCATTGCGGATGGATCGAAGGTGAACTCGTCGAATGTCGACTGATCACGAAGTACGACGATCGGGTGCGTGTTGCCGGCGTACGAGAGCATTGCGGGATACCGCGCGTCGAGCGCAGACGAATCGACGCCGATGAGCCCGAGCAGCGCTGTCAGCACGGCGTGATCGATCGGCGAGACCGACGGTTCGACGCTGGTGAAGGTCGCGGTCGACCTTCCGTCCTCGTCGGTCGCCGTGTCGATGGATACCGGTCCGATCGGTGTTTCGAATGTGAAGGTTCCGTCGCCGTCTCGCTCGGTGAGAGCGATGGCCGTCGCAATAGTGGCATGACCGCAGAACGGTACTTCGGCGATAGGGGAGAAGTACCGGATCCGGCTGTGGCGCGGGTTGCCTCCGAGTTCCGGTTCGATGAGGAACGCCGTCTCGGCATACCCGACTTCGGCTGCAACGGATTGTAATTCGGGGTCGTCGAGTCCGCGGGCGTCGAGCAGCACGCCGGCGGGATTACCGCCGGCCGGATCCGAACTGAACGCAGTCAGTCGGAGGATGTCGTGAGAAGTTGCCATGTCGACCATCTTTGTCCGCTGTCGTCCATCGGGGGAAGAGACATCGCGCGATTGCGGTCCGCGATCTTCGAACTGGACTGCCTCCGGAACAAACCGGCCGCACGGCGTCGTTGGTGCAGATATGAGCAATGACACAGACACCGACGACGCGTTGTTCGCACTCGTGGCCCAGGGAAAACAAGGCGTGCTGACAACCGTCAAGCGTGACGGCCGCCCACAGTTGTCCAACATCATTTACCGCTGGGACGTCGAGTCGAAGACGGCTTCCGTGTCCATCACAGCCGATCGCGCCAAGAGTAAAAATGCGATCCGCGATCCGCGGGTTTCCCTTCACATCAGCGCGCCCGACTTCTGGAGCTACGCCGTGATCGAAGGACTTGCCGTGGTGACACCCGTCGCGGCCGATCCTCACGACGAAGTGTCTGACGCACTGGTCGAGCTGTACCGGGACATCAGCGGTCAGGAGCATCCCGATTGGGAGGAGTACCGCGAAGCGATGGTTGCGGAGCGTCGACAGATCCTCACGGTGCGCGCTGATCACGTCTACGGAATGACGAGGCTCCCCAAGCCGTCCGGTACCTGAACTGCGTTCGTTCAGGTAGGGAGATAACGTTACGAGTTAATATGTAATGGTGAAAACCGAGTCTCCCGCCCGTATCGGACGACCACGCGACCCAGGCAAGGACGAGGCTGTGCTGCTTGCAGCTCGCACACTGCTGGCCGAAGTCGGGTATCAGCAGACGACCATTTCGGCGATTGCCAGGACTGCCGGTGTCAATACGCCGGCCATCTACCGTCGCTGGTCGTCACGGGAAGCCCTGATCGAAGAAGCAGTGCATGGACCGGGCGGACATCCGTTGCCTCGGTCGACCGGTGATTTGCGGGTGGATCTGACGACGTGGGTGCACATCTTCCTGGTTCGCGCTGCCCGACCCGCGGCGCGGGCCGGAGTTCCTGGCCTGCTTGCCGATTCGCGGACGGTGGAGGCGCGACAACGTCTATTGGCTATCGGTGCACCGGTTCGTGCAGCGTTTCAGGATCTGCTGGACGACGCGGTGGGGCGTGGTGAGATCCCGGCAGGTGCGGATGCGATGTTCTTGTTCGACCTGCTGGCCGGGACGACGACAATGCAGGGGTTGACCCGTGGGCTCGAGGGTCAGGACCGCTTTGTAGATGCCCTCGCACGATCTCTGTACGTCCTGGCTGCGCATCCGGCCGATGCCGTCGGGACGGAAGCGGTGGGGCAATGATCTCGGTTTCGGTGGACGGCGGCGTTGCCGTCGTGACCCTCGACAGGCCTGACAAACGGAATGCCTTCAACAAGCACATGGGTCGAGACTTGGGGCAGGCGTACCGAAAGCTCGACGAAGACGATTCCGTTCGCGTGATCGTGCTGACCGGTGCGCCACCAGCATTCTGCGCGGGTGCAGATCTTGGCGACGGCGCCGGCACCTTCGATTCACCTGACGGCGAGCAGTTTTCGTCATCACCGGTGGATCCGCCGGCGTTCGAGTTGCGAAAGCCGGTCATCGCAGCGGTGAACGGACATGCGATCGGAATCGGCCTCACCATCGCGATGCAGGCCGATATCAGGATCTTTGCAGCTGACGCCAAGTATGCAATTCCGCAGGTTCGCCTCGGTGTGTTGCCGGATGCGATGGCGCATTGGACGGTTCCGCGCATCGCCGGAATGGCTGTGGCCGCCGACATCCTTTTGACTGGAAGGACGTTCGACGGAGCCGAGGCAATCGCGCTCGGGTTGGGTAGCCGTTGCCTGCCCGCTGACGAAGTGCTTTCGGCGGCGTTGGTGATCGCCCGAGACATTGCGACGAACACTGCACCGATGTCGGTGGCGCTCTCGAAGCGACTGCTCTGGCAGAGCCAGAGCAGCAGCTGTCGACCAGAGACGGTGGCGGCCATCGAAACGGACCTGCATCTACGCGTCATGGGGAAGCCGGACGCGGTGGAAGGTGTTCGTGCATTAATGGAACGGCGCACGCCTGTGTGGGTTTCGCGCTTGTCCGCCGAGTGGCAGGAAATCCCGTCGGAATGATTCGGGAGCCTTGCGGAAAATCACACGCGGACGACTACGCGTCTCGCAGCAACTGTTCGAGACGATGTTTGCAGAACGCGGTGATATCCGTATGTTCGCCGAGTTGGAGATGCGTGGACAGGCGCAGGAGCGGAACAGCGAGCAGAACCGCAGCCAGTACCTCGTTGAACAAAAGGTTCTCGACCCTCCAGCCGGTCAGTTCCTCGTAGCGGGCAATGGTCTCTTCTCGGCTGGGAGTGCCTGGCAAAGGTGTGTGTCCCTCGAATTCGCTACACGCCCAATCGAGAAACAACAGCCAGGCGAGGTCGGCCTCGTGATCGCCGAGGTAGGCCATCTCCCAATCGAGAACCCCGGCGATCGACTGGTCCGGGCCGTAGAGGATGTTCGACATCCGGGCATCGCCCCAGCACAGTGTCACGTGTTCGGGTTGGTAGATGTTCTCCCTCAGCCAGGCCAGTGCTTTGTCGAATATCGGCGGTAGGTCCGGCGATGCCCAACGAACGGCCCAGTCGAGGTAGTTCACCGCCTGTTCGACCGGATGGGTGCCGAACTTGGGGTAGGAGAGGAATCCGAGTTCGAGCTTGTCCGGGTCCAAGCGATGAATCTGCGCAATCGTCTCGACGCATCCCCACCACATCTTCGCTCGGCCTGCCTCATCGGCTTCGAAGTATGTTCCGGCACTGTGATACGACGGAAAGTCGCTGGGCGCCTCGGCATTACCGATGCGGTCCATGACGTAGTAGGGGCTGCCGAGTGGGTTGTCACCGCTGTCGATCCACCGAACGTGGGGGACTGCGAGGTCGGACTTCGCGAGCCTTTGTGTCACGAGGAACTGGCGGCGGAGATCGTAGTCGGGGAACAGCGAAACCTCCGGTGGACGCCGGAAAACAAAACCACTCGACTCGCCAGTGGCGCCATCGAGGTCGAACAGGTATGTCTCCGTCGAGAATCCGCGTTCGGTGCGCTTGAAGTTGACGATCTTGGCGCCTCGAGTACCCGGAATGTGCTCCCGGACAAGTGGTTCAAGGGCGGGTGCGATGTCTTCTGCGGCTGTTCGGTCAGTCATTGTTCGTACCTGTCCGTGTGTTGCTCCAATCGGTGTACCCGTAGCGGGGATTCACGCCCATGAAGACCATTTCCACGAGCCCGTATCCGACTTTGTCTCCCATGCGGACCTCGCACAGCGTCTCGCTGAGCATGCTCACCTGCCGGATTTCATCGAGGTTCGTGATGTCGACGGTGAAGCTGTCGCTGAAGTCCTTGCCGCGGTACATGCCGGAGGCGTATCCCCGGTACTCGTCGTAACCGGCCAGTCCGGGCCAGAAATCGCACACCGGATTCACCTCGATCACGTCGGTGGTCCGGTCCGCTCGGTGCACGGTGAAAGTGCCGGATTCGACCACCCGCATGTCGTCACGGAATTTCAGGTCGTGCTCGACGTCGATGATCGGTAGCGCGTCCTTGCCGGAACCGATCGGGAAGAGCACCTCGCCCTCGAACTGCCAGCGCGCGCCGGTGCTGGTTTCGCGCTGCGCGAAATGCACTACCTCGTCGTCGAATTGGAATATCCCCATGTAATAGAGGACTCCGTCCGGAACCTCGGACGGCTGCAGGTTCGCGCCCTCGGACAGACTGCCGCCGCCACCGCCGTGTCGTACGCCCCACGAGTGATCGCGGCCGAACCACCAGTTGTCCGGATCGATGTCGATGCGGGTGCCGTCGATTTCGATCCAACCCGTGATGGTGCCGTTCTGGTAGAAGCGTCGGGCGTCTTCGCGAACGCGGCCGCGCGTGCGATGGAACGCTGCCGTCTGCTCGTACACCGGGAAGTCGCCGTGGAAGTCGAGTTGCAGGCTCAATCCGTGTTCGTTTGCGTCGACCGTGGAACGTACCTGGCGGAGTGGTTCGACGATTTCATAGGTGTACGGCCCCACACTCCACGCTGCCAGTCCTCCGGTCTGAGGGTTCAACTCGGTGGACAGGCGCACCACGCGGGCTTCCTCACCCCTGCGCGTCACCATCGCGTAGGCGTCGAGGACGTTGCGGTTCGGGTATTTGGCCAGTCCCGTCATGATGCTGATCTCGCCCGTTTTGTCGAAGCCGTACATCACGATGCGTTCGGTCCAGCGCAGGTCACTTTGGGAGACGTGGTCGAGTGTCGTCGGGAGTTGATGAATGAGTAGTTCGTCGTGCGGTGTGATCACAGTCGGTCCTTGTGTCGACGGAGTGGGGTGTTCACAATCTATTACGGAGCGCTACGCAACGTAATGGTTTTCGGCGAAACAGGTCGGGTACTGTCCGCAGTTGTGGACGAACGCAGAGATCGACGTATCGGCACCGTCGGAGTGGGGCGCCCTCGAGATCCGCAAGTGGACGACGCCATCCTCACCGCCGCCCGCGAGTTGCTGGCGGAGCAGGGTTACCAGAAGACCACGATCACAGCCATCGCGCGAAGGGCCGAATTGGGCACTGCCGCAATTTATCGGCGCTGGGCGACCAAGGAATCCATCATCGAGGATGCGGTCTTCGGAATGCAGGATGCGGCGCTACCGGTGACCACGTCGAATTTGCGTGACGACATGCAGGCCTGGACGAGATGGTTCCTCGCGAGAGTTGCCGAACCGGCAACGCGCGCAGCGATTCCCGGCCTGCTGTCGGCCTACCATCAAGAAGACGGCGCCTACGAACAACTGGTTCGGAGATCGGAAGACCCGGCCCGGCTCGCACTCGCCGAGCGAGTGCGTGTCGAATTTCCCGAGCGGTCCGACGCGGAAATCGTGTCGACCGCCGATGTGGCCTTCGACATTCTCGTTGCAACCACCATCGTGCGGGGCCTCACGAGTGGCCTCGCCGACGGTGACGCGTTCTGTGCGCGCACTGCGGACGCACTGGTTCTGCTGGTTACGTCGACGGGAACCGAGATCAGCCGGCAATGAGGGGCTGACCGAGGCGCTTCCTCCGGTCAGACGCTCGGTGCTTCGCCCACCCCCCACCTCGAGCGAACGGTACGTCGGTCGCCTCAGGTGCGCCGAAAGCCACTTTCGCTCAGGGGAGAGGCGGTGCAGAGCGAACAAATCGGACTCGCCGGCGGTGGTGAGAATGTATGAGTGGTCATACTTCTGTCGACTCCAGGGTCCTCCACAGTGTGGATCGCGTACCGTTTCCAGACATGGAATTGACTCGAGTAGCGGTGGGCAGTGGTTCGTGCACCGTTCGGATCGACGGGCCGGTCAGCAAGCATGCGGTACTCCTGCTCCCCGGCAAGGGCGACCCCGTCGACTTGTACGACGATGTGTGTGAGCGACTGCACCATTCGGATCTGCGGACCGTCGCGGTGGAATCGATCGAGAATCTCGACGAGACCTCGGCAGTGGTACTTCTGGACGAGTTGAACATCGCCTGGGTGAATCTGGTCGGTCACCGGGAGGGCGCCGATCTCGCGTGGCTGTTGGCTGCACGTCAGTTCGGCCGCTTCGCGAGTTTGATCGCCGTGGACCGTGGGCATCCGTCGGCCAGCGATATTGCCGGCGTACCGCCGGTCGAGGTTCCGACCACCGTAGTCGTGGGCAGTGGAGGTCGGGCCATCGCCGACGCCAGCGGTCGTTTCGTGTACTCCGACTTCCGCGTGACGGAACTTCCGGGTGTCGACGACGTCGTTAAGTCGGCACCGGCCGAACTCGCAACCGAGATCGTGCTGCGTACCAGCCCCTGGTGAAACTCTGACCTACGAAAAGGCGGGCACTCCCACTGCGCGGAGTGCCCGCCTTTTCGGCGTCATTAGGGCTGCGGGGCTCAGATGTCGAGGCCGAGCAGCGCGTTCTCGACCACTTCGGCCAGGGCCGGGTGGATCCAGTACTGGCCGCGTGCCATGTCCTGAGCTGACAAACCGAAGCTCATCGCCTGAATGAGCGGCTGGATGACGGTCGGAGCCTGCGTACCCATGACGTGGGCGCCGAGTATGCGTCCGGTGCCGCGTTCGGCGATCACCTTGCAGATGCCCTCCTGATCCTCCATCGCCCAGCCGTACGCGACGTCGCCGTATGCCTGCACCTTGACGGTGATGTCGAGTCCGGCGTCGCGAGCCTGCTTCTCCGTCATTCCGACGTCGGCGATCTGCGGGTCGGTGAACACGGCTGCCGGCACGAAGCGGTGATCGGTGCTGCGAAGCCCGGACGTGTCCTTCCAAGCGTCCTGGAGCAGGTTGTGCTGAACAACGCGCGCTTCATGGTTGGCGACGTGCTTGAGCTGGTACGGCGACGAGACGTCACCGAGTGCGAAGACGTCCTCGGCGGTGGTGCGTTGGTATTCGTCGACCACGACCGAGCCCTTGTCGTCGAGTTCAACGCCGGCCTTGTCGAGACCGAGTAGGTCACCGTTCGGCTGACGACCCACCGCGACGAGGAGAACGTCACCGGAAACGACTGTGCCGTTTGCCAGTTCGACGGCAATGTTGTCGCCGTCGCCGCGTACCGACGTGAGGGGGGAGCCCAGATGGACGTCCCACTTCTGTTCGGCCAACTCGGTGAAGCGCTCGGAGATCTCGTCGTCGAGGTGCCGCAGCAGTCTCTGGCTGCGACCGATGATCGACACGCGAGAACCCAACGCGGAGAACACGTGTGCGAACTCGGTGGCAATGAATCCTGAGCCGACGATCACCAGGTGCTCGGGAAGTTCGGGCAGTCGCATGATGTCTTCGTTGGTGTAGTACTTCACACCACTCGACGCGATCTCTTCCGGGATGATCGGACGCGAACCGGCAGCGATGACCACCTGGTCGGCGGTGATCGTCTCGCCGGTTCCGGTGTCGATCGTCTTGTCGCCGGTGAACGTGGCGTGGCCGCGGTAGACGGTGGTGTTGGGACTGTCTTCGCTGCGGTACCGCTCACCACCTGCAGAAATGGGATCGATGCGGCCGAAGACACGCTTGACGATGTCGGACCAACGGACGCCGTCGAGCGTGGCGTCGACGCCGTACTTCTCGGCAGTGGTGATGGTGCGTGCCACCTCGGCGGCGTAGACGAACATCTTGGTCGGGATACACCCGACATTGAGACACGTTCCGCCGAAGGTGCCCTCTTCGAGGATTGCGATCTTCTTGCCGTCGAACCGCTCGTCGGGCAGCGAGTTTCCGGATCCGCTGCCGATGATTGCAAGGTCGTAGTGCGTCACTGCGCGATCTCCTGTGTGTTGCTTGCTGTGCTTGCCGAACTTTCTGCGGCCGGAGTGAGGTGGCCGTCGAGCCACTCCAGCCACAGGTCGAGTTCGGAAAAGGCTGTGGCCAAGGGCTTCTCGGTCGAAAGAAACACGTCGTGACGGGCGCCGTCGATCGGGACGATGGTGGTGCGATCGCCGAGGCAACCCGCCCAGCGTGCGATCTGCTTGACGTCGAGAACGGAATCGGCGAGGTCGACGCTCGGGTTGTACGCCTTGGCGAACTGCGACTTCTTCGAGCGCAGAATCAGCGCAGGCACTCCGATGTCGAGGCCGCGGTGAAGTTTCGCGTGACCCGCTCGGACGGCCCGCATCCAGCCGAAGGTGACGGGGCAGCCGGCCAGCGGCTTCCAGTCGAGGTTGTAGTCCCACACTCCGTTTGCCGAAACATGAAGGCTGGAACCGTAAGTCGGTAGTCCGGTTCCCGGGATCACCGTCTTCGCCGATACCCGACCGAGGGCGTCGATCGCGGAGGTTCCCACGTTACGAACCACCGAGGGGCCCTGAAGATCGAACCAGGGGCTGTTGAGCACCAGCCCGCAGATTCCGGCGCCGTCGCTGCCACCGGGCTTGCGCTGCAAACGGTTCAGCCACAGCGGAACGATCAGACCTCCGGTCGAGTGCGCCATGAGCAGCACCTCGCTCCCGTCGGTCTCGCTGCGGACGATGCGCAGCGCCTCGTTCAGTTCGGCGTCGTAGAGCGCAAGGTCGGAGACGTAGTGCGCCGTGTGTCCCGGCTTGAGGGATCGCCCGCACTTGCGCAAGTCGAGTGCGAAGAATGCGTAGCCCTGCTCGGCAAAATGCTCGGCCAGGTGCTTCTGGAAGAAGTAGTCGGTGAATCCGTGCACGTACAAGACGGCACGACGTGTCTTCACCGCCTCCTTCCGCGGTTGGTAGCGGACCAGTGTTGCGTCCACCTCGCCTTCGCCGTCCGGATCCGTTCCGAGCGGGATCGTCAGCTGCTGATATCCGTCACCGAGGACGTCTGGAACCCAAGTAGTCACAAATCACAATCTAATCGTCGTTTCGGGTGCGCGTTGTAGAGCACAATTGGGGGTGGTGAACCGCGCGAGTACGCACGGGTAACCTATTCGGCGTAACACAGCAGGCGGATGCGCGCACGGCTAATGACAAGGAAGTCGATTCTCCAGTGTCGAATCAGAACGCGGTAGAGACGAAGACGGATGTAGTGCTCGTGGGCGCAGGCATCATGAGCGCCACGCTGGGTGCATTGCTGCGCCAGCTGCAGCCCGATTGGTCGATCTCGACCTTCGAGCGGCTCGATGCCGTCGCAGCCGAGAGCAGCGACCCCTGGAACAACGCGGGAACCGGTCACTCCGCCCTGTGTGAGCTCAATTACACCCCGGAGAACTCCGACGGCACGGTCGACATCAAGAAGGCCGTCAACGTCAACGAGCAGTTCCAGGTGTCCCGCCAGTTCTGGGCACACGCGGTCGAGCAGGGCGTCCTGACCCAGCCCAAGGAATTCATCAACCCCATCCCACACGTGAGCTTCGTTCACGGTGAGGCCAACGCCAAGTACCTGCGTGCTCGCTACGACGCACTTGCCGGCCACACGCTCTTCCGCGGCATGGAGTACATCGACGATCCGGCCGAGTTCAGCGAGCGTTTGCCGCTCATGGCCAAGGGACGCGACTTCTCCGATCCCATCGCCCTGAACTGGAGCCAGGACGGCACCGACGTCGATTTCGGAGCGCTCACCAAGCAGCTCATCGGCTACATCGGTAAGACCGGCGGCAAGATGTACTTCGGCCACGAGGTCACCAACCTGACCCAGAACTCGGACAAGTCCTGGACCGTCAAGGTCACCAACCGTCGCACCGGTGAAAAGCGCACCGTTCGCTCGCGCTTCGTGTTCGTCGGTGCCGGTGGCGGCGCCCTGCACCTGCTGCAGAAGTCCGGCATCAAGGAAGCCAAGGGCTTCGGTGGCTTCCCGGTCAGCGGTGCTTTCCTGCGATGCACCAACCCCGAACTCATCGACCAGCACAGCGCCAAGGTCTACGGCAAGGCTGCCGTCGGCGCCCCGCCCATGTCGGTGCCGCACCTCGACACCCGTGTCATCGGCAACAAGCCGGGTCTGCTGTTCGGCCCCTACGCCGGATGGTCGCCGAAGTTCCTCAAGCAGGGTCGCGTCACGGACCTGCCCGGCTCGGTCAAGCCGAACAACATCCTCTCGATGCTCGGCGTCGGCGTCAGCGAGCTCGGCCTGGTCAAGTACCTGGTCAGCGAACTCGCCAAGAACGAAGCCGGTCGCATCTGGGATCTGCGTGAATTCGCGCCCAAGGCGCAGGCTCAGGACTGGGAGCTCATCACCGCGGGCCAGCGCGTCCAGGTGATCCGCCGTGCCAAGGGCAAGGGCGGCGTCCTCGAATTCGGTACCGCTGTGGTCGCCGCTGAGGACGGCTCCATCGCCGGCCTGCTCGGCGCTTCGCCCGGTGCGTCCACGGCCGTCCCGGCGATGCTGGACGTCCTCGAGCGCTGCTTCCCGACCGAGTTCCAGGGTTGGAAGGGCAAGCTTCGTGAGATGGTTCCGTCCATCGGCGTCAAACTCACCGACAACGAAGGCCTGTTCAACCAGGTCTGGGATTGGTCCTCGAAGGTTCTCGAGCTCGATTCCGCTGGTGCTTCCGAATCGGCTCCGGTCGCGGATACCGTCGCGACTGTGTGATAGTCCAACCCATGACGGCAACAGCAGCTTTGAAGCGTTCATGGGCACTCGACCTCGACAACAAGACGTTCTACGAGTTGTTGAAGCTTCGAGTGGAGGTCTTTGTCGTCGAGCAGGCCTGCCCGTATCCCGAGTTGGACGGGCGGGACCTGCTGACGGAAACACGCCACTTCTGGCTCGAGCAGGACGGCCAGGTGGTGTGCACACTCCGTCTGCTCGAAGAGCACGACGACGGAAACAAGAGCTTCCGAATCGGACGCCTCTGCACGTCGCGTCAGGCTCGCGGTCAGGGCCACACGACCCGCCTCCTGCAGGCCGCACTTGCCGAGGTCGGCGAAGCGCCGTGTCGGATCAACGCCCAGACCTACCTGGTCGAGATGTACGCCAAGCACGGATTCAAGGCTGACGGCGAAGAGTTCATCGAAGACGGCATCCCGCACACCCCGATGCGCCGTGGCGGGGGAGAGCCTTTCGTGGCTGTCAGCTAGTTTGTCGGAGATTTGACCCTGGTCGGCTCGTGGAAAAGCGAGCCGACTAGGGTTTTTTCGATACCGAATGTTCGCGGGGAAGTCCTGTTCGATCCAGGCGCGGTCCCGCCACTGTGAAAGATCTCTCCTCTACCGACTGACCGGGAGATCTCAGCCAGGTTGCCGCGACATTCGAGTGCAGCCAAATTCTCGGCGAGGAAACCGAGAGGTGGAGGGATATCGACGTGCGAAGTGAAGAAGATCGACCAGTGGCGGGCTTTCCGTTCAGTGCTGTGGTCGGCCAGGATCAATTGCGGTTGGCGCTGATTCTGTGTGCTGTGCATCCGGGGATCGGTGGAGTCCTGGTCCGCGGTGAGAAGGGAACTGCCAAGTCGACGGTCGTGCGCGCGCTGACTGCGCTGCTGCCCGCGGTCGACGACGCCGGAACGACACGACCGGCCCGCTTGGTGGAACTGCCCGTCGGCGCCACCGAGGACCGAGTGATCGGGTCCATCGACCTCGAGAAGGTTCTCCGCGACGGTGAGCGCGCTTTCCAACCTGGACTGCTCGCCGCGGCTCACCAGGGAGTTCTGTACGTCGACGAGGTGAATCTGCTTCACGACCACCTGGTCGACGTGCTTCTCGACGCCGCGGCGATGGGTCGCGTTCACATCGAGCGTGACGGAATCTCCCATTCGCACCCGGCCAAATTCGTACTCGTCGGCACGATGAATCCCGAAGAGGGAGAACTGCGTCCACAGTTGTTGGACCGTTTCGGACTGGCGGTCGATGTCGCAGCTTCCCGCGACGTCGACGTACGCATGGAAGTGGTGCGTCGCCGGCTCGACTACGAGCGCGACCCCGAGGCGTTTGTCGCTCGGTACGAATCCGCCGATGAAGAGCTCGCGTCCGAAATCCTCACGGCGCGTGGGAAACTGGACTCGGTCGAGCTGAGCAACCGCGAGCTGCGTCGTATCGCCTCACTGTGTGCGTCGTTCGACGTCGACGGTATGCGCGCGGACTTGGTGCTGGCGCGCACCGCGACCGCCCACGCTGCCTGGCGAGGCGACAGTGAGGTCACTGCGGAGGACGTGCGAGTGGCTGCGGAACTGACGCTGCCGCATCGCCGCCGCCGCGATCCGTTCGACGAGCCCGGCCTGGATCAGCAGCAGTTGGACGATGCACTCGAGCAGGCCGATCAGGACGCCCAGTCGCAGGTAGAGGACGACGCGCGCGACGGAGAGCCCGAACCTCCCGAGAATCCCGAAGACCGTGGCCCTGACGAAGACCGTGGCCCGGAAGATGGTGGCCCCGAAGACGGCGGTCCTGAAGACGAGGGTCCGGACGACGACGGCCCGGAAGACCCTGACGGACCTGGTGGGGGAGTACGCGCTACCGATCGCCCCTCGGCGCCACCGGCCGGCGAATTCAAGGCCAAGCTCCTCGAGGTTCCTGGTGTCGGCGAAGGTGCACCGGGACGCCGCTCGCGGTCCATGTCGTCCCGTGGACGAGTCGTGCGGTCCACGCGGGAACGTGGCCACGGATTGCATCTGACGAGCACGGTCTTCGCCGCAGCCGAGTCTCAAGTTGCGCGCGGCCGCACTGCTGGACGGCTGCGGCTGGCACCTGCTGATCTCCGCGGCGCGATTCGTGAAGGGCGAGAAGGCAATCTGATCGTCTTCGTTGTCGACGCGTCGGGGTCGATGGCAGCACGCGACCGCCTCTCCGCGGTCACCGGTGCGGTTGTCTCGTTGCTCCGCGACGCCTATCAGCGCCGCGACAAGGTCGCCGTCATCACTGTGCGTGGTCGTGAAGCGGAGCTCGTACTGCCGCCGACCTCTTCGGTGGACATCGCCGTCCGTCGCCTGCAGTCGATGCGTACCGGCGGCAAATCCCCACTCGCAGAGGGATTCCTGCGTGCTCGCGAAGTGGTTCTGCGTGAACGGCTTCGTGACCCGCAGCGCCGCGCCCTCGTCGTCACGCTCACCGACGGCCGGGCTACCGGAGGTAAGGACGCGCTGCACCGCGCCCGCGTCGCCGCGCATCTTCTTGCCGACGCGTCCGTCGCTTCCATCGTCGTCGACTGCGAGACCGGCCTCGTGCGTCTGGGGCTGGCAGCCGAGTTGGCCCGAGAACTACGTGGCGGTTACGTCCGCCTTGCCGAATTGTCAGCGCAGCAGGTCGCGGGTGTCGTCCGCGCCGCAGCCTAGATCCCAGCTCAGGAGTTCACGATGCCCAAGGGTGTTCCCGAGACAGTTCCCGACGACGGTCTGACCACGCGTCAGCGTCGTAACGCGCCGGTACTTGCCGTGCACACCGGCCCGGGAAAGGGTAAGTCCACCGCCGCTTTCGGCATGGCGCTGCGTGCCTGGAATCAGGGGTTCGACATCGGCGTGTTCCAGTTCGTGAAGAGTGCCAAGTGGAAGGTCGGCGAGGAAGCCGCGTTCCGTGCGCTCGGAAACCTGCATGACGAAACCGGCGTCGGTGGGCCGGTGCAGTGGCACAAGATGGGCGAAGGTTGGTCATGGACACGCAAGGCCGGTAGCGAGGAAGATCATGCTGCTGCCGCTGCGGAGGGTTGGCAGGAGATCGCGAGAAGGCTTGCAGGCGAGGAGCATCGATTCTACGTCCTCGACGAGTTCACGTACCCGCTCAAGTGGGGTTGGGTGGACGTGGACGAGGTGGTGCAGACACTGCGCGATCGCCCAGGCAACCAGCATGTCGTCATCACGGGGCGTGACGCCCCGCAGGCGCTGATCGACGCCGCCGACCTCGTGACCGAGATGACGAAGATCAAGCACCCGATGGATGCCGGCCGAAAGGGTCAACGGGGCATCGAATGGTAAGTCCTTCCACTCCGGCCGTGGTGATCGCCGCTCCTGCCTCGGGTAGCGGAAAGACCACGGTGGCAACGGGATTGATCGGTGCGCTGCGACGGTCCGGTAGCAGCGTTGCACCCTTCAAGGTGGGGCCGGACTACATCGACCCGGGTTATCACGGACTCGCGGCCGGGCGGCCCGGACGCAATCTCGACACTGTTCTGGTCGGCCCGGATCGCATCGGACCGCTCTACCGGCATGGAACCGCCGGCTGTGACATCGCCGTGGTCGAAGGCGTCATGGGTCTGTTCGACGGAAAGATCGACGAGGCCAACTCGCAGCCGTCGGCGGAGGGATCGACGGCGCAGGTCGCGTCGATCCTCGGTTCGCCGGTAATCCTCGTGATCGACGCCCGTGGGCACAGTCAGAGTCTGGCCGCCGTACTCCACGGCTTCGCGACCTACGACGCAGGTGTGCGCATCGGCGGCGTCATTCTCAATCGCGTCGGGAGCGCTCGTCACGAGCAGGTGTTGCGTCATGCGTGCGACAAGGTCGGCGTCGCAGTGCTCGGAGTTGTGCCACGGTTGACGGAACTAGAAGTTCCCTCCCGGCACCTCGGTCTGATTCCGGCGGCCGAGCACGGCGCCGCCGCTGTGGCCGCAGTGGACGCGATGTCCGACTTGATTGCCTCGCACGTCGAACTGGATGCTGTTCGTGCACTGGCCGCCTCGAACGTGGGTGCAGCTGCATGGGATCCGGTTGCCGAGGTCGGCGCACATGCCGAGTCTCGTCCCGTGGTTGCCATGGCGGGCGGCCCTGCCTTCACCTTCGGCTATGCCGAGCACCGTGAACTCCTGACTGCTGCCGGCGCGGACGTGCAGGTGTTCGACCCGTTGCGTGACGAGCTTCCCGCGGGAACTGCTGCTCTTGTCCTTCCTGGCGGGTTCCCGGAAGAGCATGCGGTGGACCTCGCGGCCAATACCGTTCTGCTGCAGCAGGTTCGTGACCTGGCGGACGGCGGCGCACCGATCCACGCCGAGTGTGCCGGTCTGCTCTATCTCGCTCGCAGCTTGGACGGTCACAGCATGGCCGGTGTTGTCGGGGTGGATGCCACATTCGGGAAACGCCTGACCCTCGGGTACCGCGAAGCAGTGGCGATCAGCGATTCCACCCTCTTCGACGCAGGCTCCCGCGTCACCGGTCACGAGTTCCACCGAACGTCTCTCGTCTCGGCAGACGCGGACGGTTGCGGAAGTGCGTGGGGGTGGCGGCCCTGGGACGGCGGTAGTGTCCGCGAAGGATTTGTTCGCGGCGGCGTCCACGCGTCGTATCTGCACACTCATCCGGTGGGGCAGCCCGAATCGATCGCGAAGTTCGTCGATGCCGCACGGGGATGACCTCTGTATAGGCGTTGGATTCACGTCGAGCGCCACCGCGAAGGACATCGTCGCTGCGGTGAACGCGGTGCTGCAGGAGCGAGCGAGGATCGTGGTCCTCGCCACTGCGACCGGCAAGGCGGCGTCTGCAGCTCTGCTCGCTGCCGCCGATGAACTGAACGTCCCGATTGTGAGTTTCGACCCGGACGTACTTGGGCGAGTTCAGGTTCCGTCACCGTCGACTCGCGTCGAGCACGCGATCGGGACGGCAAGCGTCGCGGAAGCGGCGGCGATCCTCGCCTCCGGGGGCGGCCCGCTCCTAGTGGCCAAGACTGCCAGGGATGGAGTGACCGTGGCGGCGGCCCGTAAAGTTCCCTCCAGCTTGAACAATTCTGACGACGAAACGGAGTGCGAGTGAGCGAGTCCACCGCAGACGAGACCAACTACTTGGTCGGCCTCAACCTGACCGATCGACGTGTGGTCGTGTTCGGTGGCGGCACTGTGGCTCAGCGCCGACTCGGACTGCTGGTCGCCTCTGGTGCCCGTGTTCACGTCATCAGTCGCGCGTTCACTCCAGCCGTCGAAGGTATGGCCACGGCCGGGCAGATCACGGTCGAAGAGCGCCCGTACGCCGACGGCGACCTCGAAGGTGCGTGGTATGCCATCGCCTCGACCGACGAGCCGGAAACCAATGCAGCGATCGTCGCCGAAGCGGAGCGTCGCCACATCTTCTGCGTGCGCGCCGACAACGCGAAGCACGGCACCGCGGTAACTCCCGCCAGCGCCGAGTACGACGGTATGAGTATCGGAATTCTTGCCGGCGGCGATCACCGTCGTTCGGCAGCAGTCCGCACCGCGGTCGTCGAAGGTCTTCAGTCGGGCGTGCTCGCCGATACGGCCGAGCCGGCCGCTGCGGGCGTAGCTCTCGTCGGTGGTGGCCCCGGTGACCCCGACCTGATCACCGTGCGTGGACGCCGTTTGCTCGCACGCGCTGACGTCGTCGTGGCCGACCGATTGGCTCCGCCGGAGTTGCTCGCCGAACTGGGTCCGGACGTCGAGGTGATCGACGCCGCGAAGATCCCGTACGGCCGTGCCATGGCTCAGGAGGCCATCAACGCCGCGCTGATCGACAACGCGAAGGCAGGCAAGTTCGTGGTCCGCCTCAAGGGCGGGGACCCGTACGTCTTCGGGCGGGGATACGAAGAACTCGAAGCGTGTGCCGCTGCCGGCGTTCCGGTGACCGTAGTGCCCGGAATCACGAGCGCGATCTCGGTCCCGTCGGCCGCAGGCATCCCGGTGACCCACCGCGGCGTCACCCACGAGTTCGTCGTCGTCAGTGGTCACGTGGCTCCGGATCATCCGGATTCGCTGGTCGACTGGTCGGCACTGGCCAAGTTGCGCGGCACGATCGTGCTGCTCATGGCGGTCGAGCGCATCGATCAGTTCGCGAGGGCGCTCGTCGACGGTGGACGCCCGTCAACAACGCCGGTCACCGTGATCCAAGAGGGCACTCTGCGCACCCAGCGTGAACTTCGGGCCGATCTGGCGACCGTTGCTCAGCGCGTCAAAGACGAGGAGATCAAGCCTCCGGCGATCATCGTGATCGGGCCGGTCGCGGGCTTTTCCGTCGACGCTGGGTAACGTGAAGTCTTGTGTCTGATTCCCCAACATCTGAAACCGCTTCGGCGAATGCCCCGGTAGCGACTCGAGTCATCGGGCTCGCCATCATCGTCCTGAGTGGTTTGCAGATGATGGTGGTGCTCGACGGCACCGTCGCGAACCTCGCGCTGGCGCCATTGCAGGCAGACCTCGGGCTGAGCGACAGTGGTCGTAATTGGGTGTTGACCTCGTACGCGCTTGCGTTCGGTGGGCTCATGCTCCTCGGCGGTCGCCTCGGTGACGCGTACGGGCGCAAGAAGATGTTCATCGCGGGAGTCTCGCTGTTCACGGTGGCGTCGTTGCTCTGTGGTCTCGCCCTGAACGAGGGCATGTTGATCGCGGCGCGGGCGCTTCAAGGTGTCGGCGCAGCCGTAGCGTCGCCCACCGCCTTCGCACTTGTTGCCACGACTTTCGCCGCGGGTCCGGCTCGTAATCAGGCCATCGCGATTTTTGCCGCCATGACGGGCGTCGGATCGATCGCCGGTCTGATCATCGGCGGCGCATTGACCGAGGTGTCGTGGCGTCTGATCTTCCTCATCAACGTCCCGATCGGCATCGCGCTCGTCGGCATGGCGTTCCGCGCCCTTCGCGAGACGAATCAGACGCGTCTGGCTTTGGATGTCCCCGGCGCGATCCTCGCGACCCTCGGTTGTACCGGTGTTGTTTTTGCTCTCACCGAAGGCCCGGAAATGGGATGGGGGAGTATCGCCGTCATCGGTGCATTGGCGGCCGGATTGGTCGCCCTCGCCGCCTTCCTCTTCGTCGAGCGAACTGCGGACAACCCGCTCTTGCCCTTCTCGTTGTTCGCCGATCGCAACCGTGTCGCGACGTTCCTCGCCATCTTCTTCGTCGGTGGCGCGATGTTCAGCATGACGGCCTTCGTCGCACTGTTCGTGCAGGACATCATGCAGTATTCGCCGTTGCGTGCCGGTATCGCGTTCATTCCGTTCGCGTTCGGATTGGGCGCCGCCGCGTCGGTTGCTTCCAAGCTCGCCGTAAAGGTTCAACCCCGTTGGCTGGTCCTCACCGGCGTCGTGATCATGATCGTCGGACTCCTCTACGGATCTACTCTCGATTCCGATTCCACCTACCTGGCCAACTTGTTCGTGCCCGTGATCGGGATAGGATTCGGTATCGGCCTCGCGATGGTGCCGTTGCCACTGTGCGCGATCGCCGGTGTCCCGGAGACCGAGATCGGCCCGCTGACGGCCATCGCTCAGGTTGCCCAGACGCTCGGTGGACCACTGGCGCTGTCGGTGATCGGTGCGATGGCGACGTCGAAGACGCTCTCGCTCGGCGGCACTTCGGGCAAGGCCGCGGACATGAATCCGGCGGAATTGATCGCACTCGGAGAGGGATACACCTTCGCGCTTGTGGGCTGCGCGGTCTGCGCGGTGTTCGCCGGTATCGCGGCGCTGTGCATCAGGTTCACACCTTCTCAGGTAGCCCAGGCTCAGGCTGCGGAGAAGGCAGCTCAGGGAATCGCCTGATCAGTCCTGTTTTTCCGCTTCGCTAGCCGATACGATCGTTGCAGGACGTGCCGAGAGTCTCGACGAATCGGGGTGCCGTGATGCGGATCGCGGACATATTGCGAAACAAGGGCAACAGCATCGTCACGATCGACGCCCACACGACGGTCAACGGGTTGCTGTGCGATCTTGCCCGCCACAACATCGGAGCCATGGTGGTGGTCGACGACGACGCGGTGGTCGGCATCATCTCCGAACGCGATGTCGTTCGACGCCTGCACGAGCGTGGCCCGGACCTTCTCGGGATCCAGGTTTCCGAGGTCATGACCGCTCTGATGTACACGTGCGTTCCGGCAGACGCGGTGGACAGCATTGCCGCGATCATGACCGAGCGTCGAATCCGACATCTGCCGGTGATCGAGGACGGCAACCTCCTCGGCATCGTCAGTATCGGTGACGTGGTGAAGAGCCGCATCGACGAGCTCAAGAGCGAACGCGATCAGCTCGAGTCGTACATCGATCAGGGCTGATCGATAGGTTGTCGCACGGTGACTATTCTCGTGTGATGGCCGCATTCCAGGAATCCACAGCAGGCACGGTCACCATCGTGGCCGGCCTCGAGAGCACCTTCGCCGACGAACTCGGCGCTCTGACGGTGCCGTGGCAAGGTGCTGCCGCGCCCGACCCGCAGTTGCTCGTGCTGAACGAGCAGCTGGCTGCGTCGTTGAGATTGGACGTAGCAGCGCTGCGAAGTGTGGACGGGATCGGCGTCCTGTCCGGTTCGACGGTGCCGGTCGGGGCCACACCGGTGGCGATGGCATATGCGGGTCATCAGTTCGGTGGGTACGCACCAATTCTCGGGGACGGTCGGGCTTTGTTACTCGGCGAACTCGTCAGCATTGACGGGCAGCGAGTGGACTTGCATCTGAAGGGCTCCGGGCGCACGCCGTTCTCTCGGGGCGGCGACGGGTATGCGGTCGTAGGGCCGATGCTGCGCGAATATCTCGTCAGTGAGGCGATGAATGCCCTCGGTGTCCCCACTACGCGCGCGCTGTCGGTGGTGGCGACGGGCCGAGACGTTCGCCGCAACGGCGCAGAACCCGGTGCCGTGCTTGCACGGATCGCGTCGAGTCACCTACGCGTTGGGACCTTCGAGTTCGCGGCCCGGCAGGGCGAGGTATTGCAGCCGCTCACCGATTACGCGATTGCCCGGCACTACCCGGAGCTGACCGAACTTCCGGCAACGGGTACACACAATCGCTACCTGAAGTTCCTCGAGGCGGTGGTCGAGGCGCAGGCATCACTGGTGGCGAGGTGGATGCTCATCGGTTTCGTGCACGGGGTCATGAACACCGACAACACGACAATTTCGGGGGAGACCATCGATTACGGTCCGTGTGCCTTCCTCGACGCGTTCGATCCGGCGGCAGTGTTCAGCTCGATCGACCACGGGGGCCGCTATGCATTCGGCAATCAGCCCGCTGTACTGAAGTGGAACCTGGCGCGCTTGGCAGAAACACTGTTGCCACTGATCGATTCCACACGCGACGAAGCAATTTCCGCGGCGTCAGCAGTTCTCGAGACCTTCGACGAGCGCTACGAGGGTCACTACGCGGCCGGTCTCGCGGCAAAGCTCGGTCTGGCCCAGCCGTTTGTCGATCGGGCGCTCGTCGACGATCTGCTGACGTTGTTGGCGGAACACGGTGCTGATTGGACGGGCAGTTTCCGCGCTCTCGCCGACGAATTGCGCGGAAATTCGGTGCCTCTCGACAACCTCGTGCCACGGGAGCACATCGCGCCCTGGTTGCAGCGGTGGCAGGGAGCCCTGACCGAAAACGGACACGGGGCCGCGGAGACCGCGAGCGCGATGGATCGCGTCAACCCGCTGTACATTCCGCGTAATCATCGGCTCGATGCGGCCTTGCGCGCCGCGACCGACGGTGACCTCGCTCCCTTCGAGAAGCTGTTGGAAGTGGTCACGCACCCGTTCGGCCGACGCGACGAGTGGGCTGACTACACCGAGGCGGCTCCGCAGTCTTTCAGCGAAACATTCCAAACCTTCTGTGGCACTTGACAGACGAAGCCATCAATCCGTCAGGATGATCAATTCGCGCTCCGACGCGATTTCGACGCGCAAGCCCGCCTTCGACGCCACCCGCGCAACACCCTTGATGTCGGTCGGTTCGGCACGCGAGACCACCAGCGCACGGGCGAGCAGACCTTTGTGGTGCTTGTTGAAGTGACTGACGACAGTGCGGGTGCCGTCCGGCTTCTCGGTGAGGACCGTTGCGATCAGTGCGTCCGGAACCGGTCCGAGGTCTTGGTAGGTGCCGGACCGTAGATCGATGACAAGGCCGTCGGCTTCGGCCGCCAAGGCCTTCGGCAGTTCCGGCTTCCACAGTGAGCGGAGCGTGCCCATCCCGGGCAGCTTGGACCCGCCGGAAAGGCGGTAGGCGGGGATCAGATCTCCCGCACGGACTGCACCGAACAGAGCGGAGCCGATCGCGATCCGATCGAGAGCCTTGGCCCTCTGGGCGCGGGTGAACGACTTGGCGTCGAGGGCGTCGAAGAGCACCCCGGTGTAGCGCTGCAGCGCGGGCCGCGTCGCGGACACCCACAGCTTGGCGTTGCGTTCCACTTCGTCTGCTTGCGTCGGACCGAGCCCGAGCGCTTCGCACGACGCCTCGACGTCAGCGGCCAGATCGACCAGCGTCTGAACCAGCAATTCGCGCGTTTCGGTCAACTGTGGCATCGACAGTTCGGCCAGATCGAGGGGCGCATCCTTGCCGCCGTCGGACTTGGTTTCTGAGGGAGGCAGCAGTACAAGCACGCTGTAACCGTACCGAGGCCCGCTCGGCCGACGGCGGCGACTATCCTTACACCTCGTGATTACCCGTCTGTCCCACCTGTTCCTGCGTACCCTGCGTGACGATCCCTCGGACGCCGAAGTTGCCAGCCACAAATTGCTGGTTCGTGCCGGCTACGTGCGTCGTATCGCTCCAGGCGTCTACTCGTGGTTGCCGCTGGGATTGCGGGTGCTGCGCGAGGTTGAGCGTGTTGTCCGCGAAGAAATGAATGCCATTGGTGGGCAGGAAATTCTGCTGCCTGCTCTGCTCCCGCGCGATCCCTACGAGGCGTCGAACCGCTGGACCGAGTACGGCCCCAACCTGTTCCGCCTCAAGGACCGCAAGGGCAACGACTACATGCTCGGCCCGACCCACGAGGAGCTCTTTGCTCTGACTGTCAAGGGTGAGTACAACTCGTACAAGGACTTCCCGGTCACCCTGTACCAGGTGCAGACCAAGTACCGCGACGAAGAGCGTCCGCGTGCGGGCATTCTGCGTGGTCGCGAATTCCTCATGAAGGATTCGTACTCCTTCGACCTCAGCGACGAAGGCCTGACGGAGTCGTACCAGGCGCACCGCGGTGCCTACGAGAAGATCTTCACGCGTCTGGGCGTCAAATACGTCATCGTCTCGGCGACCTCCGGTGCGATGGGCGGCAGCGCGTCCGAGGAGTTCCTTGCCGAGAGCGAGATCGGCGAAGACACGTACGTGCGCTGCCTCGAATCCGGCTACGCCGCCAACGTCGAGGCCGTCAAGACTGTTGTTCCCGACTCGATTCCGTTCGACGGGCTACCCGAAGCGAAGGTGTACGACACCGCGAACACACCCACCATCGACACCCTCGTGGACTGGGCGAACGGTGCCGACCTCGGCCGCACCATCACCGCCGCCGACACTCTCAAGAACATCATGGTCAAGACCCGCCTGCCCGGCGGCGAGTGGGAACTGCTCGGTATCGGCATCCCCGGCGACCGTGAGGTCGACGAAAAGCGCCTCGAAGCTTCACTGGAGCCGGCCGAGTTCGTGATGATCACCGAGACCGACTTCAAGAACAACCCGTTCCTGGCCAAGGGTTACATCGGCCCGAAGGCTCTGCAGGCCAACGGTGTTCGCTACCTTGTCGACCCGCGCGTCGTCGACGGCACCAGCTGGATCACCGGCGCCGACGAAGACGGCAAGCACGTGGTCGGCCTCGTTGCCGGTCGCGACTTCACCCCTGACGGAACCATCGAAGCCGCCGAGGTTCGTGACGGCGACGCCTCTCCCGACGGAGCCGGCACGCTGGTCTCGGCTCGCGGTATCGAGATCGGGCACGTCTTCCAGCTCGGCCGCAAGTACACCGACGTCTTCACCGTCGACGTCCTCGCCGAGAACGGCAAGCCCGTCCGCCCGACCATGGGTTCGTACGGCGTCGGCGTCTCGCGCCTGGTGGCCGTCATTGCCGAGCAGCACCATGACGAGAAGGGTCTGCGCTGGCCTGCCGAGGTTTCACCGGCCGACGTCTACCTCGTCATCGCGAACAAGGACGAGACCGCGCGCGAAGGCGCCGAAGGCCTCGCCGCGCAACTCGACCGTGCCGGACTCGAAGTGATTCTCGACGACCGTAAGGCGTCGCCTGGCGTGAAGTTCAAGGACTCCGAGCTGATCGGTGTTCCGCTGATCGTTGTCGTCGGCCGTGGTTGGGCCGACGGCAAGGTCGAGATTCGCGACCGCTTCACCGGCGAGAGCCGTGAGATCGACGCCGACTCGGCGATCGAGGAGATCATCAGCGCAGTTCGCGGCTGATTCGAATAGTCGTCAGGGCCGCCGCAGCCACCTTCCGAGGTGTCTGCGGCGGCCCTTCTTTTCTGCCACAATCGTGGCTATGGAACGCGAACCGGATTGGGCAGAAGTCGACGGCTATCTCGTTTCCACGTTGGTAGGTGAAGATCCGGTTCTCGACGCGGCACTCGCCGCCAACTCCGAGGCCGGTCTCCCGCCCATCGACGTGGCGCCGAACCAGGGCAAGCTCCTCAACCTTCTGGCGCGAATGTGCTTGGCGCGCAATGTCCTCGAGATCGGAACGCTCGGCGGATACAGCACGATCTGGCTCGCTCGCGCGGTCGGCCCCTCGGGCCAGGTCATCACGCTGGAATTCGATCCCACTCATGCGGATGTCGCTCGGGCGAATATCGAGCGCGCCGGCTTGGCTGACCGTGTCGACGTCCGCGTCGGGGCCGCGCTCGACAGCCTCCCGTCGATCGCGAAGGAAGAGTTGGGACCTTTCGACTTGGTCTTCATCGACGCCGACAAGGAGAACAACACCGAGTACGTGCGGTGGGCGTTGGCCCTTTCGCATCCCGGAACCGTCATCATCGTGGACAACGTGGTGCGTGGGGGACATGTGTCCAACCCGGATATCGACGATGAGCGCGTCAAAGCGAGTCGAGCGGTGTTGGAGATGATCGCGGCCGAGCCGAAACTCGACGGCACCGCCATTCAAACCGTGGGTTCGAAGGGGTGGGACGGGTTTGCCGTTGCAGTAGTGAACGAGTGAGCGCAGACTCGAAGCGGTGAGGATGCTGGGGGCAGCAAAGGCGGCATGGCGATGGGTGCGCAGTGCTCCCGGTACCTATGTCTGGTTGCTTGCCCTGCTGTTCACCACGCTGTTCCTCCGGCATCTGCCTGACAATGTCGAGGAGCGTTTTCTCGGCAAGCGCTCGACCAATCTGCATCACCTGGCCGAAGACCCGCTACGAGTCCTGTTCTCGAGTGCCTTCTGGCTCGAAGGTGGCGGTTGGTTGGGATACCTGGTTCTCTTCACCATCTTTCATGCAACGGCTGAGCGTTGGCTCGGGACGTGGCGGTGGCTGTGTGTTGTCGTCATCGCCCACGTCGGAGCCACGTACATCAGCGAAGGTGTTCTGTACGAAGGTATTCGGCACGGATACGTGGCGGAGTCGGCGGTCAACACTCTCGACGTGGGAGTGAGCTACGGTCTGGCCGGCATCATGGGGATTCTGGTGTACCGCATCGTCGATCCGTGGCGATACGTCTATCTCGCGGGGCTGTTGCTCTTCTACGGTGTACCTCTGATTTTCGCCACCAATTTCACCGCCATCGGCCACATGTCTGCGTTGTTGCTGGGATTGGCGTGCTATCCGATCACGCGTGCTCGGGCGGGCACGTGGAATCCGATGGACCTGTGGCATTCGCGAAGAATCGCAGGTCTTCCATGAATCGCACCGCGGAAAGTTACCCGCTGGTAGTTTAGCGTCATCGACGAAAGGTAATGACGTGTCTGGCACCGATGGATTGCTCTTCAACCCCCATACTTACGACCCCGCTCAGTTCGATCCGGAGACCCGCCGTTTGCTGCGAGCCACCGTCGAATGGTTCGAGAGCCGCGGCAAGAAGCAACTGCTTCAGGACGACCTCGACGCAGTGTGGGTCTCCGACTTTCTCGAGTTCGTCGGCAAGGAGAAGTTGTTCGCGACGTTCCAGACTCCGGCGGCATTCGCCGACGGTGACGAGAACCGTCGTTGGGACGGTGCCCGCAACGCGGCCTTGAGTGAGATCTTCGGTTTCTACGGACTCGCTTACTGGTACGCCTGGCAGGTCACGATCCTCGGACTCGGACCGATCTGGATGAGTGACAACGACGCAGCGAAGAAGCGTGCAGCGCAGGAACTCGTCGACGGTGGTGTCATGGCGTTCGGCCTGTCCGAGCGTGATCACGGCGCCGACGTGTACTCCACCGACATGCTTCTCACTCCCACCGACGGCGACGTCGCCTTCCGCGCGAGCGGCGAGAAGTACTACATCGGAAACGGCAACGTAGCCGGAATGGTGTCTGTGTTCGGGCGTCGTACCGACGTCGAGGGTCCCGAAGGCTACGTGTTCTTCGTCGCCGACAGTGCACATCCGAACTATCAGCTTGTGGACAATGTCCTGCGCGGGCAAATGTACGTCAGCAATTTCCGCCTCGACGACTACCCGGTGCGCGAGGAAGACATTCTGCACACCGGCGTCGCCGCATTCGAGGCCGCGCTCAACACGGTCAACGTCGGAAAGTTCAACCTGTGCACCGGCTCCATCGGGATCACCGAACATGCGTTCTTCGAAGCAATCACTCACGCGCAGAATCGAATTCTCTACGGTAATCCGGTCACCGACTTCGCCCATGTACGCGCCGCCTTCGTCGACGCGTACTCACGTCTGATCGCGATGAAACAGTTCAGCGCGCGGGCGGTCGACTACTTCCGCAGCGCCAGCCTCGAAGACCGTCGCTACCTGCTGTTCAATCCCATGACCAAGGCCAAGGTCACCTCGGAAGGTGAAAAGGTCGTCGGGTTGCTGCACGACGTGATCGCGGCAAAGGGGTACGAGAAGTCCACGTACTTCCGTGAAGCAGCGCAGATGATCGGCACGCTGCCCAAGCTCGAGGGCACCGTCCACGTCAACGTCGGCCTGATCCTCAAGTTCTTGCCGAACTACCTGTTCAACCCCGCGGAGTTCCCGGAGATCGTCACGCGCGACGACGCAGCCGACGACGAGTTCTTCTGGAATCAGGGACCGACCCGCGGCGCTGCGAAGATCCAGTTCCACGAGTGGAAGCCCGTCTACGAGAAGCACTCTTCGATCCCGAACGTCGCTCGTTTCTACGAGCAGGCGATCGCACTCACCGAATTGCTCACTGCCGCAGCGCCGGACGCGCAGCAGCAGAAGGATCTCGATTTCATGCTCAATGTCGGGCACCTGTTCTCCCTCGTCGTCTACGGTCATCTGATTCTCGAGCAGGCCGAGATCAGCGGACTCGACGCCGACGTTGTCGATCAGATCTTCGACTTCCAGATTCGCGACTTCTCGGGATACGCGATCGCACTGCACGGAAAGCCGTCGTCGACGCCGGAGCAGCAGAAGTGGGCCTTGGCCGCAGTGCGGAAGCCTGTTGTGGACAGTGAACGCTTCGACCGGGTGTGGCAGCAGGTCAAGGCGTACGACGGTGCATACGAGATGCGCGCATGACCGCGCCGGTGGTACGTGAGCAGTTGATGGCCGTCGTGGAGGGATCCCCGAAAGCCGTCGGCGCGCATGATCGCTCGACCTGGGTTGCGCTGTTTGCCGAAGAGGGCCAGATCAACGACCCTGTAGGTTCACGTCCGCATAACGGGCAGGCGGCGATCGAGAGTTTTTACGACACGTTCATCGCCCCCAATTCGATCACCTTCCACGTCGAGCGCGATATCGTGTGCGGCCGCACAGTGTGGCGCGATCTGAGCCTCGCTACCGAGATGTCGACCGGAGTCGTCCTCGACGTGCCGATGCATTTGCGCTACGACTTGGTGGGGGAGCCCGATTCCTTGCGGATCGGAACCCTCTATGCGCATTGGGAATTGGCAACGATGCTGAGCCAGCTCGCTACCGCCGGCGTTGCCGGGGTGAAGGCTGCCGCGAAGTTGACCCCGCAGCTGCTCTCGAACCAGGGGATCGGCGGAGCGCTCGGATTCTCGCGCGGCATCTTCGGAGTCGGAGACAAAGGCAAGAAGGCGGCTTCGCGGTTCCTCGATGCGGCCGCTGTCGGTCGAACGCCGCCGGTACCCGTCGAGCTTCCGGCGGGGACGCAGTTGTCCAATGCTGACGTCAACGCTCTGCTCACCGGCGTGACCAAGAGCAAGATGCTGGTTGCCGGTCGAACTGTGACGGCGAGCGTAATCGTGTGCGGGGAACCGGCCATCGCCCTGTTCGGCTTCGAGGCGAGCGGTCATCGCCTCAATCGGGTGCGCTTCTTCACCGAGAGCTGATACCGAGAGCACTCGCATGCAGGTCAGGCTCGGCGCGCCACTCCGGCGCGCCGAGCCTTCGCTTTTCGGTGAAGTGTCAGATCGCCCCGAGATCCGCAGACAGCCAGTGCTGCGGATTCATGTAGATCGCTACCTGCTCGCCCAACTGCGATCGCGCGAATTCGAGATATCCGTCGACCTTGTCCGGGGTCAGGTATCGCCGCGAGACTTCGACCAGCATCTCGTCGGTGCCCGGAACGATCTTGTCGACGGATCCGCTGACGCTGACGTAACGGATTGTCGGATCGAGCCTTTCGGCCATCAACGAGAAATGCCCGGCCGACTCGATGAGTCGAGCCTTTCGCGAATCCTTGCCCGTGAGGATCCATGGTTTGCCACCGGGTGAATACAGGTACCAGATCGGGACGGTCAACGGACCGCGTTCGGTGCCGTCCGCTACGGACAGCGCCCCGATGTGGGGTTCGGCCAGAAACTGTTCACGCTCATTTTCGGAGAGTGCCATTCCTCGAGATTACCGCGACGTTTGACATGGCGTTGTGACTCCGTACACAATCGATGTGCTCATTATGAACATGCGTTCGCAATGCGAACAGATTTTGATCTGAACTACTGGATCTGAACCGGTAGCGAACGCCCACAAGCAGTGAATGTCGAGGATCCGATGACCGCACCGCATACGCAATCGAGTTCAATCACCGGTTCGCCTGGGGCGCGTGCCGCAATGTGGGTAGCACCGTTGTGTTGGATAGCTGTGCTTCTGGACGGATTCGATCTGGTCGTACTCGGTGCGGTCATTCCTTCACTTCTCGACTACGACGCGTGGGGATTGAGTACCGGCACGATCACGATGATCTCGACCTTCGGGCTCATCGGCATGACCATCGGCGCCCTCGTCATCGGCACTCTCACTGACGTCATCGGTCGACGCCGCGCGCTGCTGTACGCCGTTGCCGCATTCTCGATTCTGACTCTGTTGTGCGCAATTGCGCCCAATCCGTTCATCTTCGGTCTGCTGCGCTTCCTCGCCGGGGTGGGACTGGGTGGCGCCCTTCCGACGGCATTGGCTCTGGTCAACGAATTCTCGAAGAAACAAGGCGGTGGATCTGCGTCGACCATGCTGATGACCGGCTATCACGTCGGCGCCGTTGCCACCGCCGCGCTGGCGCTCGTCGTGATCGAACCTTTCGGTTGGCGAGCGA
Source organism: Rhodococcus sp. 66b (assembly GCF_002076325.1). Taxonomy (NCBI): domain Bacteria; kingdom Bacillati; phylum Actinomycetota; class Actinomycetes; order Mycobacteriales; family Nocardiaceae; genus Rhodococcus; species Rhodococcus sp. 66b. The sequence goes on from NZ_MUZB01000012.1 coordinate 101,671, forward strand.
TGTTCGTTGTCGGCGCACTTCCTGCCGTCGTCCTGATTCCACTCATGTTGCGGTATCTGCCGGAATCCCCGTCGTACCTTCTCGCTCACGGAAAGCGTGCCGAGGCCGAGGAAATCGCTGCCCGCTACGGTGTCGAGCTCGAGGCTGCGCCTACGTCCGAAGTTGGGCGCGCCGAAGCCGCCAATCCCGTTCGCGCACTGTTCTCTTCGAAGTTCCTGCGCAACAGCATCGCCATCTGGATCACCAGTTTCATGGGCTTGCTGCTCGTCTACGGATTGAACACGTGGCTTCCGACGATCATGCGCGAGGCCGGTTACAACCTCGGAGCCTCGTTGACGTTCCTTCTGATCCTCAATGCCGGAGCCGTCGTCGGGCTGTTGATCGCCGGGGGCGTCGCGAACAAGATCGGCCCGCGGACTGCAGCCATCGTGTGGTTCACGGGAGCAGCGTTGTTCCTGGCGCTTCTGAGTGTGAAGGTGTCGTTCGGAATCTACGTGATGGTCTTCCTCGCCGGATGCTTCGTTTTCAGTGCACAGGTACTGGTCTACGCCTTCACGAGCGCCAATCACCCACCGCAGATTCGCGCGACAGCGCTCGGATGGTCGGCGGGTGTCGGCCGGGTCGGTGCGATCTGTGGCCCGATTCTGGGCGGAGTTCTCCTGGGTGCGGGTTACGCCGTGCCGTGGGGCTTCTACGCTTTCGCGCTCGTCGGACTGCTCGGTGCAATTTCGATCTCCTGCACACGGGTTCGCATCTGAAATACCAGTTTCGCAGGTTGGCGCGCTACTGCTATCGTTGAATATGAGTATGAAGAGTAGCGCTATCGTCACGTCGCGGGCACCGCTACCGATGCCATCGTCTCGATCCGGTTTGTGGTGGGGCTTGCTCGGTGTTCTGGCGTTCTCGTTCACCGTTCCGCTCACGAGGGTCGCCGTCGCGGATCTCGACCCCCTGTTCGTCGGCGCGGGCCGCGCCGTCGTTGCCGGGGCCCTTGCGATTGTGATGCTGTCGGTTACTCGCGCGACGCTTCCGACGCTTCGGCAGTGGTTTCGCATCGCACTCGTGACCGTTGGCGCGGTACTGGGGTTTTCACTGTTCACCACGTTTGCGTTGCAGACATCGCCGGCGAGTCACGCGGCAGTCGTGATCGGACTACTTCCCGCTGCGACCGCGGTATTTGCCGTCGTCCGAGGAAAAGAGCGTCCCAGTAAGGGATTCTGGTGGGCAAGCGCCGCCGGCGCGGTATCGGTCGTAGGGTTCGTGGCCGTCGCAAACGGCGGACTCGGCTCGTTTCAGCTCGCTGATCTTCTTCTGTTCGCCGCGGTTGTGTGTGCAGCGCTGGCATATTCGGAAGGTGCGTTGCTGGCCCGCGAGATCGGGTCGTGGCAGACGATTGCCTGGGCATTGATTCTCGGACTGCCGGTCACGATTGCGTTGACGGTGGCGTCCATGGCCCAGGCTCCGGTCTCTGCCGATGTGAATTCGTGGCTTTCGTTTGCCTACCTGGGATGCGTGAGTATGTTTCTCGGGTTCTTTCCCTGGTACCGGGGTCTGGCGATCGGTCCCATTTCCACTGTGAGCCAAACACAGTTGGTTCAACCGGTACTCAGCATTGCCTGGTCGGCGCTGATACTCGGTGAGGCGTTGTCACCCTCGATCGTGGCCGGCGGCGTCGTCGTCATCGGGTGTGCCTGGCTTGCCCTGAAGGCGCGAGTGGCAGCGCCGCGTGCTGTGCCGGCACGCGACGCGACCACCGCCACCGATGATTCAGAAAAGCGGGCCGCCACCGAAGGCACTGCGGTGTGACGCAGGTTGTTTCCCGTTGGCGTCGGTGATTCCGTACTCGACGGCCGTCTCGGCGGTGATCAGTGTGTGACCGCTGCGCGCGTTCACTTCTGGATCGTTGGCCAATGCAGTGATGACTTGGCCGACGAATTCCGGGGTTTCGGCCTCGGCCAGTGAGAAGCCTTCGAAGCTCTCGATCCCACTCGCCTCCATCCGCTCGTTGCGGATCAACCCGAGCCAGAAGGAAAGTGCGGTGACGCCGGTTCCCTTCAATTCGACAGCCATGTCGGCGGCCATCTTGTCCAAACCTGCCTTTGACATCCCGTACAGGACAGAGTGCAGGTACCCGCGGGTGCCGAATGACGAGATATTGCCGATCACTCCACTGCCCCGGGGGACCATCAACTTCGCCGCTTCTACCGAAGCAACGTAGTGGGCGCGCAGTCCGATTCCGATCAGCGAATCCCAATCGTCGATCGGCCTCTTCCAGAACGGATCGGCGAAGCCGGCATAGCCCGCCGGGTTGGCCCAGACGTTGTTGACCAGAAGATCGAGGCGGCCTGACTGTTCCTCGGCGATGCGTGCAAACAGGTCGACGATCTTTTGATCGTCGGCGTGATCGCACTGCACGGCAATGCCGTGACCGCCGCGCTCGGTGATCTCCGCCGCGGTGCGATCGAGCGGGCCGTCGGCGCCGACGGTTCCTCGCGCCGTCACGTACACCGTCCAGCCGTCGCTTCCCAGTGCGAGTGCAATGCCTTTACCGACGCTCCTACTCGCGCCGGTCACGAGCGCTACTTTGCCGTTTGTCGACGTGGTCATCGGGGGCCTCCCAACGAACCCTCGGCGATTTCACTGTCGGGGGACAGGGGAGTGGTGATCGACCACGTCTCCGTGAAGTGGCATTGACTCATTTTCCACACACCGTCCTCGATTACGTATTTGTCGTCGTATTCGCCGGTCATCAACTTCTCGGTGCGTCCGACAGTGTCGACCTGGCGGAACTGCAGAGTCCATCGCCCCACCGCCGACGTCTCCGAGGTCAGTGTGATGTCGGGATGCAATCCGTGATGCATGTCGAGTACCGCGTACCGGCCGTCGACCTTGCGAAGAGCGATCTTCTCGAAGATGTCCGCCATCGGCCCGGCGTCGTCGAACGCGCCGAGACGGCCGTAGTCGATCGACGCTCCTGAACGGATGAAGCTGCTGCGGAACCGAACCGGATCCTTGGCGTCACATGCTCGCCAGTAGCCATGTTTGAGCTTCTTGATTTCCTCGATCTGTTCGAGCGCGTCGAGGCGTTGTGCGAGATCCACCGTCGGTCCTTTTCGTCTGGGTTTCCCGGAGACATGTCGGATCGACTGTAGGGTGTCCTCAGTCACATGTGTGTAGTTTTTCCCAGTGACCGGTCAGGAAACGGTGTCGGTTTCGCTCGAGGATTCGTCGCCGGTGAGAGTGATCGCAGTCGAGTCGCTGAAGACGCTGCCCCAGAGTTCGCCGAGGGCCGGATCTTCTTCGGCGTGTTCGGGTGCCATCATTGCGAGCAGATTGTTGATCAGCATGCCGTTCGCGATGAACAAGCGTGCTTGCTCGGGCGTGCAACCGGTGCGCTCACGCAGCAAGGTGTAGATGCCGGACATGGCGTTCCGGGAGACGGCGGCGACGTCGTCTGTGCTGGTTGCGAAGCCGTGCAACATGACAAGCAGCAGATCCCGGTCGAGAACCAGCTCGCCGTAGGCGGATCCGAGTTCGGCCCAGAACTGCGGATTGCTCGGATCGATTGTGACGGTGTCCAATTTGTCGTTGAAGGTGCGGACGATTTCGTCGAGCGCTCGCGTGAACACCGCGTGGAACAAATCTGCCTTGGTTCCGAACATGCGCACAACGTAGGGCTGCGAGACGCCGGCTTCCTTGGCGACGGCGTCCGTGCTGGTGCCGGAGTACCCGCCCTTTGCAAATGCCCGCGTTGCCGCGGCAAGGACCAGTGCGCGACGTTCCGGTGCGCTCATCCTGCGGGTACGTGGTTCAGCTGCACCGATCGACATATTGACACGTTATCACCGGATAGCTTAGTTTCGACTTAAGTAATCAATTGATGCCTTAAGGCACCTTCACATCGAGGAATCACGATGACCGTTTTGACGAAGTCCGGATCGGACGCCGCATCCGGGTCGGAAAACAGTGGAGGACGTAAGGTTCCGATCGCGATAGCGATGGTTGCTGCTTCTCTGCCCATGTTCATGGCTACCCTCGACAACCTCGTGATGACGAGCGCGCTGCCGGTGATCGAGAAGGAACTGAACGCGTCCGTCGGGCAGCTCCAATGGTTCATGAATGCGTACACGCTCTGCTTTGCGACGCTGATGCTTTCGGCGACGACGCTCGGCGATCGGTGGGGACGCCGCCGGATGTTCGTGTTCGGAATCGGGCTGTTCACGGCTGCATCGATCGCTTCTGCGCTGTCGACAACTCCCGCCCTGCTGATTGCGGCCCGGGCATTTCAAGGCGCGGGCGCAGCCGCGATCATGCCGCTCTCGCTGACCCTCCTCGTCGCAGCCGTACCGGAAGCCAAGCGCGCCATGGCAATCGGTGTCTGGGGTGGCGTCTCCGGACTGGGAATCGCGATGGGTCCCGTGGTCGGTGGAGCGGTAGTCGACGGGTTCTCGTGGCAGGGGATCTTCTGGATCAACGTGCCGGTTGCGATCGTTGCCGTTCCTCTCGCGTTGTATGCGTTGCGTGAATCGACCGGTCGCACACAACCTCTCGACCTTCCCGGTGTCGCACTCGCCGGACTCGGTGTGTTTCTGGCGGTGTGGGGGATCGTTCACGGCAACGACGACGGCTGGGGATCGCTTGGAGTGGTTGCGTCGTTGGTCGGTTCCGCAGTCGCGTTGGCACTGTTCGTTCTTCGCGAGATGAAGACGTCGCATCCGGTCATGCCCCTACGTCTTTTCCGTTCACGCAGCTTCTCGATGGCGAACGTCATCGGCTTGACCTTCTCGATCGGGATCTTCGGAGCGGTGTTCCTGCTGTCGCAGTACCTCCAGATCGTGATGGGCTACAGCCCGTTCCAAGCAGGCCTGCGGACGCTTCCGTGGACGGCAGCGCCGATGATCTTCGCTCCTCTCGCCGGTTTTCTGGCGCCGAAGGTCGGGCTCCGTTCACTTCTGCTGACCGGTCTGCTGCTCCAGGCCGGAGCATTGTTCTGGTTGGCCGCGTTGATCGGTCCCGACGTGACGTACGGTTCGCTGGTTCCGGCTCTACTGATGGCGGGCATCGGCATGGGCCTGACCTTCGCGCCGAGTTCCACGGCTGTCCTCGTCGACATGGATGAGCCTGATCACGGAACGGCCAGTTCGACCAACTCGACGCTTCGCGAGATCGGTGTTGCACTGGGAATCGCGGTTCTTACCGCAGTCTTCCTTGCCGCTGGTGGCGCGCTCACGCCGCTGGGCTACGGAGATGCGCTGACACCTGCCCTGCGCGTCGGCGGTTGCTTCGTATTGGTTGCGGTTGTCGCGGCATGGTTCGTGCCCTCGCATCGCAAGGCCTGAGCCACTGCTGTGCGCCTTTATTAACCGCCGGCGGTTAATAAAGGCGCACAGCAGTTTACGAAGCCGGGTCCCCTGGGAACGCTGAGGTGGCCGGAGCGGTTCCCAGCGCGGACCGCCATCCGGCGCCGCGGATTGCCGCATCGGTCAGGCCGTCGATTCCGAACGTGCGGAGTTGGTCGGTATCGACCTGTTCGACGAATGCCCGGTAGGTCACGGCGGTGTCGGATTCGATCTGTGCTGCCAGTTGTGCCGCGGTAACGGCGTCCGTCACCGGGAACGGGATCTCGTAGGCTGCCGCGGCTGTCGGCGGGGTCTCGCCCGCGTCGGTCGACAGGGCAACCAGCGCATCACGTCGCGCGCGGTGCGCGGCTGTATGTGTGGCAACTTCGTTGACACGGGCAGGATTCGAAAACGCGGCAACCACTCCGTAAGCGAAGATCGCGGCATTCTCTGATTCGATTGCGGTCAGCAAGGCAGAACTCTCGGTTCGACGGGTGTGCGAAGTGATCATGGAAGCAACACCGCAACCTGGGTCGAGCACGACGCGCTGATCGAACCGAGCAAGCCCGCGCGATAGCCGGACATCGTGCGAGCGAGATCCGCGGCACTGCGCGCCGAATCGGTCAGCGAGGTCTTCAAGGTGTCAACGCCCGTCGGAGCGTTTGCGACCGAGGTCGACGGGGGCGCAGTGGTCGTAGCGCCGCCGCCCGCTGCTCGCGCAATCTCTGCGTCGAGTTCGAGGGCATGCGCTGTGCGTTCGGCGCTGATCGTGGTCAGTGATGCCGACTTGTCCGGCGCAAGAGCGATGGCGGCGGTTGCGGCTGCCGCGTCGGAGCGAGCTCGCTCGGCCTGGGCCGTCAACTGGTCGACTTCTGCAGCCGCCTCCGCTGTGCCGTTGTCGGTGCAGGCGGACAACGAGAAGGCTGCAGCGCCCAACGCTGCTGCGGTTCCCGTCATCTTGAGCGCACTCCGCCGGGAGAGTGGGGTAGTAGTCATGGGCGTCAGCACCAGTCCATCGTGCCAGGTGGTCGGCCGATCGTTCGAATCCGCGGCACGTGTTCAAGTGTGACGTGCGTCGGGCACTCTGGTCACGGAGACGCGCAATGAGCGGTACTCTTGGATGCTTGCAGCATGAGGCACCTGGTGTCTTTTCATGCTCGCAGCCGCCCACGTCGACAGTCGACACAAGTCGGACAATCGACGACAACTGAAATGAGGAGTTCGCGAGATGCCGGTGCCATCCAGGGAGAGGGTGATCGAGCTGATCTCCGAACTCGTGCACGCCCAGGGTTACGACGTCGAAGACGTTGTCGTGACCAGTGCGGGCAAGCACAGCGCGGTGCGCATCATGGTCGACAGCGATGCCGGGATCGAACTCGATGCCGCCGCAGAGATCAGCAGACTCGTTTCGGAACTTTTCGACAGCCTCGAGGAAATCGGTGAAACGCCGTACACCCTCGAGGTGACCTCCCCGGGAATCGATCGCCCACTGACGCTCGAGCGTCACTGGCGTCGAGCTCGTGGACGCAAAGCGCGTATCGATCTGGCCGGCGAGACCGTGGTCGGCCGTATCGGAACGTTGAACGACGCTTCCGTGGCGGTTGTCATCGGAGGCCGTGGCGGACTGACCGTGCGAGAGATTGCACTGGGCGACGTTCAGAAGGCCGTAGTTCAGGTGGAGTTCTCGAAGCCCAGTGAGGCGGAGTTGGAACTCGCGGGCGGCATCCCGGAGGGGCGCGCAGTTCCCTCGGATGCGGTTGACCTCACCGATGACTCGGGCGTGGACAGTGTCGAAGACGACGAAGCAGAATTAGAAGACGTAGAAAACGAAGAAGGGTTCGACAAGTGAATATCGACATTGCAGCGTTGCGAGCGATCGAAGCCGAAAAGGGCGTTTCGATCGAAACTGTGATCGCCACGATCCAGACCGCGCTGCTGACGGCGTACCGCCACACCGAGGGGCACAAGCAGAACGCTCGGATCGATGTCAACATCAAGACCGGTTCGGTGCGAGTGATGGCACACGACACCGATGCCGACGGCAACATGATCGGCGAGGAGTGGGACGACACTCCCGAAGGATTCGGTCGAATCGCGGCGACCACCGCACGCCAGGTCATCCTGCAGCGTTTGCGCGACGCCGAGCACGAGCGCAGTTTCGGTGAGTTCTCCACCCATGAGGGCGAAATCGTCGGCGGTGTCATTCAGCGCGACACGCGTGCAAACTCTCGCGGGATGGTCGTCGTTCGAATCGGCAGCGAATCCAATGGCGCCGAAGGATTGTTGCCGCCCGCAGAACAGGTTCCCGGCGAGAACTACGAACACGGCGAGCGCATCAAGTGCTACGTCGTCGGGGTTGCTCGCGGCGCCCGTGGCCCCCAGATCACCCTCTCGCGGACCCATCCGAACCTGGTTCGCAAGTTGTTCGCACTCGAGGTTCCGGAGATCGCGGACGGCAGCGTCGAGATCATCAACGTCGCGCGCGAAGCGGGACACCGTTCCAAGATCGCCGTTGCCTCACGCGTGCAGGGGCTGAACGCAAAGGGTGCATGCATCGGCCCGATGGGTCAGCGCGTACGCAACGTCATGAGCGAACTTGCGGGGGAGAAGATCGACATCATCGACTTCGACGAAGATCCCGCAACGTTTGTGGGCAACGCACTTTCCCCGTCGAAAGTGGTCTCCGTCACTGTCGTCGATCCCGAGGCTCGTGCGGCCCGTGTCATCGTGCCCGATTTCCAGCTTTCGTTGGCCATCGGAAAAGAGGGTCAAAATGCCCGCCTGGCTGCACGGTTGACGGGTTGGCGTATCGACATTCGGAGCGATGCGGCACCCGTTGGCGACGCGTCCGACCGGCCCGCCACGTCCAACGGATAACGGTGGAATGCAGTGATCGAGACGGTTCGGCGGTAGAGTGGACAATGGTTCGACGTGAGTCCTCGGATTCTGCGCGCGTGAAACCCGGTTCGCCGGTCAGAACGTGTGTGGGGTGCAGGGAACAAGGGTCGGCTGTCGATCTGTTGAGGGTCGTGGTTGGTGAGCAGGGGCCGGAGGGTTCCCCGCTCGTCCCCGACGTATCGCGAAGACTCCCCGGTCGAGGTGCATGGCTGCACCTGGATCCGAGTTGTCTGAGCCTGGCAGAGCGGCGCCGAGCATTCAGCAGAGCACTGCGAGTGTCCGGAAATCTGGACACGTCCGCTGTCGACCAGCTGGTCGACGCAGTTCACACAAAAGCAGTACCTCTCGAGAAGAACAGGCACAAGCACTCATGAGCACACCGTGAAGCACCAACGATGAACGTCCATCGGCGATAACCCGAGGTCGTGCGGGACCCACATCTGTGGGATGCCTCCTGCTCGACCTCATCAGTGAGGAGAGCAGTGGCAGGCAAGGCCCGCGTGCACGAGTTGGCTAAAGAACTCGGTGTCACCAGCAAGGAACTACTCGCAACGCTCAAGGAGCAAGGCGAGTTCGTGAAGTCTGCGTCATCCACAGTGGAGGCGCCCGTCGCCCGTCGTCTGCGGGAGTCATTCCCGTCGGCAGGCGGAGCAGAAACCAAGTCCGAGACCGGCGCAGCCGCTCCGGCGGCTCGCCCCGCGGCCAAGCCCGGCGCACCGTCGCCGTCAGCTGCAAAGCCCGGTGGCCCGCGTCCCGGCCCCAAGCCGGCCGCACCCGCACCGGCTGCTCCCGCAGCTCCGGCACCGGCAGCCCCCGCGGCTCCCGCAGCCGCTGCTCCGGCAGCACCGTCGGCGCCGGTCCCCACCCCGACGTTCAACGCTCCGAAGCCGGCACGCCCGGCTCCGGCTGCTCCCGCAGCATCGGCACCGGCAGCCCCCGCGGCTCCGGCGGCACCGTCCACCGGCGCAAAGCCCGGCGGACCGCGTCCGGGACCGAAGGCACCTCGCGTCGGTAACAACCCGTACTCCTCGGCACCCGCCGAGCGTCCGGCACCTCGTCCGGCTCCCGGCGCACCGCGTCCGGGTGCAGGCCAGGGCGGTTCTCGTCCGGCTCCGGGTCAGGGCGGTCCCCGTCCGGCTCCCGGCCAGGGTGGACCTCGTCCGGCTCCGGGTCAGGGCGGTCCCCGTCCGGCTCCCGGCCAGGGTGGACCTCGTCCGCCTGCAGGTCAGGGCGGACCCCGTCCCAGCCCCGGCTCCATGCCTCCTCGCCCGAACCCGGGTGCAATGCCTGCTCGTTCCGCTCGTCCCGCGCCCGGTGGCGGCGGACGTCCGGGTCGTCCCGGTGGCGCTCCCGGTGGTCGTCCGGGCGGCGGCGGCGGTGGATACCGCGGCGGCGGCGCTCCCGGCGCCGGTGCTGGTGCAGGTGCTCCCGGTGGAGCAGCTCCGGCCGGTGGATTCCGCGGTCGTCCCGGCGGCGGTGGCCGTCCCGGTCAGCGCGGCGCAGCGGCAGGTGCATTCGGTCGTCCCGGCGGAGCAGTTCGCCGTGGACGTAAGTCGAAGCGGGCGAAGCGCGCCGAGTACGAAAGCATGCAGGCTCCCGCAGTCGGCGGCGTCAGGCTGCCACGCGGCAACGGTGAGACCATCCGTCTCGCTCGCGGCGCATCGCTGTCGGACTTCGCGGACAAGATCGATGCGAACCCCGCAGCACTCGTGCAGGCGTTGTTCAACCTCGGTGAGATGGTCACGGCAACTCAGTCGGTCAACGACGAGACGCTGGAGCTGCTCGGCGGCGAAATGAACTACGTCGTGCAGGTCGTCAGCCCGGAGGACGAGGACCGCGAGCTGCTCGACAGCTTCGACCTCACCTACGGCGAGGACGCCGGCGGAGAAGAGGACCTCGAGTCCCGTCCGCCTGTGGTCACCGTCATGGGCCACGTCGACCACGGTAAGACTCGTCTGCTCGACGTGATCCGTAAGGCGAATGTCCGTGAGGGCGAAGCCGGCGGCATCACGCAGCACATCGGTGCCTACCAGGTGCTGACCGAGCTCGAGGGCAACGAGCGTCTCGTGACGTTCATCGACACCCCGGGTCACGAGGCCTTCACGGCCATGCGTGCTCGTGGTGCCAAGGCCACCGACCTCGCGATCCTTGTTGTCGCAGCCGACGACGGCGTCATGCCGCAGACGGTGGAAGCGATCAACCACGCCCAGGCGGCCGACGTGCCGATCGTGGTCGCGGTGAACAAGATCGACAAGGAAGGCGCGAACCCGGACAAGATCCGGCAGCAGCTCACCGAGTACGGACTGGTGGCCGAGGAATACGGCGGAGACACCATGTTCGTCGACATCTCGGCGAAGCAGGGTCTCAACATCGACGCACTGCTCGAAGCAGTGCTGTTGACGGCGGACGCTTCCCTGGATCTGCGCGCCAACCCGGACATGGATGCTCAGGGTGTTGCCATCGAGGCGCACCTCGACCGTGGCCGCGGCCCCGTCGCTACCGTGCTCATCCAGCGCGGAACGCTGCGGGTCGGCGACTCGATCGTTGCCGGCGATGCTTACGGCCGCGTCCGCCGCATGGTGGACGAGCACGGTCAGGACGTCCACGAGGCTCTGCCTTCACGTCCGGTCCAGGTCATCGGCTTCACATCGGTCCCCGGTGCAGGTGACAACCTGCTCGTGGTCGACGAGGACCGTATCGCTCGCCAGATCGCGGACCGTCGCAACGCACGTAAGCGCAACGCGCTTGCAGCGAAGAGTCGTAAGCGCATCAGCCTCGACGATCTCGATGCAGCTCTGAAGGAACATTCACAGCTGAACTTGATCCTCAAGGGTGACAACTCGGGAACCGTGGAGGCCCTCGAAGAGGCTCTCCTCGGAATTCCGATCGACGACGAGGTGCAGTTGCGCGTCATCGACCGCGGTGTCGGTGGCATCACGGAGACCAACGTCAACCTGGCTGCTGCGTCCAACGCGATCATCATCGGCTTCAACGTCCGCGCCGAAGGCAAGGCAACGGAGCTGGCGAACCGCGAGGGCGTCGACATTCGCTACTACTCGGTGATCTACCAGGCCATCGACGAGGTCGAAAAGGCACTCAAGGGTCTGCTCAAGCCGGTGTATGAAGAGGTCGAGCTGGGCAAGGCAGAGATCCGTGCCATGTTCCGTTCGTCCAAGATCGGCAACATTGCCGGTTGCTTGGTCACGTCGGGCAGCATCCGTCGCAACGCCAAGGCACGTCTCATCCGCGACAGCAAGGTCATCGCCGAGACGGTCACCATCTCCTCGCTCAAGCGGGAGAAGGAAGACGCTACCGAGGTTCGCGAAGGCTACGAATGTGGTTTGACCGTCACCTATTCCGATATCAAGATCGGTGACGTTCTCGAGTGCTACGAGCTTCGCGAGAAGCCGCGCGACTGATTATGTCGACACGGGCGTTGGGGCGGACGCACGTGAGTACTAGCTGACATGGACTCTTCCGGACTTGAACATACAAGTCCGGAAGAGTCCATTCGGCTCTGTCTAGGGGGAAAATGTTTGTAGGGGCACTGGAGTTCGACATTCTTTTCGGCGATGTCCACTCACTCAAGGAAAAGCGTTCGATGCTGTCGCCGATCCTGACGGAACTCCGTCGATTCGGCGTGAGTGCAGCGGAGGCGGGGGAGCAGGGACGCCTGCGTCGTGCGCTCGTGGGCGTCGGTGTGGTCAGTTCGTCCGTCGATCATCTGCACGATGTTCTCGATCATTGTGAGCGAGCGGTCGCCGAGCGTCCGGAGATTCAGTTGCTGGCTGTGCGAAGGCGAATCTTCGGCCCGGAAGACTGAGTGTCACTGGTGTGTGTCGGTGAGCCAGGCATCCAGACGGCGTACCGAATCGAGTTGGTCGGCAAGGGATTCGGCGTCCAGGGGACCAAGTGTGACGGTGTCTGTACTCACGCTCGATGTGCACGGTGGCTTGTGGCCGAAGACCTCTACCGATGGTGATTTGGTTGCCGGGTAGCCGATGGACGAGACTGTTGTCGGTAATAATTCTTGTTAACCAGAACTTTGATCGATCGAGTCACCTCGATTCGAGTGGCCAGGTAGAGGAGACTGACAGTCATGGTAGATCCAGCCCGGGCACGCAAGTTGGCAAAGCGTATCGGAACCATCGTCGCGACCGCGATCGATCACGAGATCAAGGATCCGCGACTCGCATTCGTGACCATCACGGACACCAAGGTCACCAACGATCTGCACGACGCGACGGTGTACTACACAGTCATGGGCGAGAAGGTCGATTCCGCACCCGATGTGGAAGCCGCCGCCGCAGGACTCGAGAAGGCCAAGGGTGTTCTCCGCTCGAAGGTCGGTGCCGGAACTGGCGTTCGCTTCACACCGACTCTGACGTTTGTCGCCGATACCGTTCCCGACACCGCGCGTCATATGGAAGAACTGCTGGCCCGTGCCAAGGCCGCCGACGACGAGGTCGCCAAGGCGCGTGAGAATGCACAGCCGGCCGGAGATGCAGATCCGTACAAGGAGCCGCGAGTGGCTTCGGACGAAGACGAGGCGTCGCCAGATGTTCGTGAAGCCGACTGACGCGCACCGAGAATGACGATCACCGCACTTTCGGACGTCGACCCCTGCGAGGCGAAGTTCGCTCAGGTGGCCGAGGTTCTCGAATCGGCGCACACGGTGACAATTCTCTGCCATGTGCAGCCGGATGCGGACACGATCGGCAGCGGACTTGCGCTCGGTCTCGTTCTCGAGCGTCGGGGCATTTCGGTGCAGGTCGCGTTCAGTCGGCCGTCGGCGCTGCCCGAGTCGATGTGTGATTTCCCTGGTGTTCACTTGCTCACGGCGCCCGCCGATGTTCGGGAAAGCGTCGATGTTCTGGTGACCGTGGATGTCGGCAGCGAGGGCCGCCTCGGTGAGTTGGCGAGTCGACTCGCCGGCGCGCATCGCACAATCGTCCTTGATCACCATCGCTCCAATTCCGAATTCGGAACCATCAACGTCGTCGACGAAACCGCGGCTTCGACGACGGCGCTCATCGCACGATTCTTCGATGCGTGGGGAGTCGCGATCGATCGCGATATCGCGCACTGTCTCTATGCCGGACTGGTCACCGACACCGGTTCCTTCCGGTGGGGAGGTCCGCTTCCGCACGTGCTCGCGGCGCGTTTGCTGGCGACCGGCATCGACGGCGACGCGATTGCGCGAAAGCTGCTCGACACCCATCCGTTCGGGTGGTTGCCGATGCTGGCTTCGGTACTCGGGTCCGCGGTGCTGGTCCCGGAAGCCGCGGACGGCCGTGGGCTGGTGTACGCGGTGATCCGACGCAGTGACATCGGCGATCTTCGCTCCGAGGAGATCGAGAGCGTCGTCGATATCGTGCGAACTACTTCGGAAGCCGAAGTTGCCGCAGTACTCAAAGAGTCGGTTTCCGGAAGCTGGTCGATCTCGTTGCGTGCAAAGTCGGCGATCGACGTGTCGGCGGTCGCTGAAAGTCTTGGTGGCGGCGGGCACCGGCTGTCGGCCGGATATACGTCGACCACTTCCAGCGACGAGATTGTTGTCGCGCTCGTCGCGGCACTCGGCTGAATCCGCGGCATTGAGCGAATCTGACGCCGCCTCGGCGGGATCTTCGGCAGCTGATTTCGACGTCACTGGGCGTCGAATCTTTTCCCTGGCGTTTCCGGCACTCGGGGTACTGGCGGCCGAACCCCTCTATCTGTTGTTCGACATCGCCGTGGTCGGCCGACTCGGGGCGCTTCCGCTGGCCGGATTGGCAGTCGGTGGTCTGATCCTGTCGTTGGTGAGTACGCAGCTGACCTTCTTGTCGTACGGCACGACGGCGCGCGCCGCACGGCTGCACGGGGCGGGCCGCGAGCGCGACGCGGTGGGCGAGGGTGTTCAGGCGACCTGGCTGGCGGCCGCGATCGGCTTGGCCTTGGTAGTGATCGTGCAGGTGATCGCGGGCCCGCTGACTTCGGCGGTGGCCGGGACTCCCGACATTGCGGCGGCTGCGGAAAGTTGGCTTCGGATAGCGGTATTGGGTGTTCCACTCATCCTGGTGGCTCTGGCCGGCAACGGCTGGATGCGCGGGGTTCAGAACACGGTGCGACCGCTTCGGTTCGTCCTTGTCGGCCTGGGTATTTCAGCGGTGTTGTGCCCGATTCTCGTGCACGGTTTGCTCGGTGCTCCCCGGATGGAACTCGAAGGATCAGCTGTCGCGAATCTGGTCGGCCAGAGCGTTTCGGGTGTCCTGTTCGCTTGGGCACTCTTTCGTGAACCGGTCTCGGCTCGACCGCATCTTGCAATCATGCGGGCGCAGATGCTGATGGGCCGTGACCTGATCCTGCGCAGCCTCGCATTCCAAGCGTGTTTCGTCTCGGCGGCCGCGGTGGCGTCGAGGTTCGGTGCAGCCGTAGTCGGTGCACACCAAGTTGTCCTCCAACTGTGGAACCTGGTTTCGCTCCTTCTCGATTCCTTGGCGATCGCCGCCCAAACGCTCATCGGAGCTGCCCTCGGCGGTGGATTCGCAGCCGCCGCGAAGAGGATGACCTGGCGGATCACTGCCTGGTCGACGGTATTTGCCGTGGTACTCGCGATCTTCTTCGCCGCGGGCCACTCCGTGATCCCCGGACTTTTCACGTCCGACGCCGAGGTCCTCGGTCAAATGTCGATCGCCTGGTGGTTCTTCGTCGCGATCATGCCGGTAGCGGGAATCGTGTTTGCACTCGATGGTGTTCTGCTCGGCGCCGGGGACGTGGTGTTTCTGCGCAACGCGACCATGCTCTGCGCAGTTCTCGGATTTCTGCCCGCGATCTGGCTCTCCCTCGCCTACGACTGGGGGCTGGCCGGAATTTGGGCAGGGCTTACCGTGTTCGTAGTACTTCGGATGGTCGCGGTGTCGTGGCGAGCGTTTTCCGGCAAGTGGGCAGTGACAGGTCCGGCGACGGCGAAGCGCGGAAGTTCAACTGAGGAAGCAGAGGGATCGTGGCAGCAAAGCTGATGGCGGTGAGCGACATTCATGTCGGTCACAACGGCAACAAGCCGATGACGGAGGAACTGTTCCCGGATTCGCCTGACGACTGGCTCATTCTCGCCGGAGATGTTTCCGAGAAAACTGACGACATTCGGTGGGCGTTGAAGCTCCTTCGCAGCCGATTCGCAAAGGTCATTTGGATTCCGGGCAACCACGAACTGTGGACGACCGCCAAGGATCCGGTTCAGATTCACGGAGCGCCGCGGTACGAGTACCTGGTCAACATGTGCCGCGAACTTGACGTCATCACGCCCGAGGACCCGTTCCCGGTGTGGGAGGGAGACGAGGGCCCGGTCACGGTCGTCCCGATGTTCCTTCTCTACGACTACTCCTTCCTGCCGGAAGGCGCGCGAGACAAGGAACACGGACTCGAGATCGCGCGGGACAAGAACGTCGTCGCCACCGACGAGTTCCTGCTCTCGCCGCAGCCGTATGCAACGCGCGACGCGTGGTGCCGGGCGAGAATCGAATACACCCAGGCACGGTTGGACGCGCTCCCCGAAGGCACAAAAACCGTTCTGGTGAACCATTTCCCGATGGTCCGGCAGCCGACGGACGTGCTCATGTATCCGGAGTTCGCGTTGTGGTGCGGAACCACCGCGACCGCCGACTGGCATGTGAAGTACAACGCGGTGTGCTCGGTGTACGGGCACCTGCACATTCCTCGAACCACGTACTACGACGGCGTCCGCTTCGAGGAAGTCTCACTCGGATACCCGCGCGAATGGCGTCGGCGTGGACTGCCGGAGAAGTTGTTGCGTCAGATTCTTCCCGTTCCGGAGTACCCGCCGGGAACGCTCAACAAGTGGGGTGGCCACTTCAAGGTCACGCCGGAGCAGGAAGCCGAAGTCGAGCGCATGCGCGCCGGACGCTGAGAGGTATCGCTACGTGATCGAACAGATTCTTCCCGGTGGAGTTGCGACGGCCGAGGCCTTCGTGGATCCGCCCGGTCTGGTTCCGCACCCCAGTGAGGAGGCGTTGATCGGCCGCGCGGTCGAGAAGCGCCGTCGCGAGTTCGTGACTACCCGGCACCTCGCGCGTCAGGCGATGGGCAAGCTCGGTGTTCCGTCTGCCGCTGTCATGCGCGGCGAGCGTGGTGCCCCACTCTGGCCGCAGGGAGTGGTCGGGAGCCTCGCCCATTGCGACGGCTACCGCGGCGCTGTCCTGGCGTACTCCATGCAGGTCCGCTCACTCGGTATCGACGCCGAGCCGCACGGCCCGCTGCCGGACGGGGTATTGCCCGCGGTCAGCATCGAAGCGGAACGAACGTGGCTGGACACTCAGGAAACCGGCGGTCCGGTGCACTGGGATCGAGTGCTCTTCTGCGCGAAGGAAGCCACGTACAAGGCGTGGTTTCCGCTCACTGGGCGCTGGTTGGGTTTCGAGGACGCCCACATCACATTCGAGGCGGAGTCGGAAACTTCCGGAACTTTCAACTCGCGTCTGCTGGTCCCCGGTGAGGCGACGTCTGGTCCGCCGCTCACCTCTTTCGACGGCAGGTGGTTGGTGTCGGACGGGCTCATCCTGACGGCAATTTCGGTGCAGTGAGCGCGACTGGCAGAATCGGCACACGTGTCAGCTCGTGAAAAGCCTTCCTCCGGTCTTGTCGGCGCCGGAATCCTGATTGTCGACAAAGAGGCGGGCATCACCAGCCACGACGTGGTCGCGCGATGCCGCAAATTGTTGAACACCCGCAAGGTGGGACATGCCGGGACTCTTGATCCCATGGCGACCGGCGTCCTCGTTCTCGGCGTCGAGCGTGCGACCAAGTTGCTCGGACTCCTGGCACTGACAACCAAGGCGTACTCGGCGACCATTCGCCTCGGTGCAGCGACGGACACGGACGATGCCGAAGGGGAGGTCCTGACTTCCGCAGACGCTTCGCAGGTGACGGACGCGGAGATCGCGGCGATCGTGGCAACGCTGACCGGAGACATCAAGCAGATCCCGGCAAGCGTGAGCGCTATCAAGGTCGACGGTCAACGCGCACATGCTCTGGTGCGTGCGGGAGAAACCGTCGAGCTGGCGCCGCGCCCGGTAACGGTGTCGACTTTCGAAGTTCTGGCTCGGCGAGATGTGCCGGGTGGCTTCGTCGATCTGGATGTAGACGTTGAGTGCTCTTCCGGAACATACATCCGCTCGCTTGCACGCGACCTCGGTCGTGAATTGGGCGTCGGTGGTCATCTGACGGCATTGCGCCGCACCCGCGTCGGGCCGTTCACTCTCGAACATGCGCGCACGCTCGAAGATCTCGCGGATCAGCCGGGTGTGAGCCTCGACATCGATCAGGCTGCGCAGACGGCTTTTCCGCATCGGCAGATCACGGCGGAGGAAGCCGAGGCGATCAGCCAGGGGCGCTGGCTCGAGCCGATCGGGATGAAGGGGATCTGTGCGGCGATCGATCCCACCGGTCACACGATTGCGCTTCTGCAGGAGAAGGGTCGACGCGCCAGTTCGGTGATGGTCGTGCGACCGGCGACGCTTCGCGGGTGATCGTCCGCGAGCGTGTCGACGGCGACCTCGACGGTTGCGTCGATGCGCTGGCACAGGTCCACGATTGCGACGGATATCCGAACATGTGGCCGCAGAACCCGCACCGCTGGCTCAGTTCGCCCACGGTGGTGAAGGCGTGGGTCGGTGAGAGCGACGGCCGTGTTGTCGGTCATGTGGCCGTCGACCGCGAGGTTGCAGGCGCGCCCACCACCGCGGGATCGATAGCCGTGTCGCGATTGTTCGTTCATCCCCATGCGCGCGGAAACGGCCTCAGCGGTGCGCTACTCGACGCTGTCACGGATTTCGCAGCCGAAAGTCAGTTGGAACTGGTGCTCGACGTCGTCGAGGACGCTTTGCCGGCGATCGCGCTGTACGAGCGTCGAGGTTGGGTGTACGTCGACGAGAGGCTCGCCGACTGGACCCGGACCGACGGAGTCCGGCCCGTGGAACGGCGATATCGTCTGCCGCGCTGAGCGGCCTCGACTACACGAGCCAAATTGCTTGAGCGACTGGGCTTCCCAGGTCGATGGTGTCGGGGCTGTCGCCGAGTCGAACGGACACTGTTCCGGCGAAATCACGGCGTTCTTCGACAGTGATGTCGACATCGAGACTGACGCCGACGGAATCGAAGTACCGCAGCATTTCGGGATCGGAATCGGAGATCCGGGCAACGCGGCCCCGCTCGCCGTTGGCGAAGTCGCTGAGCTGCCGGGCCGGGGGAGTCGGCACCGAACCATCGGTGGCGGGAATGGGATCGCCGTGCGGGTCACGTTCGGGGAAGCCCAGTTTGGCGTCCATCCGCGAGATCATCAGATCGGAAACGGCGTGTTCGAGGACTTCGGCCTCGTCGTGGACTTCGTCCCAGCCGTAGCCGAGTTCCTGAACCAGATAGGTCTCGATCAACCGGTGGCGCCGGACCATGGACACAGCAGCCGCGCGGCCACTGTCCGTCAGAGCGATGGAACCGTAGCGGGCGTGATCGACGAGGCCCTGGTCCGAGAGTTTGCGGATCGCCTCGGACACCGTCGAAGCCGAGACGTTCATCTTCTCGGACAGGAGCTTGGTGGACACCCGCTCGTGGGACCACTCCTGGATCGTCCAAATGACCTTGAGGTAGTCCTGAGCCACCGACGAGAGTGCGAGCGTGTCGATTGCCGCGCCGTGCGCCGAAGTGCTGTCGCCATCCGACGTCGATGATGCTTCCGAGGTTCCGGTCTTGTGAGCTGCCACAACGCTTAGCTTAGGCTACGAAATCCGGAACTTCCGTACGTGAGCGGCAGCACAGCGGTGATTCGCTGGGCGGGTCCGAACGTGACCCGCCGCCGGTGGACCCGTAGGCTGCCAATCGTGCTGAGATGGCGTGGTCTCGACGAAGTTCCGGCCGATTGGGGTCGTTGTGTGCTCACTATCGGTGTGTTCGACGGTGTGCATCGTGGGCATGCCCAATTGATAGCGAGAGCGGTTACCGCTGCGCGCAAACGTGGTGTTCCGAGCGTGTTGATGACGTTCGACCCGCATCCAATGGAGGTTGTGCGGCCGGGTAGTCATCCAGCCCAGTTGACGACGCTGCAACGGCGTGCGGAATTGGCTCAGGATCTGGGCATCGACGTGTTCTGCGTGATGCCGTTCACCGCTGATTTCATGAAGCTGACGCCGGAGCGCTACGTCCACGAAATTCTCGTCGAACGTCTGCATGTCGCCGAGGTGGTGGTGGGGGACAACTTCACCTTCGGCAAGAAGGCGCTCGGCAACGTCGATCTTCTTCGTGAGATGGGCGCTCGCTTCGGCTTTGCGGTCGACGGCGTCCAGCTGCTCGCCGAGCATGCGGTGACGTTCTCGTCGACCTACATCCGCTCGTGCGTCGACGCAGGCGACATGGAAGCCGCCACCGAAGCTCTCGGCCGTCCACATCGTGTCGAAGGTGTGGTCGTCCACGGTGACAAGCGTGGACGCGAGCTGGGATTCCCGACGGCCAATGTTGCACCGCCGATGTTTTCGGCGATTCCGGCCGACGGCGTCTACGCAGCGTGGTTCACGGTGCTCGGCGCCGGCGAGGAACTCGGAACTGTCGTTCCCGGTCGTCGATACCAAGCCGCAGTGTCTGTGGGGACCAACCCGACCTTCTCCGGCCGGACCCGAACCGTCGAGGCGTACGTTCTCGACACCGAAGCCGACCTGTACGGACAACACGTCGCTGTCGACCTGGTTTCGCGGATTCGGGGCATGGAGAAGTTCGACTCGATCGAGTCGCTCATCACGGCGATGAACCGAGACGTCGAACGCGCACGCCAAATCCTGAGTGAGGATGCAGAGCGCAGCGTAGGTTGAGCTCGTCCTGAACTAGTGGCGGCGGCCACATTCGCTCCAGGCGGGCGAAAGCGCCTCATTGCTGCTGGTAGGATCTTCTCTCGGTGCGTGCTGCGGTTTGCGGTGGCCGCACCGATCTAGTTCCTTTCACGCAAACGTCATCACAGGAGTGAATCAAGTGGCATTGACCACGGAAGAAAAGAAGGTCGTTCTCGGCGAGTACGGCTTGCACGAGACCGACACGGGATCGCCTGAAGCTCAGGTGGCAATGCTCACCAAGCGCATCACCGATCTCACCGAGCACCTCAAGACCCACAAGCATGACCACCACTCGCGTCGTGGACTGCTCTTGATGGTCGGTCGCCGTCGTCGTCTGCTGAAGTACGTGGCAAAGACTGACGTCGCTCGCTACCGCACGCTCATCGAGCG
This sequence comes from Rhodococcus sp. 66b, assembly GCF_002076325.1. Classification (NCBI taxonomy): domain Bacteria; kingdom Bacillati; phylum Actinomycetota; class Actinomycetes; order Mycobacteriales; family Nocardiaceae; genus Rhodococcus; species Rhodococcus sp. 66b. The sequence continues at coordinate 122,168 of NZ_MUZB01000012.1, forward strand.
TCTCGGCCTGCGTCGCTAGATTTTTCTCACGACGCTGATCGAAAGCAACACGGCACGCTTCGGTTTGCCGAACACTCCGTTAGCCGGCGAAGCCACGCATATACTGGGCTTCGCTGGCTTTCGGCGTTAGCTGCCGCAAGGCAGTTTCCGCTGTCGGCGCTATGCACAGTTGTCTACGCACAGTTGTGCAGTGCGCAGCCAGCACACCGTATGCACCAGAGAACGTGGTGTCGGTTGTCGGTAGTGGTTCTCCGGACCGGGCAAGTGCCCGAAGGCTCCGGCGGACTTCGATCGACGGCCGCCCGAACGTCGTGACGTCCCGAAGCAGAAATCGCTCGCATCGCAAGGAGCGTCTGCAATTCAAGAGGGGGACGTCCCTCGGTGCGCAGTTTCCACCAGGAGGGTGGAAACGCCCGCGCGGGTACGGCGAAGACGAGAGGGAAGTGAAGAGAAAAGAATGACAGAGAATTCCGTAGTAGAGGTCGACGAAGGCGTGTTCGAATCCACCGCCGTGATCGACAACGGGTCCTTCGGTACCCGCACCATCCGTTTCGAGACCGGACGCCTTGCTCAGCAGGCCGCCGGCGCCGTCGTTGCTTACCTGGACGACGAGACCATGCTGCTGTCCGCCACGAGCGCCAGCAAGCACCCCAAGGAGCACTTCGACTTCTTCCCCCTGACGGTGGACGTCGAAGAGCGTATGTACGCAGCGGGCCGCATCCCCGGTTCGTTCTTCCGTCGTGAGGGACGCCCCTCCACCGACGCGATCCTGACTTGCCGCCTCATCGACCGGCCGCTGCGCCCGTCCTTCGTCGACGGTCTCCGTAACGAGATCCAGGTCGTCGTCACGGTCATGAGCCTCAACCCGCAGGATCTGTACGACGTCGTGGCCATCAACGCCGCTTCCGCGTCGACGCAGATCGCGGGCCTGCCGTTCTCCGGACCCGTCGGTGGCGTGCGTGTTGCACTCATCGTCTCCGAGGACAACAAGGCCGGCCAGTGGGTTGCATTCCCGACGGTCGATCAGCTCGAGAACGCCGTCTTCGACATGGTCGTAGCCGGCCGCGTCGTGTCCGGCAGCGGTGACAATGCCGACGTAGCGATCATGATGGTCGAGGCCGAGGCCACCGACAACGTCATCGCGAAGATCGCCGACGGCGCTCAGGCACCGACCGAGGCAATCGTCGCCGAGGGCCTCGAGGCCGCCAAGCCGTTCATCGCACGCCTGTGTGCTGCGCAGGCAGCGCTGGCATCCAAGGCTGCAAAGCCCACGGGTGACTACCCGGTCTTCCCGGCGTACCAGGACGACGTTTTTGCTGCCGTCGAGGCTGCTGCGTCCGAAAAGCTCAATGCCGCACTGACAATCGCCGGCAAGCAGGAACGCGACGACAAGACCGACGAGGTCAAGGTCGAGGTTCTCGAGCAGGTTGCACCCAACTTCGAGGGCCGCGAGAAGGAACTGGGAGCAGCGTTCCGCTCGCTCACCAAGAAGCTGGTTCGTCAGCGCATCCTGCGCGATCAGTTCCGCATCGACGGCCGCGGCGTCACGGACATCCGTTCGCTGTCCGCCGAGGTCGCGATCATCCCGCGCGCACACGGCTCCGCACTGTTCGAGCGCGGCGAGACCCAGATCCTGGGTGTCACCACTCTCGACATGGTCAAGATGGCTCAGCAGGTCGACTCGCTCGGTCCCGAGACCACCAAGCGCTACATGCATCATTACAACTTCCCGCCGTACTCCACCGGTGAGACGGGTCGCGTCGGTTCGCCGAAGCGTCGCGAAATCGGTCACGGTGCACTCGCCGAGCGCGCTCTCATGCCGGTTCTGCCCAGCGTCGAAGAGTTCCCTTACGCGATTCGCCAGGTCTCCGAGGCTCTGAGCTCCAACGGTTCCACCTCGATGGGCTCGGTGTGTGCGTCCACGCTCGCACTGCTCAACGCCGGTGTGCCGCTTCGCGCTCCGGTTGCCGGTATCGCCATGGGTCTGGTCTCCGACCAGGTCGACGGTGAAACCCGCTACGTCGCTCTGACCGACATCCTCGGCGCCGAAGACGCCTTCGGCGACATGGACTTCAAGGTCGCAGGCACCAAGGACTTCGTCACGGCCCTGCAGTTGGACACGAAGCTCGACGGCATCCCGTCGCAGGTTCTTGCCGGTGCACTCTCGCAGGCGAAGGATGCACGGACCACGATCCTCGAGGTCATGGCGGAAGCCATCGACACCCCGGACGAGATGAGCCCGTTCGCTCCCCGCGTGACGGCCATCAAGGTCCCCGTCGACAAGATCGGTGAGGTCATCGGCCCCAAGGGCAAGATGATCAACTCCATCACCGAGCAGACCGGTGCCAACATCTCCATCGAAGACGACGGCACCGTGTTCGTCGGCGCCACCGATGGACCGTCTGCACAGGCCGCGATCGACATGATCAACGCCATTGCCAACCCGCAGCTCCCCAAGGTCGGCGAGCGGTTCCTGGGCACGGTCGTCAAGACCACCGCCTTCGGTGCCTTCGTGTCGCTCCTGCCGGGACGCGACGGACTGGTGCACATCTCGAAGCTGGGCAGTGGCAAGCGTATTGCCAAGGTCGAAGACGTGGTCAACGTCGGATCCAAGATCCGCGTCGAGATCGCCGACATCGATGCACGTGGCAAGATCTCGCTGATCCCGGTCGAAGAGGGCAACGACGAGGCTGCCGCTCCGGCCGCCGACGAGGCTGCTTCCGAGTAGATCTCACTTCGTACTCTGATGCGGCCCCGCGCGGATTTCCGTGCGGGGCCGCATCTGTACTGTCTGTAGACACGAGCCTGTAGATACCTGATTCAACACTTGCACCGAGGACTGCTGAACCTTTTCATGGCAAAGACCACTCCCAACACCACGCGCAGCCGCAGCGCTGTGCTGAAATCGCCGATCGATGCGACTCCTGAATCGGGAGTGCAGCGCACGGTCCTTCCCGGCGGCCTGCGCGTCGTCACCGAATTCATCCCCGGTGTGCGTTCCGCCTCCGTCGGCGTGTGGGTCGGAGTCGGTTCCCGCGACGAGCAGCCGAGTGTGGCCGGTGCCGCGCATTTTCTCGAGCATCTGTTGTTCAAGTCGACGCCGTCACGGACCGCGTTGGACATCGCGCAGGTCATGGATGGTGTGGGCGGCGAACTCAATGCATTCACGTCGAAGGAACACACCTGTTTCTACGCGCACGTGATTGACGAGGACCTCCCGATGGCGGTGGACCTTGTTGCCGACGTCGTACTGCGTGGGCGCTGCAGAACTGCGGATGTCGACGTCGAGCGGCAAGTAGTGCTCGAAGAGATCGCGATGCGAGACGACGATCCGGAAGACCTGCTCGGCGACGCCTTCCTGACCGCGTTGTTCGGAGATCATCCTGTCGGTCGTCCCATCATCGGTAGCGTCGAATCGATCGAGTCGATGTCGCGCAATCAGCTGCATTCCTTCCATGTTCGGCGTTACACGCCGCAGCGGATGGTGCTGGCAGTAGCGGGGAACGTCGACCACAAGCAGGTTGTGACGCTCGCTCGCCGCGCCTTCGCCGGGCATCTCGAGCGTGGAGTCAAGCCGGCGCCGCGGCGCGAAGGCACTCTGCGTTTGCGAACGATGCCTGAACTGAGCTTGACCCACCGCGACAGCGAGCAGGTCCACCTTGCGCTCGGAGTACGCGCGTTCGGTCGGCACGAGGGTCATCGCTGGGCCCTGTCTGTTCTCAACGCCGCAGTGGGCGGCGGGCTGAGTTCTCGTCTGTTCCAAGAGATTCGCGAGAAGCGTGGGCTTGCGTACTCCGTCTATTCCGGCGTAGACACCTTCGCGGACACCGGAGCGTTCTCCGTGTACGCGGGTTGCCAGCCGGAGAACCTCGGGGAGGTTGCCACAGTGATCCGCGAGGTACTTGCGAACGTGGCGACGGACGGAATCACCGATGCCGAGATCGCCCGCGCCAAGGGATCGCTGCGCGGCGGATTGGTTCTGGCACTGGAAGATTCAGGTTCACGCATGAACCGTATCGGTCGCAGTGAACTGAATTACGGCAACCATCGCAGTGTTGCGCAGACGCTCGCGACCATCGACGCAGTCACCTCCGAAGAAGTTCTCGAGGTGGCGCAGGTGCTCTTGACCAGGCCGTTTGCGGCCGCCGTCGTCGGCCCGTACAAGCGGGTTCGTGACCTCCCCGCGTCGGTACGCGGGATCGTGGGCAAGTAGTTCGAACTATCGAAATCGGGGTGTGCAGTTGAAGATCCGTGGTGCAGTGCTCGAAGAGATCGGCCGGGAGCGTCCCTTTGCGGAGTCGACTCCGATTTCGATTTCGGAACTCGACCTCGAATCCCCGGGCCCGGGTGAGATCCTCGTCAAGATCGAAGCTGCCGGGCTTTGTCACTCCGACCTCTCCGTGGTCGACGGGAATCGCGTTCGCCCCGTGCCGATGTTGCTGGGCCACGAGGCAGCTGGTCGAATCGTCGAACTCGGCGACGGCGTTGATTCGTTGTCGGTGGGCACCCGCGTCGTGATGACTTTTCTTCCGCGGTGTGGCGAGTGCGCGGGATGCGCCACTGACGGCCGGATGCCGTGCACGGTGGGTAGCGCCGCCAACAACGACGGCAGTTTGCTCGGTGGCGCGCAACGACTGCGGCGCTCCGGCGAGAGCGTCAAACATCATCTCGGCGTTTCGGGTTTCGCGACGCATGCGGTGGTCAACGCCAAGTCCGTAGTTGCCGTCGAAGACGATATTCCGGCCGAGATTGCAGCCGTACTCGGCTGCGCGGTGTTGACCGGCGGGGGAGCGCTACTCAACGCGGCCAAGCCTCGCCCGGCGGACACTGTGATGGTGGTCGGCTTGGGCGGCGTCGGGATGGCCGCAATCCTGACGGCGCGGGCACTCGGGGTCGAGAACGTCATCGGCGTCGACGCACTGGAGTCCAAGCTGGCTCAGGCGCTGGAACTGGGCGCGACCGAGGTCTTCACACCGTCAGGCCTGTCCGAGAGTGGCGTTCGCGCAGACATCGTCGTCGAAGCTGCGGGAAATGCTCGGGCGTTCGAGACAGCCGTGGCCGCGACGGCAGCGGGTGGCACGACCGTCACGGTCGGGTTGCCTGCGCCTGATGCGCGCTCGTCGATCTCGCCGCTCGGGCTGGTGGCCGAAGCGCGGACCATCATCGGCAGTTACCTCGGATCCGCGGTCCCCGCCCGCGACATCCCGATCTACGCGCAATTGTGGCGGGACGGGAAGCTGCCGGTCGAGAAGCTCATCTCCTCGCGAATCGAGTTGGACGACATCAATTCCGGCATGGACGAACTTGCGGACGGAAAAGCAATCCGACAGGTCATTATTTTCGACTGAAATCGTTACCTCCTGTAACGCTTCTCTCATATTGGACGACTACTCGAATGACGTTGCGTGACGCCCCGGGGGTCGGTCGTACGTTTTCCAAAAGTTGATTGGGGAGAAGATATGCCGGTTCGTGGGTTCTTTTCGCGACATCGAATACTGGCGGGTGCAGTAGCGCCCGCAGCGCTCGGCGTGGCCGCGTTGGTGGCGGTCGCAGTTGCCGTGGATTCTCCGCAATCGCAGACGATCGAGACCGAGTTGACCGCGTCTGTCACCGAGTGCCACGACACGGTCGGGATCGGTGTTGCCGGTCGCGGAGACACGCCGGTCGAGGGCACAACGAAGATGCTCGTCGGTGCGGATGGAACGACACTCCTCCCGGCGGCGCTCACAGACGACTACAGCAGTTACTGGGTCGACCCGGTACTCAAGGCGCCCGCCGGTTCGGTCAAGGACGGCTCGTACGCCTCCGTCTACATCGCGTATCCCGCAAACATGGACAGTTACGAAGAGGCCGTGACGACGGGCGCGGACAACACCCGCGCTGTGATGAAGGCAATCAGCGCGGCCTGCCCGAACACGAAGTTCTCGATTGTCGGCTACAGCGAAGGCGCTGACGTAGTGCGCCGCGTCGCGATGGACATCGGCTCGGAGTCGAGCACCTCCGGCATCAATCCGGACAACGTCGTCGGTGTGGTCATCTTCGCCGACGCTGGTCGACTCGCGGGCGAGGGGCCGTTCCCCGGCTCCGAGAACCCGTACGCGAACCCGAACGGTTTCAACCAGCAATATCAGAACGGAAAGAACACCGCTTCCGGATCCGGGGCACTTCCAGGCACCAGCGGAGATTTCGGGGCCCTGAACGGCAAGATTGCGTCGTTCTGCTCTGACGGCGACCTCACCTGCGCAGCTCCCGAGAACATTTCACTCCTGATTCTGGCGGCAAACGTCGGTCGGCAGCTCAACGTCGACCAGTTGCAAGCGCAGAATCTGACGCCCGCCACCGGCATGGACATCGCGGTCGTGATGGGACGAGTGATGTTCGACGCCTTCAACGACATCTCGAGCAATCCCACCTGGATGCAGAGCGACGAAACCTTCCTCGACGTCTTGCTGAAGGTGTCCGATCCGGCGTACAAGCCGAGCGAGGCCACCACGACGCCGGTCGCAAAGGACTCGGTTTCCACTGAGGAAGTGTCGCCGTTGGCGTACCTGCCGCAGAAGCTGTTCAAGGAAATCGTCGGCCTCATCGCCACGAACCAGAACACCATCCCCGTAGTCATGAACGATCCGTACGGCCTGACCTTGGGCCCGGATGTCGGTCACCACTTCGACTACTGGCGTGATTCGGATGCTGCAAACGGCAAGCCCCTGACATCAGCGGAGTACGCAGCGGCGTGGCTGACCTATCTGGCCAAGCAGGCGCAGGACGGCAAGCCGGTCGATTCGTCGGCGAAGCCGACCGCCGAAGAGATGGCGGATGCCATCGACGCCTTGGCTGCTTCGCCTTCGGTTACCGACTCGGCCAAGCCCACCACAACCACGGGCGAAGCGGTACAACCCGCACCCGCAGGTTCGGAATCTGCAGTACCGGCACCCGCGGCTCCGACGACGACATCCGTTGCGCCGGCCGCGACGCCGAGTGTGACTTCAACCGTGGCGCCGTCGACTTCAGTCGAGTCGAGTGCACCGCCCGCCGCGACCACGACAACGACAACATCAACAACAACAACGACACAAGTTACGACCGGCTAGCCGAGAGGTTTCCGTTCGTCAAAAACGCTGTCACAGGCTGCGATCCGCAAGTAGTTGCGGATCGCAGCCTGTTTTGTATGTACGGGTTACGTACAGCGGCGGTTGGTGCTTATCGTGGAAGGGAGGTTTCCGGATCACGAATCGTGGGTTTCACCGTGCACGAGCTGTCTATTGCGCAGAGTGTGGTCGAAGCCGTGTGCGAGCGTGCCGGCGAGCGACGAGTATCGAGTGTGCGGCTGGAAGTAGGGCAACTCTGCGCAGTGGTTCCACACTCTCTGCTGTTCTGCTTCGACGTTGTCACTGCGGGTACTCACGCCGAGGGTGCCAGCTTGCACATCGATCAGATTGCAACCAGCGCGCGATGCAATAGCTGTGGCGTGACTTTCTCGCCGCCCGACATGTTCTTGTTGTGTGGGTGCGGCAGTGCTGATGTCGAGGTGCTTGCCGGCCGCGAGTTGCGGATCCTGTCGATGGAAGTGAGCTGAGCATGTGCGCGACGTGTGGGTGCGGGGACACTACGGGACCTCGGGTGTCGGTCGTCTCCGGCGGAGAACACGAGCAGGACGACAGCCATGGGCACGGTCACCACCACCACGACCACGACCACGACCATGACCATGACCTTGGGCACGGTCACTCCGACCACACTGTAATTCTCGAGCAGCAGGTGCTTGCCAAGAACGACGGCATTGCGGTTCACAATCGTGAGTGGATGCGGGGCCGCGGAATCACGGCGCTCAACATCATGAGTTCGCCCGGCGCGGGTAAGACGACATTGCTGGCGCGAACGATCCGGGAACTAGGACGACAACGACCGATTGCCGTGATCGAAGGTGACCAGGAAACCCGGCTCGACGCCGAGCGGATTCGTGAGGCCGGCGCGTCAGTGGTCCAGGTCAACACGGGGGCGGGCTGTCACCTCGATGCCGAGATGATCGACCGCGCGCTGCGCGCCTTGGACCCCGCGGACGGGTCGCTGCTTCTGATCGAAAACGTAGGAAACCTGGTGTGCCCCGCGCTCTTCGACCTGGGCGAGGAAGGCAAGGTTGTCCTAATTTCGACGCCGGAGGGGGGCGACAAGCCGAAAAAGTACCCGCACATCTTTGCCGTCGCGGACCTCGTGGTGATCAACAAGATCGACTTGCTCCCGTACGTCGAGTTCGACGTCGATGCCTGTGTCGCGCAAGCGAAAATACTCAATCCTGCTGTGTGCGTTGTTGTTCTATCGGCCACGACAGGTGAGGGTATGGACGAGTGGTACGAGTGGATCGGTAGTCGTTCGGCGATTTCTCCGGTGGCCGTTGACAACTGATCTGCTCGGGTAGTTAATGAAATGAGTGGGTGCCACGCAAGTGGGCCGAGGTTCGACTCCGGTGGCGTCAGCGTTTCGGTGCCGCAGCAATTTGAGGCCATAGCGTGTCAGGCAGTAGCGGCGCCGAGAATCAGGCGCAAGTGCACCCGTGAAAGCGGCTGACATGGACACACAAAAATCGACTGCTGGCACCACGGCGGAACCTGCCTCCGAAAGCGCAGCTACCCCCGAAAGCGCAGCGGCCAAAGCGGAAGAAACTCTGATCCACGTGCTGTGGATCAATGCCGGTCTCAGTTGCGACGGTGATTCGGTGGCGCTCACCGCGGCCACGCAACCCAGTATCGAGGAGATCGCGCTCGGTGCGTTGCCCGGCCTGCCTCAGGTGGCGGTTCATTGGCCGCTCATCGACTTCGAATGTGGACCGCAGGGCGGCGCTGACGATTTCCTGGAATGGTTCTGGAAAGCCGACCGGGGAGAATTGGAACCCTTTGTTCTTGTTGTCGAAGGATCTATACCGAACGAGAAACTTCACGACGAGGGGTACTGGTGTGGTTTCGGGAACAATCGCGAAACCGGCCAACCGGTCACCACGAGCGAATGGCTCGACAAGCTGGCACCGAAAGCCACTGCGGTAGTTGCGGTCGGCACGTGCGCAACCTACGGCGGCATACATGCGATGGCCGGCAATCCGACCGGTGCGATGGGCGTGCCGGACTATCTCGGGTGGACCTGGAAATCGAAGGCGGGCATCCCGATCGTGTGCGTTCCCGGGTGTCCCATTCAGCCGGACAACCTCTCCGAGACCCTGACCTATCTTCTGTACATGGCCACTGATCAGGCGCCGATGATTCCCTTGGACGAATCCCTCCGCCCGCAGTGGCTTTTCGGTGCCACCGTTCACGAGGGCTGTGACCGTGGCGGGTACTACGAGCAGGGCGAGTTCGCGACGGAGTACGGGTCGCCGAAGTGCATCGTCAAGCTGGGATGTTGGGGACCGGTCGTGAAATGCAATGTCCCCAAACGTGGTTGGATAAACGGAGTCGGCGGGTGCCCTAATGTCGGCGGGATCTGCATCGGCTGCACAATGCCGGGATTCCCGGACAAATTCATGCCGTTCATGGATGAACCACCTGGCGGCAAACTCTCCACCAATGCGGTGGGAATGTACGGGTCCGTGATCCACAGTCTGCGCCGGATCACCGGTCACACGTTGGACAAGGAACCGCACTGGCGCGAGCGCGGGTCGAAGTTGCTCACCGGTGCGACGCGTACCTGGTGACCGACCGGATACCTTCAAATCAGTTCGTGAGCAACGTCTCTGGGAGGCACTGCAATGACGGCCATCGTTCCCGAACCCACCTCGACTGCGGACCGCGACGGTCTTGTCGAGATGGCGTGGGACCCCATCACCCGAATCGTCGGCAGTCTGGGTATCTACACCAAGATCGACTTCGCCAATCGCGAAGTGGTGGAGTGCCACAGCACGTCGTCGATCTTTCGTGGGTATTCCCTGTTCATGAAGGGGAAGGACCCGCGCGACGCGCATTTCATCACCAGTCGTATCTGCGGCATCTGCGGTGACAATCACGCCACGTGCTCGTGCTACGCACAAAACATGGCGTACGGCGTCAAGCCGCCGCATCTAGGCGAGTGGATCGTCAATCTCGGCGAGGCCGCCGAGTACATGTTCGACCACAACATTTTTCAAGAGAATCTGGTCGCAGTCGACTACTGCGAGAAGATGGTCTCCGAGACGAATCCCGGTGTGCTGGCGCAGGCAGAGAACACGCGCTGCCCGCACGAGGAGCAGCACGGTTATCGCACGATCGCGGACATCATGCGGACTCTCAATCCGTTCACGGGTGAGTTCTATCGCGAAGCGTTGCAAGTCTCGCGTTCGACTCGCGAAATGTTCTGCTTGATGGAGGGTAGGCACGTCCACCCGTCGACGCTCTATCCCGGCGGCGTCGGAACCGTCGCGACGATCGAACTGATGACGGACTACATGTCGCGGCTGATGCGGTACGTCGAATTCATGAAGAAGGTCGTGCCGATGCACGACGACCTGTTCGACTTCTTCTACCAGGCGCTGCCCGGTTACGAAAAGGTTGGCCTGCGGCGGACCCTGCTGGGTTGTTGGGGATCGTTCCAAGACCCCGAGTACTGCAATTTCTCGTACAAGGACATGACCGACTGGGGCCGGAAGATGTTTGTCACTCCCGGTGTGGTTGTCGACGGAAAGTTGGTCACCACGGATCTGGTGGACATCAACCTCGGTATCCGAATCATGCTGGGGTCCTCGTATTACGAGGACTGGAGTGATCAGGAGATGTTCGTCAAAACCGATCCGCTGGGTAACCCGGTCGATCGCCGGCACCCGTGGAATCAACACACCAACCCACATCCGCAGAAGCGTAATCTCGAGGACAAGTACAGCTGGGTCATGTCACCGCGATGGTTCGACGGAAAAGACAACCTCGCTCTGGATACCGGCGGGGGAGCATTGGCTCGTCTGTGGAGCACCGCTCTTGCCGGCCTGGTCGACATCGGATACCTCGAGTCGACCGGACACAGTGTGAAGATCAATCTTCCGAAAACAGCACTGAAAGGTCCCGTCTCGCTCGAGTGGAAGATTCCAGAACATGGCAGCAATACTCTCGAAAGAAACCGTGCGCGAACGTATTTCCAGGCATACGCAGCAGCGGCTGCCCTTCACTTCGCAGAGAAGGCGCTTGTCGAGATCCGGGCAGGCCGCACCAAGACGTGGGAGTCGTTCGAGGTTCCGGACGAGGGAATCGGTTGCGGATTCACCGAAGCCGTCCGCGGAGTTCTCTCACATCACATGGTGATTCGTGACGGCAAGATCGCGAACTATCACCCGTACCCACCGACCCCGTGGAATGCGAGCCCGCGCGACAGCTACGGAACCCCCGGTCCGTACGAGGATGCCGTGCAGGGTCAGCCGATCTTCGAGGAGAACGATCGAGACCACTTCAAGGGCATCGACATCATGCGGACCGTGCGTAGTTTCGATCCCTGTCTGCCGTGTGGTGTTCACATGTATCTCGGCGGCGGTAAGACCCTGGAGAAGTTGCACTCTCCGACGCAGTCCGTGACCGGGGAGTGATCGATGGAGCAATCGGCCGACTACTGGCGCGGAGCAGGTGAACGCATCGAGACGTTGTTGCAGGCCAATGCCGGTGCAGGCCCGGTGGCCAGGAATCGCGCCGAGCAACTGGTGCGCGAGGTCGTGCAGTTGTACGGCGCCGCACTCGAACGCACCGTCGCGCTGGCGGATCCGGCCATGATGGATGCGATGGTTCGCGACGATCTGGTGTCGAGCCTCCTACTGGTGCACGGACTTCACCCGCACGACGTCGAGACCCGCGTACGCACTGCGCTCGACAGCGTGCGTCCGTACCTCGGCTCGCACGGCGGGGACGTCGAACTGATCGAGGTGGCGGACGGCGTGGTGCGGCTACGGCTTCTCGGAAGCTGTAACAGTTGCCCTTCGTCGTCGGTGACCCTCGAAACCGCGGTCCAGGACGCGGTGCGGGCGGCGGCACCCGAGACCACCGGAATCGACGTCGAGACACCGGATTCGCACGAGCTGAAGTCGGGTGTGATCTCGGTCGAGTCCCTGTTCTCGCACGTACACGCCGAAGGGGGAGGCGCGCACTGGGTGGAGGTCCCCGAATTTGCCGAAGTCGACGCGGGTGAGGTCGCGGGCTTCCGGGTATCGGATACCGATCTGTTGGTCTGCCGCTCCGGTGACGATCTGTACGCGTATCGCGACCATTGCCCCGTATGTGACCATTCGATGGCGGGGGCTGTGCTCGAACGCATGATGGGCCTTCCTGTCCGAGACGCCGCTGTCCTTACCTGTCCGACTTGCTCTGCCCACTTCAGCCTGTACGGAGCGGGTGCGCGGGTCGGCACCGGCTCCGAGCACCTGGCGCCTCTGCCGGTGCTTATTCGCGACGGTGTGCTCTCGGTCGCGCTTGCCGACGATTCCGTGTTGCCGGTGACCTAGCCGTGGACGAAGCCTGGTCATGAAAACCACTGTGGGAGAGGTGCTCACGCGAATCGCCTCGACGCGCGCCGTTCCGACCGGGCCGCTGTGTGAGATGTGCGCGGCGGGCATAGGTGACGAACACCAACACGTCGTGGACGTACAGGTCCGGAGCCTGATGTGCGTGTGCCGTCCCTGCTATCTGCTCTTTGCGCCGGTCGACGCGGATCTTCGATACAAGGCGGTTCCCGATCGGTATCTCGAATTTCCGGACTTCGACCTCGGCCCTGGCCGGTGGGAGTCCCTGGAAATCCCCGTCGGACTGGCATTCTTCTTTCGGAACTCACTCCTCGACAAGTACATAGTCTTCTATCCGGGACCTGCCGGAGCTACCGAATCCGAGCTGCCCATCGACTCGTTCGAGACTGTGCTCGCGGAGAATCCGGGGCTCTCGCAGATGCGGGCCGACGTCGAGGCGTTGATTGTCTCGGTGCCCACGTCAGGACAATCGCCGAGATGCTTCGTTGTTCCCATCGACGCCTGCTACGAGCTGGTGGGCAGGCTGCGCACCGTGTGGCGCGGATTCGACGGTGGCCAGGATGCAGCGCGCGCGGTGGACGAGTTCTTCGGGCGCGTCGAGGCGCGAAGCAGGTCGGCATGACCGTCCTCGACTTCTCGGTCGACAACGTGGAGGTGGAACCGTATGCGGTTACACCAAATCTGACGGTGAGACTGAGGATGTCGGAGACTACCGGCGCGACCGTCCGAGCAGTCGCTCTACGCGCACAGGTTCGAATCGAACCGCACCGCCGGCCGTACTCCGACGAGGAAGGCGACGCCCTGCGCGATTTGTTCGGTCCGCGGGAGCGTTGGTCGAGTACGCTGCGAACCTTCTTGTGGATGGAGTGTTCCGCGGTCGTTCAGGGATTCACGGAAACAACGGTCGCGGCCTTACCCATGGCGTGTACGTACGACTTCTCGGTGACGGCGTCGAAGTACATGCACGCACTCCGTGACGGAACGATTCCGATCGTGGTTCTACTGAGCGGAACCGTATTCACCGACGGGCAGCGCGGTTTCTCGGTACAGCAGATCCCGTGGGACAGATCTGCTGCCTACGAATTGCCGGTCGACGTGTGGAAACAGCTGATGGCCACGCATTATCCGGCCTCTGGTTGGGTACGCCTCGACCATGAGACGATTGCCGATCTCGTGCGATTCAAGGCAGCGCACGGCTTCACGGACCTCGATTCAGCCGTGCGGCAGTTGCTCACGGCGAGCGAGGTGCCCCGATGACCCGAACTGAGATGGATCACGACGTTCGGGCCGTGGCCGACGCTGTCCTGTACGAGGGATATCTTCTCTATCCTTACCGGGCCGGCTCGGCGAAGAATCAATCCCGTTGGCAGTTCGGGGTTCTCGGACCGCCCGGCGCCGCCGGTGACGGAGTCGGCGAGGAACCGTCGATGTCCGCCCAATGTCTGCTCGGCGAACTCGAGCGGAACGGCGCCGAAGTAACGGCGACGGTGAGATTTTTGCACCACCAGTCGCGGACGGTTGAACGACTCGGCGCCGGCGGCGCGTGGATTCCGGTGGATCGGTTGGTAGTCGACGGGCACGAGGCGATCTCGTGGGACGAAGCCACCGAATCCGAGATCGTCGTGGGTCCGTGGGGTCTGGACGAACTCGAGGCCGGCGTCGAAGAATCCTTCTGTGCGGCGGGAGTTGTCGACGGAGAGACTCTGGCGGATTCTCGGGGCCGGGTAGTCGGACGGGTCGTTCGGACACGCCTTCCGGTGACCGGCTGCTTGGAATTGAACGCCTCCGCCGGGGACAGACGCAGGGTGATCTCCGTGAGCATCATGAACGACACGAGCGTCGACATGAGGGACAAGGGCACGGCCACGGCGCAGTCGATGATCGGCACTCACGTCATTTTGACCTGCGCAGGCTCGAAGTTCGTGTCGTTGTTCGACGAACCAGATCACTCGGAGCCGCTGCGCCAAAATCGCTGTTATCCAGTGCTTGCGGGGACCGAGGATCCGACTCACCCCGGTACATCGCCCACCGTTCTGGTATCACCGATCATCCTGTACGACTTTCCCGAGATTGCGCCGCAGAGCGAAGGATCCCTGTTCGACTCGACGGAGATCGACGAAATTCTCACGCTGAGAATTCTGGCCATGACCGAAGAGGAAAAGGCGCGGGCGCGGGCTACCGACTCGAAAGCTGCCGACATCATCGATCGATGTGAGAGCTTGACGGCCGACGATCTAGCCGGCCTGCACGGCGTGCTGCGAGATTCGATTGCCGGTTCTGATCTGATACCCGAGGTGCCTGACGGCGTGGACTGGTGGACGCCGGAAGCCGACACCAGCGTTCAACCACGCACCGACGCAGTTTTGATCAACGGCGTCCGCGTCTGCGGTGGAAGTACGGTTCGGCTTCACCCCTCACATCGCGCTGATGCTCAGGACCTGTTCTTCGACGGCCGGATCGCCCACGTCGCCACCATTCATGAAGACGTGGACGGCGACATTCATGTTGGGGTGACGCTCTTGGACGACCCGGCCGCCGATCTGCATAACTGGTACGGCCGCTACCTGTACTTCGCGCCGGACGAGATAGAGCCGGTGCCGCGAGACGGCGCGAGTTGACGTACTTCACGCTGTCGGACTTCACAGCTGTCGGACTTCACTGCTATCGAGAGGAGAACCCGCCATGAGGAGCATGGGATTGCTGTCGACGGCACTTCTCGGCGCCACCGCGATCGCAGCCGCGATCGTTCTGGTGGTGTCGATGCCGGACATCCAGCGCTATCTGCGAATGCGAAAGATGTAAAGCACTGTGCGCGTGCTGATTGCAGGCGTCGGAAACATATTTCTCGAAGACGACGGATTCGGCCCCGAAGTTGTTCGAGCGTTGCAGCATGAGAATCTCCCGACGGGGGTTCGCCTGGTCGACTACGGGATTCGTGGTGTGCATCTCGCATACGACTTGTTGGAGTCGTGGGACGCGCTGGTGCTGATCGACGCATTACCGGTGACCGGAGTTCCGGGGAAGCTTGCGATCATCGAAGTGGATCCCGAAAGTGAAGGCTCGCAAGGAGGTTTCGACGCACACTCGATGCATCCGAGTTCGGTGTTTGCCAGCCTGCAGGCCCTCGGCGGAGCACTCCCGCGGACGTTCGTGGTGGGGGCACACGCGAAATCGATTGGCGACGGAATCGGATTGAGCACAGAGATGCGTGATTCGGTAGGGCAAGCCGCCTCTGCGGTGATGGCACTCGTCCGGTCGATCGACGTGGATTGTGATGCCACCACTTTGGGGCCGGAGGTGTGAGTCATGTGTCTGGGGATTCCGGGACGGGTACGCGAACTACTGGACGGATACGGCGGTCAACTCGCCCTCGTCGACGTGGAAGGTGCACCGCGCAAGGTCAACATCGGGATGCTCGACGAAGGCACCGTCACGGCAGGTGACTGGGTGGTGATCCACATGGGCTTTGCAGTCGAGA
The DNA here is from genome assembly GCF_002076325.1 of Rhodococcus sp. 66b. Lineage (NCBI taxonomy): Bacteria > Bacillati > Actinomycetota > Actinomycetes > Mycobacteriales > Nocardiaceae > Rhodococcus > Rhodococcus sp. 66b. The sequence goes on from NZ_MUZB01000012.1 coordinate 138,100, forward strand.
AGGTCGACGAACAGGGAGCACAGCGCGCCCGGGCCGGCCTCGAACTGATGGGCCGTGGTCAAGACGGTGAGATCGACGAGTCCGGTACTCGTACCGGCGAGGTCGGGACATGATGGTCGCCAGCCGTGTCATCGTTCGTGGCGTAGTCCAGGGTGTGGGATTCCGGCCGTTCGTTCACGCGACTGCGACCGAACTGGGACTGTCGGGTTCGGTGGGAAATTCTGCTCTCGGGGTCGTGATCGACATCGAAGGCGACGGAGAGGCAATCGATGCGTTTGTCGCTCGGGTGCGAAACCGCCCCCCACCGCTGGCACGAGTGGAGTCGATAGAGCGCGAGGACTCGCCGCCGCTAGGTCGTCAGGGGTTTTGCATCATCGAGACGGATGCGGGGGCGGTCGGGCGAACCTTGGCGCCGGCCGATGTCGGGATCTGCGACGACTGCCTGCGGGAGCTGACTGATCCGAGCGATCGGCGATATCGTCATCCCTTCATCACCTGCACCAATTGTGGTCCACGATTCACGATCATCGAGTCGATGCCCTACGACCGGGCCGCTACGACGATGAAGCGGTTCCCGTTGTGCGCGAACTGTGCGGCGGAGTACGTGGATCCCTCCGACCGCCGGTTTCATGCGCAACCGATTGCCTGCCCGGAGTGCGGTCCAACGCTTTCGTTCGTGGAAGGCGACGCGCCCACGGAGACCGGCGAGGGTGCACTGCTACGAGCCCGATCGCTGCTACGAGACGGGAAGATTCTTGCTGTCAAGGGAATTGGAGGATTCCACTTGGCCTGCGATGCGCGTGATGATCGCGTGGTTCACGAATTGCGTGACCGCAAGCATCGACCGAGCAAGCCGTTGGCGGTGATGGTGCGCGATGTGAGAGAAGCCAGAGCGCTGGGTGTGGTCGGGGATGCCGAGGCCGATGCCATGTCCTCGCGCGAGCGTCCCATAGTGCTGGTTGCCAAAGCGTCTGGATACACGCCGTCTCCCTCGATTGCCCCAGGCATTCCGGACATCGGAATCATGCTGGCCTACAATCCGATTCAGCATCTTCTTCTCGGGTTGGCGGGAGACGCTGCGGGCCCCGCGGCGTTGGTGATGACGTCGGCGAACATCGGTGGCGAGCCAATTCTGTACTCCGACGACGATCTCGAACGGGTGGGTGACCTGGCCGACGGGGTGTTGACCCACAACCGTCCGATCTTGATGCCGTGTGACGACTCGGTGATGCGAATAGTCGGCAGTGGACGACAGTTGCTTCGTCGCTCGCGCGGATATGCACCGCTGCCCGTTGCGGCGCCGTTCGATCTACCGCCCACCTTGGCGGTCGGGGCCGATCTGAAGAACACCTTCTGTCTTGCCGAGGGTGCGTATGTCTGGCCGAGTCAGCACATCGGAGACATGGGCGACCTCGCTGTCCTCGACAGTTTTGCTGCCTCGGAGAGTCACTTCGAGTCGATCACCGGAGTAGTGCCGCACCAGATTGCCTGTGACGAGCATCCTCGGTATCGCTCGTCCTCGTGGGCTCGCAGTCGTAGTGGCGACCGACCGGTGCGCGTCGTCGGGCATCACCACGCACATGTGGCTTCCGTGATGGGGGAGAACGGCCGGGACGGGAGCGAACCGGTTCTCGGAATAGCGTTCGACGGCACCGGTTACGGGGCGGACGGCGCAGTGTGGGGAGGGGAATTGCTGCTGGCGACGTACAAGGGTTATCGCCGTCTCGCGCATCTGGGATACGTACCGCTGCCAGGGGGCGATGCCGGAGTGGAACGACCGTACCGAATGGCGCTCGCCCACCTCTGGCATGCCGGGTTGGACTGGGAAACCGACCTCGCGCCGGTGGCAGCCTGTCCGCCGCGAGAGCAGTCGGTCCTACTTCACCAGTTGGCAACCGGTTTCGGGTGTGTGGACACCTCCAGCATGGGGCGGTTGTTCGACGCAGTCTCCTCGCTGACCGGGGTTCGTCAGAGCGTCGACTACGAAGCGCAGGCCGCCATCGAACTGGAGGGTATTTCGAGGGGAGTCGACTGCGCCCCGTCGCGGTACACCTTCGACTGGGTGCAGTCGGACGACGATTCCTGGACAGCTGATCCGCGGTCGGTCATTCGGGCCGTTGTCCGTGATCTCCGAGCGAAGGTGCCCGCCGACGTGATCGGCGCGCGCTTCCACGAATCCGTCGCGCACCTCGTACTCGAGTGGGCAATCCGTGGCCGGGAACTGGCGGGAGTGGACGAGGTAGTTCTCACCGGAGGTGTGTTTCAGAACCCTCTCCTGCTCGTCCGGGCGTGTGCCCTGCTCGGAGAAGCCGGATTCACGCCGTTGACAGGACTGCAGTTACCACCGAACGACGGTGGTCTCGCCTACGGCCAAGTGCTGGTCGGGAGTTCGTCATGAGGTCAGGAGTTGTGCCATGTGCCTAGCCGTACCAGGACGTATCGAGTCCTTGGAGGAACGCGACGGAACGACGATGTCGGTGGTGAACTTCGGAGGCGTCCGAAAAGAAGTGTGCCTCGAATACATTCCGGGCGCCCGAGTCGGCGAGTACGTCGTGGTGCACGTCGGATTCGCCATCCAACGACTCGACGAGGAATCCGCGCGCAGCACGCTGGCGGAATTCGAACACCTCGGCGTACTCGAAGAGGAATTCGGTGACGGGTTCGCCAGGGCTGCCCGGGCCGCCGGGATCGAACCGAAGGAGACGGAATCATGAAGTATCTGGACGAGTTCTCCGATCCGGAACTGGCCGGCAAACTGCTGGATCAGATCCGCGCGCTGGCCACGCGCCGATGGGCGATCATGGAAGTGTGTGGTGGTCAGACACATTCGATCATCAGGCACGGCATCGATCAACTACTCCCAGAGCAGATCGAGATGATTCACGGACCTGGTTGCCCGGTCTGCGTCACGCCGCTCGAGATCATCGACAAAGCTCTCGAAATCGCGGCAAAGCCCGATGTCATTTTCTGTTCATTCGGGGACATGTTGCGAGTTCCGGGGAGTTCGTCGGATCTGTTCCGGATCAAGAGCGCCGGCGGCGACGTTCGCGTGGTGTACTCACCGTTGGATGCACTGACTATTGCCAAGGAGAATCCGGACCGGCAAGTGGTGTTCTTCGGGATCGGATTCGAGACCACAGCGCCGGCCAACGCCATGACCGTCTATCAGGCCAATCGCCTGGGTATCAAGAACTTCTCGCTGCTCGTCTCGCACGTTCTGGTTCCGCCGGCAATGGCCGCGATAATGGACTCGCCAGAGTGCCGCGTGCAGGCATTTCTGGCGGCCGGGCATGTGTGCAGTGTGATGGGAACGTCGGAGTACCCGGCCCTCGCCGAGAAGTACAAGGTCCCGATAGTCGTCACCGGATTCGAGCCGCTGGATCTCCTGGAAGGCATCAGAAAGACTGTGCTGCAGTTGGAATCGGGTCGACACGAGGTCGAAAATGCCTACGCCCGTGCTGTCACGGCGGAGGGCAACACCGCAGCGAAAGCGATGCTCGAGGATGTGTTCGCGGTGTCGGACCGGACGTGGCGCGGCATCGGATCGATCCCGGACAGTGGTTGGCAGCTGGCGCCGAAGTATGCGTATTTTGATGCGGAAGAACGTTTTTCGGTGACCGATATCCACACCGACGAGTCGAGTGTCTGCCGGTCCGGTGAAGTATTGCAAGGCTTGATCAAGCCACACGAGTGCAGTGCCTTCGGGAAGGAATGTACTCCGCGGAATCCACTCGGTGCCACGATGGTGTCGTCCGAGGGGGCGTGCGCTGCGTACTACCTGTACCGACGCCTGGAACTGCAGGAGGCGGGTCATGCCGGCTGAGGAGACCGCGGTCGTGGACCTGTCGGCATGGGTGTGCCCACTGCCGCTGCGTGATTCGCCGAACATCGTCATGGGACACGGCGGTGGGGGAGCGATGTCCGCCGAGCTCATCGAGCATCTGTTCCTGCCCTCGTTCGGAAGCGCTGCCGATGCCGAGCTCGGCGACTCGGCTGTATTCGACATCGGCGGGGTGCGGCTCGCCTTCTCAACGGACTCGTACGTCGTGAAACCCATGGTGTTTCCCGGCGGAACGATCGGCGATCTTGCGGTCAACGGAACGGTGAACGACCTGGCGATGGCGGGAGCACAACCCTTGGTGATGTCGACGGCATTCATCCTCGAAGAAGGGACCGCGTTGACCGACATCGCGGCGATCGCGAAGGCGCTCGGGCGGGCTGCGCACGTTGCCGGCGTTCGACTGGTGACGGGTGACACCAAAGTTGTCGATGCCGGTCACGGCGACGGAGTCTTCATCAACACCGCGGGAATCGGGATTGTCGCCGACGGGGTGGACATCAACCCCACTCGCGCACAAGTGGGTGACGTCGTGATCGTCAGCGGCGACATCGGTGTTCACGGGGTGGCCGTGATGAGTTGTCGCGAAGGTCTCGAATTCGGGACCGAGGTGCGCAGTGATTGCGCGTCGCTCAACGGCGTGGTCGCCGACATGATTGCCACCGGCGTCGACATCCATGTCTTGCGCGACCCTACCCGGGGCGGAGTTGCCGCCACCCTCAACGAGATCGCTCAAGCGTCGAACATCGGTGTTGCGCTGGTGGAACGAGATCTGCCGATTCCCGCTGACGTGCGCGACGCCTGTGGGCTACTCGGTTTGGATCCTTTGTACGTCGCCAACGAGGGTAAGTTGATCGCCTTCGTTCCGCGAGAAGACTCCGACCGAATTCTGGAAGCGATGCGCGGTAATCCGCTGAGTGCGGGAGCTGCCGTGATCGGGGAGTGCGTGGCCGAACATCGCGGAATGGTGGTGGCGCGTACGGCATTGGGAGGCAATCGGGTAGTGGATTTGCCGGCAGGTGAACAACTTCCGCGGATCTGCTGATGACTGCCGTCGGTATGAACGGGCCGGCATTGTTTGCCCGCTACGCGTATCCGCCGAACGAGTTGGGTTACTGCGGACCCGACGATCCTTCAGTGCTGCTTCGTCTGGCCAGCGGCAACTCGGGCAGCGGCGACCGTGATCGCGCTCGTCAATTCGACGGTGCGTGGCCGTACCTCGAGGCATTGGCCGCAAGTGCGGGCATCGACGATCCTCTCGATCCGCGAGTGATCGAAGCCTATTGGGTAGGAGGTGATCTCCTCGACTCGCTTGATTCGGGGGCGTTGTTGCAGCACTTGAGGGCGGCATTCGGTGAACGCGAGAACACCGGGTTTCTCCCTGCCCTCGGGGATCGGGACCGCGCGCTCGCGCACCACAGTTTTCACGTATTTCTGGTGTATCCGTGGGTCAAGCTTCTTCGGAAGCGCGGTGCGGTCCCACTGTCCGTCCTCCAGAACTGCCGGATCAGATGGGGAGTGGTCGAGGACGTGAGTGAGGAGCACGCGTTGGTGGTTTCGTCCCCGCTCGAGTTCGACGGTGAGCAACTCGTACGCGGCACGCCGGTGACGCAGCGAGTGCGATGGAGCGTTGACGGCCGCTCACTCGCACCGACGCCCGTCCAGGGCGCCTTGGTGACGATGCACTGGGATTGGCTGTGTGACAACATCACGTCAGAGCAATCACGGGCATTGGATGCCGCGGAAGACTCGGCATTGCGGATCGCGACCCGGATGCTGTCGACGTGACAGGCCCGGTCAGAGCAGGGACCACTGTCTGGAGGATACGCAGGTGTCAGGGCACGAAAAAGGTTCCGAGGCCCGGTGTTCCGATCGCCTGGGGATCGACGTATGCGACGACCTGACCCGAGCCCGGACGAATGGTGACGGGTTGTGCATCCAGTGTCGGAAATGATGCGGATCCGTACGCTCCGGTGCCGAGACTGAGCCAGTGGACGACCGCGGAGTGGGGGTTTCCGTCGCCGGGTGCGCGTTGCACGTGCAGCACGGCGGCGCCCGGTTCTTCGCCGACGATCGCTGCAAGGTGGGGAGTGGGCAAGTCGACGAGCGGGACGTAAGGGTCGACCTGGAACGGAACCGTGCTCGGCGCCGCTGCCGCGGTACCCGGCATCATCACGCCGGAGATCGCAAGGGCCGCAAAGACCGCGGCACCGGTACGTGCAAAAGCGTTGAGTGCAGTCATACGATTCGACGCTAGTCGCTTGACCGGCGATTCGGTGCCGTTTCGCGTTTCAATCGGCGGCGGGGTGACGTCGACGCCACCGCCCAGTGGTACGCGAAGGTATTCGGAATGACGATCGAGATATTCGGCCCCACGGTACGCACTGCACTGAAGTTCGGAGATCAGAAGATCAATCCGAGGCCTCTCGGATCGGCGGAGCAAGACCCGGCCTGGACCACCGGCGCCGTCGAGCCAGCAGGTTCCGAGGATTTGTGCTTCATCACTCTTGCGTCGCCTGGAACTGTCCGTGAGCACCTGGAGAACTGTGGGGTCGAGGTGCTCGACGGGCCCGTGACCAAACTGGGTGCCCTCGGCGAGATGGTCTCGCACTATTGTCGCGACCCCGACGGAAACCTTATCGAGATCGCCGTCTACCCGTGAACCAACCACTCCGAGGAGAAATTACTCCAGATTCAATGTCGTCCAGTGCTGCCTCCGCCGGCTGTCGACATCCTTCCCCGCCGTGCACTTGGAATCGGTGTTCGTCACCGGACGTTGCGGGTCCCGCTTTCTCTGATCGTTCGTCCGCGGTCCGCGTCCGTCGGACTGTTCTCTTCAAGATCGCTGATCGAACTGGATTCGAGAAGGTGTCGGACCGGCGTCCGATGGCTTTCGAGGAGGATCTAGCTACTTCCGTCGTCTATCGAGTGAGCGAGGGTGGAGACGGTGCGCTTTCGGTGGGTTGTTGCCGGTTGCACTGTGTCGGGCCAGTCAGCAGTTTCTTCCAGCGCCCAGTCGGCCCATTCGGCGATGTGGTTGAAGTGGCCGATCATGAACCGGTTGGCCAGTGCCATCAGATGATTCTGCTGGGGGAGTGTGCCGGCTTCGGGGGCCGAAATCCGTTGTGCGTGTGAGACGAACAGACTTCGGGACCGAGTTGCCTGTTCGCGCATGGTGGTCAGGTTGGTCCGCAGGTCGGCGATCGTGCCTTGGTTGGCGAAGATCACGCGGATCATGCCTTCGAACTGCAAGGCGGGGGGTGTGGCCTGGGTGGCGAGCCAGTCACTCAGCGCTGTGCGGCCTTCGTCGGTGATGGAGTAGACCGTGCGGGAGCGCTGAGTGCCTTTCGTTACCGTGCTCGCCGTGACCAGACCGCGTTCAAGCAGAATTTTGGGGGCGTTGTATCGCTGTCGGTCTGCGCTGGGCCACAACTCGGCGACCCCGCGTCCGACCTGTTCGGCGATCTCGTATGCCGACCAGTCCTTGACCGTCAGCAGTCCCAGGATCATGTACGAGGTAGGTGTGAGATCACGCTGAGCCACATGGCTCCCTTCGTTCCGCGGTTACATCCGAGCCTACAAGTGCTACTTCCCTTCACCGTTTGCATCCTCGGTGTCGGCGATGTCGTCGGATGTGTCCTGAGCGGGCTTGCCGTAGATGAAGGGGACGAGCGCTGCAGCGACGGCAGAGGCCGGGGCGAAACCATCGGCCGTGGGTGCCAGATTTCCCCACACCACCAAGGTTACGTCGTTGACCGGGTCGTACCCCATGAACGAGTTGTAGCCGGGCAGTTCGCCGATGTGGCCGTACATCGGACCCATTTGAGCGATACCGTATCCGTATCCTGCGGATCCTTCGCCATCTGTGGGTTGCACACTGTTCAAACGCAACTCTTGTGTGGCGGGACTCAGGAGCGAACCGGTTCCCAGAGCTTTGACCCATGTCGCCATGTCGTTTGCAGTCGAAATTCCCTGACCTGCAGACCATGTCCACGAGGGATTGTGCCTAGTGGTGTTGGTCGGTTTTTCGGTGCCTGCGGCGATCGCGTCGAGGCGAGATTGTGGGAGAGCCTCTTTGCCTTCGCCGAGCGTTTCGACGTTGCCACTGTAGGTGTAGCCGTCTGCAAACGGAGTCGGGATGCTGGTGTCGGTGTTCGCAGGAAACGACGTCCCTGCGAGTGCGAGTGGCCCGAAGAATCGGTCCGCGAAGATCTGCTGAATCGGCTTGCCGTCCAGCTGCTCGGCGATCAAGCCGAGGAGAACGGTATTGGTGTTGGAGTAGTGATAACCGGTGTCGGGCGCGAAATACGGCGGCTGGCTCAGCCCCATTGCCAGCAGTTCCTCGGGTGTCCACACCCGCTCCGGTTGCTCGTCGAGCGCCCGGTTTAGTTCGAGGGTTTCGGTGTAGTTGTACAGGCCGCTACGCATGTCGAGTAGGTCGCCGATGGTGATGTTGTCGCCGTTGGGGACATCTGGGCGGAACTTGCTGACCGGATCGGTTACCGCAACCTTGCCTTCGTCGACCAACTGCAGGATGGCCGTACCGGTCCAGGTCTTGGTGTTCGAGCCCACGCGAACCTTGGTGTCCAGAGTGGGAGGCTCGTTCACGCCTTCCCTGACCGAACCCCATGTATTGACGTACTTCTGCGTCGGCGTCGTGATCATGACCACCATTGCGATCTCACGGAACTCTTCTGCCTTCTCGGAGACGACGGAATCCATTGCGGCGCTGTCGAAAGACAAGACGGCGCTGTCCGCAGACCCGGCGGAGGTCGGCGGGGACGACGAGGGGGACTCGGAATCGGTTGCGGACGAACAGGCTGAGAGCAGCAATGCCGTAGCGATGCAGGCCACAGCCACTTTGCTGGTCTTGACGTTGTGAAAGGACGTCGACTTCCCAAAAGGGTTCATAGAGGGACTTTAAGCGATACTGCACTCTGCATGCTGCACTTTGCAGTAAATTACGACAAATCAGTCATGCATCCTCAGGAGCGTCCATGCCGCACACCACATCAGTTCGCGCCGTCGCTGCGTTCATCAGCGTCGGAGTAGTCCTCACCGCATGTTCGGCGAAGCCGTCGAATTCCGATTCCGCATCGGCTCCGGCGCAACAGGTTCCCGAGGAGGCAGCCCGCATCATGGCCACCGATCCGTACGCTATGGCTCGGTGGTCCTATCTCTTGGTCGACCCCGCCACCGACGAGGTGGTTTACAGCAACAATGCTGATAGCTCTATGTTTTTGGCTTCCCAGACCAAACATTTCACCGTCGGCACCGCCTACGACACCCTTGGTGTAGACCACACTGTCACCACCCCCGTTTATGCCACTTCTCTCCCCGTCGAGGGCACCCTTACCGGTGATCTGGTGCTGGTCGGCTCCGGTGACCTCGCGCTCGGTGGGCGCAACGCCGCACAAGGCCGATTCGATTTCGCCACCGACGGCATCGACCACGTCTACGCCGATGCCCTGCCAGGAGCCGTTCTCGCGCCCGGTGATCCGCTGGCAGGCCTGAACGATCTCGCACGACAAGTAGCCGACGCCGGCATCACTCGGGTAAACGGCGACGTTCTGGTAGACCCTCGTCTGTGGGACACATACTCGACAGTCGAAGGCCTGGTCCCATCGATTTTCGTCAACGACAACCTCGTCGATATCCAGGCGAGTCCGGGTGCGGTAGGTGAGCCCGCCACCATCGACATGCTTCCCGGTAACGGCCTGTTCCGCGTCGATGCTCAGGTCACCACGGGTGAGGAAGGTAGCGACTCGACTCTGAAGGTTGCGGCCGATCCGTCCGATCCCACCCAGATCAACGTGACCGGGTCCGTGCCGGCTGGAAAGACATCGCTGACTGTCTATCGCATCACCGACGCGCCGACGTGGGCGCGTCAGCTGTTCGTAGAAGCACTGCGACGCAATGGAATCGAGGTTGCATCGGTATCTCGTACGAACAGCACGGCTGCCCTGCCTGTCGATCGGACATATTCAGGAAGTCGACAGGTTGCGAGCCTGCAATCGGCACCAATTTCGGAGTCGGGAGGGATGATTCTCGCGACAAGCTACAACACGGGCGCGAACACTTTCTTGTGTCTGTTGGCAGTAGCGACAGGATCGTCGTCGTGCAGCGACGGTCTGCCCACCGTGCGGGCACTCGCCGAGAAGGCTGGTATTGCAGCATCCGACCTGGTGGTCATGGACGGTCAGGGCGGAGACCCGTCACAATCGACGCCCGCAGCCGTCCTCCAGTGGCTCGACTGGGTGGACCAGCAGCCATGGGCCGATACGTTCTGGGCAGGTCAACCCGTACTCGGTGAGCGAGGTTCGTTGTCGGGCGTGGGAACCGACAGTCCGGCAAAGGGGAAGGTCATCGGTAAGACGGGAACATCCGCCGACGTCGAATCTGACACCGGCAGGTTGATAGTCACTCTTCAAGCGTTGTCGGGTTACATGATCACCCCCGACGATCGCCGACTTCTGTTTGTCGTCGCCGTCAGTGATGCAGTGTTTCCCGACCTGCCTAGGGGAGTGTTCCAAGTCGGGGGAGACGTCGGTGGTGTTGCCGCTGCATTCCAACAAGCACAGACGAATTGACGGGGCGAGTCAGTGGTCCGGCGTTCGGGCGCTCATCCCTTTCGAATGAGGCACGAACGATGTAGGCGCACAGAGTGTCAGCATTGGCGCGCAGCGGTATCGACTGCGTCCCGATGAGAAACGAGTTTTGACATGGGTTCCGTTATCGGAGATCTCCTCCCCATAGCTGTCGGTGTCGCCGTGTCTCCGGTAGCCGTCATCGCCACGATCTTGATGTTGCTCTCCAAGCGCGCGGGTAGCACCAGCATCGGGTTCGCGTTGGGTTGGCTGCTCGGAATCTTCATTGCCACAGTTCTTTTTGTCACCCTGTCCAGTGCCCTCGGTACCTCGGACAATGGACCGTCCGCCACGGTATCGTGGATCAAACTAGCTCTCGGTGTCCTCCTGTTGGCCTTCGGGGTCAAGCAGTGGCGGGGGCGCAGCGGCGAACACGAAACACCGAAGTGGATGCAAGCCATCGACGAGATGACCGCGGTCAAGGGGCTGGGCCTAGGATTCGCGCTCGCCGCGATCAACCCGAAGAATCTGCTGATGTGCATTGCGGCGGGAGTGTCGATCGGCTCGGCGTCGCTGGCGACCAGTGGAGTGATCGCCTCTGTCCTTGTCTTCACGATCATCGCCAGTTCAACGGTCGCGATCCCGGTCATCGGATACCTGGTGGCTGCCGATCGTCTGCGCGAGCCGTTGGCCAAGCTCAAGGTCTGGCTCCAAGACAACAACACCACGGTGATGAGCGTGTTGATCTTGGTCGTCGGAGTTGTTCTGATCGGCAAAGGAATCGGCGGAATCTTCTGATAAACCCTCTTTCAGGTGGTGTGAACGCGGACCGCCGAGGTGGGTGTCCTATCAGGCCAAGTTCACCGCGTAGTCGCCATCGGCGTGGCCGATCAGTTGCCAGCCGCCTTCTATCGGGGACAGTCGGACGTCGGAGAGATTCGTGGTCTCGAGCTGTGGCCGGTCGGTGCCGGGGTACCAGGCTTCGACCTGTCCGGTACCGGTCCCGGTAAACCCGTTGCGCGACAACTCCGTCAGTGTGCCGGGCGCTGCTCGGGGATAAGCACGCGAGAGAGGCCCGGCAAATCCCTCTACGAGCCCGAGTGATTCGCCGGAAGGGCAGTCGATGCGATTCAAATTTCCTTGCGGCTGGTGGGTGTTGCCGTCCCGAACCGGGTGGGGGTCACCGCACGCTTGTGTCCACGACCACCACGCGCCGCCTATCCGGTAGTTGTCGGTGGCGTCGACGAAGCGGTCGACGTCTGCTCCCTGCTCGCCGGCATCCCCGAACCAACCCCATTCGCCTGTCCACAACGGGGCGTCGTACCAGGCGGCAGCGCGGTCGGCGATCTTGAACCCGTCTTCGATTCCGGGGAATTCGCTACTGACTGTTATCGATTCGCTGTAGAGATGTGGCGAGAAGACCACCAGAGGATCGGTCAGGTACTGGCGTGGGGGCAGCGCGTCGAAGCCGAATGCCGACCAGATCGCGCTGGGCTCGAAGAACACGAGGTGCGGAAATCCGCCTGATTCGGCCTGTCTGATGGCGTCGGTGGCCCGCTTGTAGAACTGCCCGATCTGATCAGCGGCGGTGAATGGATCGCGCAGCCCGGGATTCGGTTCGTTCAAAAGGTCGTATCCTGCCACCGCTGGTTCGTCTTTGAACTCGGCGGCCAACCGCGCCCACGTAGCCACGAGGCGACTCTGGATTCCTTGCTCGTCGTCGTAAAACGCCTGGAAGGCATGGGCGATCGCCGGTGCGGCTTCCCGGAGTCCACCGATGTTGCAGGTCGTCCATCCGCCGGTCAGGGTTGCCCACTCCGGTGCGCCGTCCCAGCCGACTCCCGGCTCCATGAAAGACGGGCACGACTGGTCGCTCGGGGTGCCGACGTACGGGCCCCATGCGTCCTGATGCATGTCGAGAACGGTGTAAATGCCGTGATCTTTCGCGTTCTGGACTGCGCCTCGAATCCGGTCGACATACGCAGTGTCGAATGCACCGCGGGTCGGTTCGAGGAGGGACCACGCGACGTTGAGTCGGACGACGTTGAAGCCCAGCGCGGCCATCTGCGCGAAGTCCGTTCTTCCCAGCGGCGTAACGGTGGGTAGACCGGTGCCGTTGGTTGCGTAGTCATTGAGACCGTTGGCGTTCACGCCGCGGAGCAACACCGTTCGTCCGTCGACGTCCTTGATCGTTCGATCTGCGACGGTCAGTTGGGGGAGAGTCCAGCCCGGATCCGGAGGTGAAGCGTTTGCCGCCGGGGCTGCAATCTGGATAGCCAGGATTGCAAGGGTGGCAAGCAACAGCGCGCGCATCCGGTGACCTTTCTAGACAAACGTCCAATTCGGAGATGAGGGTAGCGTGAGAACGCCTCCTCCGGGGCGCTTTGCACCGTGCTGAATAGGCAAGTTTGTCGCGTACGTGAGTCGCTCCACCTGGAATTTGGCCCACGAGGCGTCGCCTGGGCGGGACTGGCGGTGATTTACACTGAGCGCGTGGCACTCTCCCGGACACAGATCTATACCTTTCGCCTTCCGGCCGAGTCGGCTTTCGCGTTGGGGCACAACACTTTGACGGCCATCTTCGGCAACGTGAGGCAGATCGGTCCAACAGCACTGCAGTCAAGCTCGAAGATCAGCTTGTCGAGCTGGGGTGAGCACGTCGTGCTCGAGGTGCGTCCGGCGCCAGGTGGGTCCGCGGTTGCGGTCACGAGTAGTTCGGCGCTCAGTACGCAGTTCCTCGATTGGGGGAAGCACCGAAAGAACATCGATCGAGTCTTTGCTGCCTTTGCGCAATCCGTCGATGAGGCCCAACGGTCAGTGTGAGACAGCAGGCGTCGGCATCCATGAGTCGGTTGTCCGACGGGCTTCGTGCTGACTCTCGAGATAGGCGAGGAGAATGCCGAGCACCGGATGCGCATTGTCCTCGCGCCAGATCAGCGAGTGTGGGTAGACGGGCGTTGGGTTGCGGAGCGGAATGCGTCGCAAGTCGTAACCGGCGGGCCAGAGGTATCGATCTCCTTGGCCGACAAGTGTTGCCAACTCGGTAGATTCGGCGATTGCGTCGAGGAGTGCCTCGGTTCCGAAGTTTGGGCCGATCGCATCAATCGTGAGACCGAATGTGGACGAGAGTTGCTCGTAGTACTCGGACCACTCGGTGCCTGGGACGATGCCGGGAATCCAGATCCGGTGATCGGCGAGTTGAGTCGGGGTGACGGACGGTGAGCCGGCGAAGGGGTGCGAAGGTCCGACTAAGACTTGGAGCGGATCCTCGAGTAGGCCGGTAATTCTGATGCCGTCAGGTACTTCACCGCTCGTCTTCATCACCGCGCGGATGGTCGCGTCGATCTCGCCGGATCTGACGGCAGCGATCGCGGCGACAGCGTTCGAGGTAGACAGAGTGACGACGTCGAGGTCGATTCCAGGGTTGGCGCGGTAGAAGTCCTGGATCAGAACGGCGGGCGCGATCCGACGGTTGAGGACATCGACCCGCAGTGCGCGCCGGCCCGGATGCACAGAGGCGACGGCTCGCTCGTGGACTCGAAGGAATTCGCGTGCATGGGGCAAAAGCGCCTGCCCGTCGATCGTGATCTGTGCGCCCCTCGGCGTGCGATTGAACAGTCGGACATCCAATTCTCGCTCCAGCGCGATGATCCGCTTGGATGCTGCCTGCTGGCTGATCGACAGCTCGTCTGCTGCTGCTTGAAACTGCCCGAGATCGGCTGCCACGACAAAAGTTCGCACGGTGTCGAAGTCCATCTCCCGATCGTATGTACACCACCGATGGTTGTGGCACGGACGCCTCGCAGTTGATTGCTACAGGTCACACAGCTGTGATTCGATCCTCGTTGTCGAATATCGGTGGTCACAGGGGGTGGACGTGGAAGCTCAAAACGCGCGACTTGGTCGAGAATTCGGGTGGTTGTGGTTCGCGTACGTCTCCAGCACTGTCGGCACCTGGGTGGGATTCGGTGCTCTACCCCTCATCGCGATCCAGGTTCTCGATGTCAGCACCTTCCAGGTGTCCATGCTCGCGGCCGCCGGGCTGGCAGTCGGTGCCGTGATTGCAGTACCTCTCGGCGGGAAAGTCGAATTCCTCCGCAAGCGGCCAGTGATGATCACGACGGACCTTGTGCGGTTTTGTGTACTGATTTGCGTCCCGGTGGCATTTGTCATGGGTTGGTTGACATTCACGCTGCTGCTGTTGGTCTCGATCGTTGTTGCGGCAGCCGATATCGCATTCGTGGCAGCGAGCGGCGCCTATCTCAAGCACCTGCTGAAACCATCGCAACTTCTGGTCGCCAACGGGCGGTTCGAATCCACGACTTGGGCCGCCACCGCAGTTGGTCCGCCGTTGGGTGGTGGAGCAATCGGAATGTTGGGTCCGGTTGTCACGGTGATCGCCAACGCCGGTTCATTCCTGGTCTCGGCAGTCGGGTTGTATGCCATCCGAGGACAGGAGGTTCGCCCCGATCGGCGCGACGAGCCGACGCCGAATCTGAAGGCGATGTTCGACGGTTGGAGATTCATCCTCGCTGACTCCGAACTGCGGCCACTCTTTTTCAACACGGTGTTGGTCAACGCCCTCATAATGGCGACCGAACCACTACTGGTTGTTCTGCTCGTGGGCGAACTCGGGTTTTCGCCTTGGCAGTACGGCCTTGCATTCGGCCTTCCATGCCTCGGTGGCTTGATCGGCGCTCGGTTGGCTCCGCGGCTAGTCGCGCGTTACGGGCGACGCAGAGTTATGACCGTCTCCGGTGTCCTGCGAGCCTGCTGGCCAGTTGGACTTGTGTTCGTCGCCCCAGGTGTCGGCGGACTCGTGGTTGTCATCGCAGTTGAATTCCTCTTGATCGCCTGCATGGGAGTTTTCAATCCGATCTTCGCGACCTACCGACTCGAAAGGGTTGCGACTGATCGTGTTGCCCGCGTTCTGACGGCCTGGTCAGTGACCAACAAAGCCGTCATTGCGCTGTTGACCGCAGGGTGGGGTGTAATGGCGGTGTTCACTGGCACACACGCTGCAATCGTCATTTCCGGTGTACTGCTACTTGTTACGCCGATCTTGCTCGTCCGCAGCGCTCCCGAACCTCGACGATTGCCTGGGGAGAAGGAAACGCAGGACGCTACGCCTCGCTGATGGAGGTGTTTGCTTCGACCGAAAATCGATTCTGCGGAGCGGGCCAATTGGTCAGCATCGAATCGAGAGCCTCGAGGATCCTGGACCAGCTTTCGGCGCTGTCCGGCGCACTGTGGCTGAACGATCCACCTAACTCCAGGCTGGCATATCCATGGAAAACGCTGCCTAGCAACCGAACTGCGTGAGTCTGGTCGAGGTCGGTGAGGTTGTATCCGCGCAGAATCGATCGCATCATCTGCGAGTGTCTGAAGCCCGCGCTCGCTGCTGCGTCCTCCGGGGTGAGGCGCATCTGTGACGCGGCGTACCTGCCGGGGTGTGCCTTCGCGTAGTCGCGATAGACGTTCGCGAAGGCGGTCAAAGCGTCGCGGCCGGACCGACCGGCCACGGCGTCGGCAGCCTGGTCTGCCATCTCCTCCAAAGCGAGCAACGCGATTCTGGTTTTGAGGTCGTTCGAACTCTTCACGTGGGAGTACAGGCTTGCGACTTTGACGTCGAACTGCCTGGCGACTGCCGATACGGTCACGTGCTCGAAGCCGACCTCGTCGGCCAATTCCGCGCCCGCCATCGCGAGGCGGTCGGCTGTGAGTCCTGCGCGAGGCATGTCAATCGGTCCTGTTCGTTGGGAGGGTAAACCAGTTGCCTAAAGAGTATAGGCAAATTACTATCAGCAGTAGCAAACTTCCGTAAACGATTTTCAGGTGAATGAAATGCACAGCCAGAGCAGCTGGATTACTACCGAAATTTCCGAGGACATCGTGCGCGGAGCCCTCGAAATCGAACGGACCGAACGCGGTGTGCTGACGCACCGCCTACCTGCCACGGCTCGCACGCAATTCGCTGACGGGCAGATGGCAATGGCGCAATCACAACCGTCCGGAGTGCGGCTAGTATTCCGAACCAGCGCCACGAGCATCGAACTCGATACTCTGCCCACGAAAATGATCTACACCGGCGCTCCGCCGAGGCCGCAAGGGGTGTACGACCTGCTCGTCGACGGCGAACTGGCCGGGCAAGCAAGCGCTACGGGCGGCAATACGGTGACGATCGACATGGCTACCGGTACCGCTCAGAGGCGGTCCGGACCTGTCAGTATCATCCGTTTCGCGGAGCTGCCCGCGCGATCCAAGACCGTCGAGATCTGGTTGCCACACAACGAGACCACCGAACTTGTCGCATTGCGAACCGACGCGCCACTCGAACTCGCGGTTGATACGAAGCGCCGCGTGTGGCTCCATCACGGAAGCTCGATCAGTCAAGGATCCGGCGCTGAAAGTCCCTCCGGCACTTGGCCTGCTCTTGCAGCCTCCGTCGGCGGCGTGGATCTGATCAACCTCGGGTTCAGTGGCAGTGCTCTGCTGGACCAGTACACCGCCCGCGCGATGCGCGACACTTCTGCTGACCTGATCAGCATCAAGATGGGCATCAATCTGGTCAACGCAGACGTGATGCGCCTACGGGCCTTCACATCTGCAATGCACGGCTTCCTCGACACGGTTCGCGACGGTCATCCAGTGGCTCCGCTGTTGGTCGTTTCGCCCGTCTATTGCCCGATCCACGAGGACACACCGGGGCCTGGTGCCTTCGACTTCGACGCTCTTGCCAGAGGCGAAATGCGATTCGTTGCCACCGGAGATCCCGCCGAGCGGGCATCCGGGAAGCTGACGCTGCGCTCGATTCGGGAAGAGTTGGCGCGCATCGTAACCCAGCGGTCAGTCGATGATCCCAATCTGCATTACGTCGACGGGTGTGATCTCTACGGTGCCGCGGAGAACGAAGAGTTGCCGCTTCCCGATCAGCTCCATCCGGACGCTGCAACGCATCGTCTCATCGGCGAACGCTTTGCCCAACGTGTATTCGCAGACGGCGGTGTATTCGCCGGCGAGGTGTAATCGCCGGCGAGGTGTAATCGCGCAATCTGATTCGGCTCACACCACCACTCACATCACGGTGAGCCGAATCAGCGGGTACTTGCGATCGGACTTGCTCTGGTACTTGGCGATTCGGGGCTGGGCGGTGGCCACTTGGTGCCACGCATGCTCGCGATCGTCGCCTTCGAGTTCGTGAGCTGTGACTGGTACGACATTTCGGCCGGGCATCTCGATAGACACTCGATCGGGATGCGCCACCACATTCGAGTGCCAGTCCGGGTTTCGACCGCCGCCGCCCGAAGCCACGATCAACAGACCGCCCCTGCCGTCGGACAGGTGCATCAGCGGAGTCTCTCGGGGTTGCCCGCTGCGTCGGCCTACCGTGTGCAGGATGAGGACGTCCATTCCCATGAACGTGCCCTTCCCGCGCCGAATCTTGCGATTCGTGCGGGCGTTCGCGTTCCGCTGCATCCACCGTGACAGTGCGCCGGGACCGCCGGACTTCGGTTCGCAGTGATTCCCGATGGGATCTCTCGGTGTTGGATCCGTCTGTGCCATGGTCGGCTACCTCCAGTTTGTCGGCGTGAGCGTCGTTTCGACAAACCTATGAGGCTTGCGGGCTCGGTGCTTCTCGATTTCTGATCACTGTGTTTTCCGGTCACTGTGTTTTCTGATCGGAGTTCACACGATTTGACCCTGACGTAGCGTGAGGGCTCACGATGACTTCATGACCGACACCTACCCTGCATTCGACATCAGCCCCGTCCCTGTCCCTGCGACCGATGCCGTGCCTCCGGAACAGTTCCGAGGTCTCTACGGTATGCCGATGTTCGTGTCTGTTCCGACTTCGGATCTGGCCGAATCGGCAGACTTCTGGATCCGCGGGCTCGGTTTCTTCGACCTCTTTTCGGTGCCTGATCGACTGACGCATCTGCGGCGCTGGGCATTTCAAGACGTTCTGCTCGTGCCCGGCGAGCGAGCAGATTCACCACCGTCCATCAGCGTGAGCTTTGCGTGTGTGCTGAGTCAGATCGACCAGATAGCAAAGGCGTGTGAGGAATTGCGGCCCGGATGCACCAGCGGTCCAGACCTGAAGCCGTGGAATTCACTGGAGTTGGAGATCGTGACACCGGAGAACGCGCGTGTGATCATGACGGCCGCTCGTCCGTACGACCCGAACAGTGCCGAGGCCGAGCATCTGCGAGGTATGGGAATTGACGGACCCGACGACTGAACAGAAGTCTGACGCGGTGGTCTCGCGCGCCGCGTCTGTCAAACTGGATGCCGTGACGGATCAACTCTTCGGAGACGAGGCAGACAATGCTCTTACCGTCGGTGCTGCCGCATCTCGGCTGGGCATAACTGTACGTACCCTTCATCATTGGGAAGCAATCGGTTTGGTGTGCCCGTCCGGGCGCAGTGACGGTGGCTACCGGCTGTACACCGACGCCGACCTCGGCCGAATTGGTCGCGTACTTGTCTACCGCGACGTGGGCTTGTCGCTCGACGAGATCGGGATATTGCTCGAATCGCCGGCAGCCCACGTGGACGAAACACTGCGCGGGCAGCGCGCCGAGTTGCGACAACGGATTGCCGACTTGGAGCAACGGGGCGAGTCCTTGGATCGCATCATCGATGCCAGGAAGTCCGGTGTGCTGTTGCCGGCAGACGAGCAGGTGTCGATCTTCGGCCGACACTGGCAGCCGTCATGGGGGCCGGAGGCGCACGAGCGTTGGGGTGACAGTGCGCAGTGGGCGCAGCACGCGGAACGGTCGGCGGGTAGGACCGCTGAGGATTGGCAGAAGATCACCGACTGCGTCGAGGCGCTCAACGAAGATCTGGCGTTGGCGTGCCGCGCGGGTGTCGAACCGGGAAGCGCCGAGGCGAATTCGCTGGCAGAACGCCACCGAGCGTCGATCGGGGTCTACTTCGACTGCACACACTCGATGCAGGTGTGTCTGGGACGGATGTACGTGGCCGATCCGGGATTCTCCGAGTTCTACGACGCGCTGTTCTACGAGACGGTCGAGGCCGGTCTGACCGCGTGGCTCCGCGCTGTCATCGATGCGAACGCTCTGGCCCATGGAGTTGTCCCCGAATCGGCGACATGGGTGTGAGTGAGCTGGTGGTCGCTCGTCAGTCCAAAGACGCGCAGGCAGTGCACCACGGTCGGCCGTCGACCCCGGGGGCACGATGGGGTACTGCGATGCGCGCGGCCAAGATGCAACTTTCGTTGTCGTGATAGACGTCGAGGTCCGAAGGTTCCGTCGAGTGGAACGCCGGGACCTTCATGTCTACCTCCGTTGTCACTCGCCAGAGAGTTGGCTCGTTGCGGTAATCCTCCCACCCCAGCGATCATCTCGCCTGTCGGAAGAAGCAGGTGTCAAGGCGGGGGCCGACACGTGCTCTCCTCGCCGCGCGATCATGGAGCCGCACAGCGGTTTACAGGTGTGAGAGCCTGATCACCCTTCCGGCCGAACCGATGCGCACTGCGCGCGCGGTGTGATCTTCGACGGCGCTCACCGCAGAGAATCGCACAGGGATAGGCTGGACGAATGCGTGGAGAGTACAAGGTTCCTGGTGGAAAACTGGTCGCGGTCGACGTCGAGGTGGCGGACGGTCGGCTGGCCGAAGTCGCAGTCTCGGGGGACTTCTTCCTCGAGCCCGACAGTGCGCTCGACGACATCAACGCGGCGTTGCGCGGAATGCCCGCCGACTCGGATGCAGAACAGTTGGCACAAGCTATCTCCAGTGCGCTCGACGAGTCCGTCTCGATGATCGGCTTCACGCCGCAGTCGGTCGGTATTGCGATCCGGCGCGCACTCGGTCACGCCACGAGTTGGGCGGATCACACGTTCGACCTCATCCCACCGGTGGTTCTGGACCCAGCGATGCACGTCGCGCTGGACGAGGTCATCGCGCGTGAGGTGGCATCGGGTGAGCGTCCGCCGACACTGCGATTCTGGGACTGGGACTCGCCCTTGGTCGTGATCGGATCGTTCCAATCCGTGCGTAACGAGGTCGACTCCGAGGCTGCTGCGCGGCACGGCATCGGCGTGGTGCGCCGAATCTCCGGTGGCGGCGCGATGTTCATGGAACCTGGCAACTGCATCACGTACTCGTTGGCAGTACCGGCGTCGTTGGTCGAAGGTTTGAGTTTCGAGCAGTCCTACGCGTTTCTCGATCAGTGGGTGATGGGAGCGCTGGCCGAGGTGGGTATCAACGCTCGGTACGTGCCGCTCAACGACATCGCCTCGGACAAGGGCAAGATAGCCGGCGCCGCTCAGAAGCGATTCGCGTCCGGCACCGTGCTCCATCACGTGACCATGGCCTACGACATCGATGCGGAGAAGATGACGCAGGTGCTGCGAATCGGGCGAGAGAAGATGTCGGACAAGGGAACCAAGAGCGCAGCCAAGCGGGTCGATCCGCTGCGTTCTCAAACCGGAATGACGCGTGCAGCGATCCTGGAGTCGTTTGCTCAGCACTTCCGCGGCCAGTACGACACCCGTGACGGCGACTACACGGACTCGGAGTTGGAGCAGGCGCGCAAGCTGGTGGACACGAAGTTCAGCACCGAAGCGTGGACTCACCGCGTCCCGTGACGCCGTTGTCTCGAGACACCGACAAACCGGGACGAGACCCGAGAGGTCTCGCCCCGGTCGACCTAGCTGGCCGGAGTCGTTGAGTTTGCCCCGAGAAGTTCAGCGTCGTCGTCGACGACGGAGTTCCTCTTCGGAATGGTGAAAGTTGCGCTCACACACAGGATTGCGATGACGAAGCACACCAGTGTGTACCACAGGTTCCCGATGGGATCTCCAGCGCTGGTGGAACCTTCGACTGCGTCGAAGAAGTCCGGAAGCGCACTCGCCCACAGTACGGCCATGACAACCAGGTACACCACGCTGTAAATCTGGACGAACCTGTTGGTGTGTGCAGGAGCGTTCGATTCTGCCGAGCGCAGGTTTCTCCACTGGCGGACGAGAACCACGATCGCGACCACTGTGAGGACGGCGAGTTCTGCCGCATAGAGGAACCCACGAACGGTGTCACTGCCCATCCCGAAGACCGTCGCCGGGAGCGGGAGAATGAACGTGCCCAGCGAGGCCAGCAGGCCGATCACGATGGTGCGCCAAACCAACTGAAGCCCGGAGAAGTGCTTGCCGGCATCGACATGCCGTCCGACGAAGTACTGGACGCAGAATGCCAACGACATCGGCCACAGAGCGGCGAAGACGACCACGCTGGGGAGTGGAACCGCGTCGAACATGGGTTGGTTGATCGGGTTCGACGTCGACCACTCCCACCACCGCAACTGGGGTCCGAGGTGATCGAAGATTTCGTAGAACGCATGGTGGACGAAGCCGACGCAGACTGCGCCCAGCAGTGGACCGTATTTGCGGAAAACGCCGAGCATTCTGACTATTTCGAAGGCCAACGTCGCCATGAGCGGGTAGATGGCAATGATGTACAGCGGCAGTCGACCCCACATGAAGTCGACGGTGAACACGTTGTGCGCGAACATCGTGTCCACTTGTTCTTCGATGCCGAAGGCTGCCGGGAAGTACAGCGGAGGCTCGATGATGAACAGGTAGGCGGTGGCGCCGAACCAAAGGACCAGGTTGGTGGGGTCGCCGTTGCGGCGCAGTCGCACGATCGCCAAGACCAGTGCGAGTACCGAGCCGACGATGATCGTCCATTCGAGTACGGGCAGGGTCCAGTTCTCGAGGGCCGCCGGGTTACGGAACTCGACGAGTCCACCTGCTTCCTGACAGGAGAAACCGAGTTCTGTTGCCAGTTGGGCAAACGTGGGGGAGCAGTGTTCTGCCATCAGTTGGCCCCTGACGTGATCGACTCTTGTGCCTGAGATTCAGCGGTGTACCAGCGTGTGCAGTCGTAGCCGTCGTCGTAACGCTTGAACCACTGGTCGGCCAGTGCGGGGAGCTTCTCGTGGTCCGGGTTGTGATTGGGCATCTGGCTGCGGAAGACACCGCCGAGCGCGACGAGTTGTTCGCCGAGTTGTAGGTGATCGAAGGCGCGGGGCATGGTGCCCTTGGTCAGGTAGGGCGCAAACGACGTCAGAATCTTCTGCTTGGTGCGGTGCATGGCGAACATCGACAGTGAGTCGACTTGCCGTTCGGAGAGTGGAACGTGCTGGTTGAACCCTGCACAGGCGATGCGAATCACCTTCATGACGTGCGCGAAGATCGACGGCGCCATTCGCATCCGGTAAAGCTCGCTTCCGACAACGGAATTGAAGATGATCAGTGCCGAGCTGCGATGCTCGACCTCCTCGACGAAGTGCCAGATGAACAGTGATGCGACGCGGTCGTCTCCCGGACGGAACAAGGTCGCCTCGTTGTCGAGCATCAGTTTGAACACCGGTGTGAAGGTCGCCTCCAGATCTGCGGTGTACGCGAGCCGGTAGTTCAACGAGGTCGCCTCGGTGAGCAGATCGAATTCACCGATCACGGCGTCGAGTGTGTTCTGCAGTCCGGGGTATCGCCTGATCAGAGCTTTCACATGTTGGCGGTGGGCGGTCGAGTGGTGGCCTTCTTGACGCATGAATGCCACGGCTTCCTCGGCGACCTCCGGATCACTGATCCGCGACTTGGTTTGCATGATCATCTTCACGATCATCTTTTCGAAACCGATGGCCAGGAACGAGACCGCGTTGGACATGCTCGACCAGGCCGGATTCTCCGGGTTCCACAGGAAGGGAACGTCATGATCCTCGAATCCGAAATCCATCTTTCGGGGCTGAAGGTTGGTCACTTGTCGAACCTCGTCTTTCGGAGGGGCTGGTCAGGTGGCCGCTCTGGCACTCGAAGCCACGTGTGGCGGTAATCATACATATTGATGTGCAGTTGTATGTTCACTTTCGATGACGGGAGTGGATTCGGGGAAAGCAGATGCAAAACCTGCCTGTGTTAGCCTGTGGCTCTTGGACTTCGAGCGCAAAGACATGGTTCGAGCCTCGTTCGAGCGAGGAAGTGGGCAGTGGCACGAAGGCGTGGGTGGGGCGGCAATCCACCGGACAACGACGAAGATGCGTCACGTCGAATTGTCGAGGCCGCAGTCGAGCTGATCGGACGGACGAGTTCGGAAATCAGCATCGGCGACGTGGCGGAGTCACTGGGCGTGATCCGGCAGACCGTGTATCGATACTTCCCCAGCGCCGACGCTCTGATGCGGGCAGCGGCGATCGCGTCGGTCGACGGCTACCTCGATCGACTCACCACACACGTGAGCGGCATCGAAGATCCCGTCGAGGCGATGACCGAGGGTGTTCTCTACACACTGACTCAGGTCCACCGAACACCGCATCTCGGCATCCTTCTCACAAGCACGAATTCGAGTCTGCACCCGGAGGGTCTGACCTCTCAGGAGGCGCAAGCCTTCGGAATGGCGATGATCAACCGCTTCGACGTGGACTGGGTGCATTACGGCTACGACGACGCGTCACTTCAGGAACTGGTCGAATACGTCCTGCGGACGATGCAGTCGTTTTTCCTCGCGCCTGGCGACCCACCGCGGAGCGATGAGGAACTGCGGCGATACCTAAGGCGCTGGATGGGTTCTGCGATCATCGCCCAGGCAAATTCTGTCAGCGATGACCCGATCAGCGCAGGACTATCGTCAAAGCAACGGCACTGACGCACGCGGCGATGACGACGGTCAGTGCGAACAGGTCGGCGAGCTGAGGGCGCTTGGGGTACGCCGCAATCAGTCCAGTGCCCCCGCGAGCGGAGATTGCTTCGCCCATTTCGGCAGACCGCCGAATTGCCACGGACATGGTTGTGGTGATCAGGTCGACTATCGAATTGTCGGCCGCGCTGTTCACCACAGCTTTCGGGCGCAGTCGTCGCGCCGCTACCAGGGTGAGCATCTCGTCGATCAACAGTGGAAGTGAACGAATGCAGAGGGCGGTCGCGATGGCCCACTCGTCGACCGGGATCTTGAATATTCGCAGCGGTCTACCGAGCGTTGCCAGTGCCGGCGCCACGTCGCTCATCGACGTGGTCCACGCCAACATCAGTGAGACGCAGAGCAATACAAGACCGAACGTCACAGCTTGCAGGTAGATGAACACCGCGTCGATGCCGATCGGAAGGTTGATCAACGCGCCGAGCAGGATCAGCGCCCACAACCACCACGGAGGCCGGGGAACTGCAGTCGGGGGGATACGTCCGATCACCGCGGTCAGCAACAACAATCCCAGTACGACGCCGATCGCCGGCCAGGACGGCGCGGCCACGACCACGATGCTGACGAGAACGACGGCAACGATCTTCGTTCCGGCCCACAATCGGTGGATCGGCGATGAAGTCGGGACTTCGCGCAGAAGTGTTGTCACGTCGTCGATCCTTCCAAGGCACTGCTGGCGGCAGGGTCGAGGATGCGACCCTGCGACAGTCGAATTGTTCTGCTGCAGACGGCATCCATGCCGTCGACATCGTGGGAGATGACGACTACTGCGGTTCCGTTCCGACGAATCCACCTGAGTACGTTCAGGATTTCGTGTCGGCCGGGTGGATCGAGCCCGGCCAATGGTTCGTCGAGGATGAGTACTCGGGGTTGGCGGACGAGGAGACCGGCCAGTACGACGCGTCGCATCTGTCCGCCGCTCAACTCGTCGATACTGCGGCCGGCGATGTGACGGTCGAGTCCGACGGCGTCGAGCGCCCAGGAGACTTGCACCGATCCGATCTCCGGACCGCCGGCGGCCTCGATGTCTTCGGCGACGGTTCGGCGTTGCAGCTGCAGCCTCGAGTGTTGGAACGTCAGACCGACAGTGCCGAGCTGACGCGAGACGGGTTTGCCGTCGAAGACCGCGGTTCCCCGGCTCGGTGCGATCAAGCCCGCCATGATCCAGGCCAGGGTCGATTTACCGGAACCGTTGCCGCCCAGGACCAGTAGCCCGTCCCCGTCTCCGATGGTCAGATTCACGTCCGAGAGTGCGCGCCGCGACCACGGAGTCCGGTCGTTGTAGGTGTGGGTGACATCGGTGAGTTGGAGGACAGTTCGAGTGCCGGCCGGCCACGGCGCAGACGGCGGACCCGCGAACGTCGACGTCATCCAACCGGGTTGGTGATCGATCTGCCGTCCGCGTTGTAGTTGAATCACCCGATCTGCGTTGCGGGTGTCGGCGTGGTGATGGGTGACCAGCACCACGGCCATCGGATGGCGCTGGGGCAGTTCGGCGAGGAGCGAGACCAATTCCTCCCGGCCGGCCTGATCGACCATCGCGGTGGCTTCGTCCGCGATCAGCAGAGCGGGGCGACGAGCCAGAGCGGCAGCAACCGCCAGACGTTGCATCTCGCCGCCGGACAGCCCTGAGGTCTCGCGCATGCCCATGCCCGCGAGTCCCACCTCGGCCAGCAGTGCATCGACGTCGGGATGCGACTCGGGCGGAAGCCCCCAGACGACGTCATCGGCGACGCGGGTTCCGAGGATCTGGCTCTCGGGACGTTGGAGGACGACGGCGGTTCCGCCGTGTCGACCGAGACCGGCGGACCCGGGCCTCGTCAGGGTCCCGACGGTCGGTGCGCGACCGGCGAGCAACCGGGTGAGTGTGGACTTGCCCGAGCCGTTGTGGCCGACGACGGTGACGAACTCTCCTCGTCGGACCGTGAAGTTGACGTCGACGAGCGCCGGCGTCGATGCACTCGGATAGGTGAAGCCCACGTGATCGAAAGTGACCGGTAGCGGGTCGATCGGACGGTCGTCGGGAGCTGTCTGGAGCGGGTCGGCCGAGGGGAGTGCGGCCAATCGATCGAGGACGGCACCGAGGACAAAATAGGAGACGACGGTGCTGAGGACGATTCCGGAGCTGATCGACAGGCCGATCCACAACCACCAGTAGTCGATGATCGAGCCGATGCTGTTCTCGATCCATTCGGCTGCGCCGACCAGCGTCGGGGCACGCTTCAAGATTGCGGCCACGCCCAGCGCGGTGTTCTCCAGCGAGGTCAACAACAAGGTGCGCAGGGGCGCGAGAACAAGCAACAGGACTATGGAGAACAACGCCAGCGCGGGTCCGATGACAAGCGACGACAGCAACGCGGAGATGAAGCCGAGACCGCGCCGCTTGACCGTACCGATGATTCCGCCGAGGAGAGCGCTCAGCGCGACCGCCGCCGCAGATCCCGAACCCGCTGCGACGAAAGCGACCGCAGTAGCCGAGACGCCGGCCGTCATCACGGCGCGGACTCGAAAGCGCTGGGCAACAATTCCCATCGGAACGGCGGCCACGAGGTTGAGGGCGCTGGCCATGGGGATGACCGTGGCAATGACGGACAACGCGACCGTGAATCCGGCCATGACGGCACCCGTTGCCAACTCGAGTGGTCGAAGGTTGCCGGTTTCGCGGACTTGCGGACGGTTGCTCACTACGTCCAGTGTGCCAGTGGTGACATAACTCCTGCCCGACTGATGGTGAGCGCATCGGCACGATTGCGTAGGCTTCACCTCAAACAATGCATCGGACGGAGCGTGGAAGACGTGAGTGCAGCACCCATCAGGGTCGGGGTTCTGGGAGCCAAGGGCAAGGTCGGTCGAGCGATCTGCGAGGCAGTGGAAGCTGCTCCCGATCTGGAACTTGTCGCTCAGGTCGATACCGGTGATCGCATCGAGACGTTCGTCGACACCCGCACTCAGGTAGTCGTCGATTTCACGCACCCCGACGTCGTCATGGGAAATCTGGAATTCCTCGTGGCCAACGGAATTCACGCCGTGATCGGCACCACCGGTTTCGACGAGTCCAGGCTGGCGACTGTGCAGTCCTGGCTCGACGAGCAGCCTGCAACGGGTGTTCTGATCGCCCCGAACTTCGCCATCGGTGCTGTGTTGTTGATGCGCTTCTCGGCTGCCGCGGCGCGCTTCTTCGATTCCGTCGAGGTCATCGAACTTCACCACCCCAACAAGGCAGATGCTCCCTCGGGCACCGCATACCGAACGGCCGCCATGATCGCCGAAGCTCGCGCGGAAGCAGGCGTCGGACGCAGCCCTGACGCCACCACGACCGAGCTCGAGGGTGCGCGTGGAGCCGACGTCGACGGAGTCCGGGTTCACTCCGTGCGGATGGCCGGACTGGTCGCGCATCAGGAAGTGATTCTCGGAACTCAGGGCGAGACGCTGACCATTCGCCACGACTCGATCGACCGGAATTCGTTCGCGCCGGGCGTTCTGCTCGGTGTCCGCCAGATCGGGTCACGTCCGGGCCTGACGGTCGGTATCGATTCCTTCCTCGATCTATGAACAAGACCACCCGCACCCTCGCGCTGATCGTTGCGATCTGTATCGCGCTCGCGGTGTACTTCGTGTTGCTCGGCCAGCGCGGAATCCAGCTCATCCAAGACGGAGGCGGCGCCGCGATCGGTCTCGGGATCGGCGTGCTGATCCTGCCGTTCCTGGGGCTGTGGCTCGTCATCGCCACCCTTCGTGCCGGCTTCACACACCAACGCCTCGCGCAGCAGATTCACGACGAGGGCCTCGCTGTCGATGCGTCTTCACTTCCGAAATTGCCTTCGGGCCGGATCGAGCGGGCGGCCGCCGACGAGTTGTTCGCTCAGATCAAGGTCGACTGGGAAGCAGACCCGGACAACTGGAAGCAGAACTTCCGACTCGCTCGCGCCTACGACTATGCCGGTGACCGAAGCCGGGCACGGGAAACCATGCGCCGCGCAGTGGAACTGGAACGTCGGTCGCGAGGTAAGTAGTTTCTCCCTGCTGTGAACAGGGGTCTGCTGGGATGCTACCGCTCCGGAACTGTTGCGGGAGAAGACGGATCCGGAGTGGTGGGGTCGAATGGCGGCGGGTTGTTCGGGTCGAAGCTAGTCATCGGCACCGAACACGTCGCGCCCACTTCGGGATACGTGTTCGGGTTGACTCGTAGCGCCGAGACGAATTGATCGATGCGAGCGTCCTCAGCGTTGTCGAGTTTGAGTTGACGGCCCCAGGACTGCAGCGAGATAGGCGAATCCAGGGTCGGATACGGCGACATCAAGGTGTAGCTCATGCCTTCGACTCGCTGTGCCAAGCGCGCCTGATCCTCACTCGAGACCAGGTCGGGGTTGTACGTGATCCACACTGCCCCGTGCTCGAGGGAATGGACCGCATTCTCGGTTCGAATGGCTTGCGGGTAGACAACTCCGGTGCAGTTTGCCCAGACCGAATCATGGCGACCACCGAAGGGCGGTGAATGTGTGTACGCCACACGTTCGTTCGGCCGTACGTGTTGAGCTGCCGGGTAGTCGACCGTGACAACTCCGTCGATGGATTCGGACGGATCCGGATTGTCGACGCTCGGAACAAACGCATCCGGTCGAGGTGTTCCTTCGAGAGAATTCGCGCACGAAGCCAGCGCGAGAACTGTCGAGATCGCCACTGTTGCTCGAAGTTGTTTGTTCACTCGGCCATGATAGCGGCGCCTGTCCGCTTTCCCGAGACGTGAATCGACTACGACCCGAGAGAGCTTGTGGTTCCGCCCGAGCGCGCGATGTCACTGGCGCCTCGAAGAATTCGGAGCGGAGGCAGCGGCCCTTGGTATGCCTCGGAGCCACTGATCAGATCACCGGCCGCGTCGAACGCGATCGCTTCACCTTGTGGCTCGTCGGGAAGGGGCACACGAATAGGATTGGTGGTCAAGGCTTTCGCGACATCGCCGTCGGGAGCTGTGTAGAGGTAGACATCGGTGTAGTTGCGCAGCGCTACCACCGTGCCGTCTTTGCTCACGGCGCCTCCGGTGACAGCCATCGTTCCGGCATGGGGGACCGGTCCACCGGAAGTGAGGGTGGGAGTAAATCTGAGCTGACCTACCTTGGCCAACATGGTCGGCGACGCCGTACTCAGATCCTGAACCTGCTGTCGTTCAGCGGTTGTGTAGACCACGCTTGCGCCCAGGTAATCCTTGGTGACGATGACGGGAAGCCCGTCGCTCTGGATCAGCAGTGTCTCGGCATCGTGCGCCCCGTCCGGATAAACCAGGGGGTAGGAGGTCGCGGCACCTGAAGTCGGATCGAGTTCGATCAGCCCGATCGACGTTCGTACCGCGTTGTTGTCGCCGATGTCTGCCAGCCACAGGTGGCCGTCTGGAGTCGATGAGAGATCCTCGACATCGACACGAGGGGTGCCCACGCTGATCCAGCGCTGAACGTGGCAGTTCGAATCGAGTTCGGCGACTCGATCATCGGAGCCGCTGTCGCCGATTGCGTATATCCCGGCCGCGGTGACGGTGAGTCCGGACAGCTCGGAAAGGCCTTCATCGGTGGGTGTGCACAGTACGTCGAAGACGCGCGGGGCCTGTTGCGCCGCCGCCGGAACAGTGTGAACGCCGACGACTGCGGCGGCGAGAAGAACCGATCCGGCAGCCGCAGCGACTGAATGGGCGAGCGGGCGATTCCACATCACGATGCAGTCCTCCAGGCCGAAGAATCGGGACTTAGTACCCAGAGAATACTGGACGTCCGTCTCACTTTGTCCGAATTCCAAGAAATCGCGCTTGCCGAGACGTCGTGATGCGTCAGTGATTCGCTGAGTGAATGTTGGTGCAGGAGGGGATACTCGACTCACCGGAGATCGGCGGCAACGAGCAGGAAGTGACGAAGCGATGGCGAAGCGTGATTCCGAAAAGCAAGGCGCAGATTCCCCGTCTCAGTTGATCGACCAGCGAATCGAGGAACTCGGAGACTGGCGGGGCGAGATGCTCTCCCGGATACGAACTCTGATCAAAGAGGTGGATCCGGATGTGGTGGAGGAATGGAAGTGGCGAGGAGTTCCCGTGTGGTACCACGCCGGAATGATCTGTACCGGTGAGACTTACAAGAGTGCAGTGAAGGTAACTTTTGCCAAAGGCGCATCACTCGACGACGCCTCAGGTCTCTTCAACTCCAGCCTCGAGGGCAATACGAGACGGGCGATCGACTTTCACGAGGGTGAAGCCGTCGACGAAAAGGCGTTCAAGGCACTCGTTCATGCCGCGATTGCCCTGAACACCTCGAAGAAGTGATGCCTGGTCAGAGCTGATGTTCAGCGAGGTCGAACGCACTGAGTAACGTGCGGAATTTTGTACTGGTCTCTCTCAGCTCGATTTCCGGATCGGAGGAAGCGACGATTCCGCCGCCTGCGTACGCCCGCGCCGAGAGGCCGTCTGCTGCAATCTCGGCGCAACGAATAGCCACCATCCACTCGCCGTCTCCGGTTCGGTCGCACCAGCCCACGGCACCGGCGTAGAACCCGCGGTCCCCTTCGGTCGCGGTGATGTGCTCGCGTGCGGCGCCCGTCGGTGTTCCGCAGATGGCGGGGGTCGGGTGCAGCGCCATTGCCAGCTCGAGCGAGGTCAGGCTCGGATCGGCCAGGACACCTTCGATCTTGGTCCCGAGGTGCCACAGTTGCGGTGTCCGAAGGAGTTCCGGTGCGCTGGGTGCATTGAATGATGTGCACAGTGGTCCGAGTATCGCGCTGATGGAGTCGACGACAAACGCGTGTTCGGCGAGATCTTTGGTCGACGCGCGGAGTTGCTCGGCATTCGCCTCGTCCTGATCCGAATTCGGGTGCCGTGCAATCGAGCCCGCCAACGGGTGGCAGGTGACGACGTCGCCTCGCCGTTCGATCAGAACCTCGGGCGTCGAGCCGACCAGCGAACGCCCGCGGTACTTTCCTCCGGCGGGGGACAAGTCGACGCAGAAACCGTTGTGCGCGTGATCGAGTGCAATCAGTTTCTCGGCCAGAGCGGCGGGCAAGATTGTGGACTCGGCCTCGATGGTCAGGGAGCGTGCGAGGACAACTTTGTCGAGTTCGCCTGCTCGAAGACGTTCGATGGCGCCGCGGACTCTGTCGGTGTGGATCTGCGCGCTGGGTTCGAATCCGGCTACCCGCGAAGTGGGTAGCGCCGGTACGTTCGAGTGATATAGATCACCGCGGACTCGTGTGAACCTCAGTGGCGCGGTGAGGGCGGACGCCGTCTCCGGTGAGAACGGCAGGGCTCCGACGACCGAGTCGATGCGCCCCGTTTTGAGGGCTTCAGCGGCGTCGAAGGCCGAGTCGAATTCTTCGACTACTCCCGAAGTACGGATCGACGTTTGCCTACGTGAGAGCAGGAAAACGGAGTCCGTTTCATCGTCAGTCCGGTTGTTGCGCAACGGGAATTCGGAGACTTCGGCGAGTGCTGACATGGACACCCTTCCAGTTCGACAGGATTACTTGCTATGTTGAGGCTAGCCTTAGTTTGGGTGAATTTGTGTCCTGAGCATCCGGGTTGTGTACTTCCGTACCGTTATGGTTAGGCTGGCCTAAAGTAAAGGCGTGCGGACGGGGTCGACACGAGGGGTGGGTTGGCTCGATCTGAGCGCGTCGACCACTACTCGAGGAGACCGATGAGCAACACCGTGGACCGTGACCAGATCGTGCGCGACGTCGCCGAGGTTCTGTCGATGAGGGCAGAACAACTCGGCGACGACGCGGACCTGGGTGACGAAGGCCTTGACTCGGTTCGCTTGATGACGCTCGTCGAACGGTGGCGGGGAGCGGGCGCGGATGCCGACTTCGCGGAGTTGGCAGAAGAGCCCACGATCAATGCCTGGGTTCAGGTCCTGTGCCCGCAGTGAGCGAGCGCCGAATCGCCGTGGTCACCGGTGCTGCTGCGGGGATCGGCGCCGCAGTAGCCCGTACGCTTGCGCGCGACGGGTATTCGCTGGCGTTGCTCGATCGCGACGACGTCGAATTGAAGCGAGTAACTGCGGAATTGGCAGAAACAATCGTCGAAGGCGCCGATATCGAGAGTCACGTCGTGGACGTGACCGATCGGCAGGCAGTCGACGCTGCAGTGGCCTCCACGATGGATACGTTCGGCCGGATCGACGCGCTCGCGCACGTCGCCGGAATTCTGGACACCGGATCGGTGCTTGACTCCGATCCAGACCAGTGGCGGAAGATATTCGGCGTCAACGTATTCGGATTGCTCAACGTTCTGCAAAGTGTGGGACTGGAAATGCGTCGCCGGCGGGCCGGGTCGATCGTGGTGGTCTCGTCCAACGCGGCCGGTGTCCCACGTATCGGGATGGGTGCTTACGGTTCGTCCAAAGCTGCTGCCACCATGTTGGTTCGAACCGCGGGCCTGGAGTTGGCTGTCGACGGGATTCGCGTCAACGTTGTCGCTCCGGGTTCCACAGACACAGCGATGCAGCGGTCTTTGTGGTCGGACCCTTCCGACGATTCGGGTGCCGATGCGGTCATCGAGGGCAATCTGGCGGGCTATCGCCTGGGCATTCCGCTCGGAAAACTTGCCACCGCAGACGATATCGCGGACTCGGTGCACTTCCTGCTGTCCGACCGGGCGGCCCACATCACAATGCAGGCGCTGTACGTCGACGGCGGAGCGACGCTAAAAGCGTGAGATGTATTTGCTGACAGTACTTTCGAAGAGGAGTCACTTGCATGACATCGAGGATCGCTCGCGAGCCCTTGGCGCCCGTCGCACAGTATCCACCCGAATTGGTGACGCATTATCGGGAACGAGGCTACTGGACTGACGAGACGCTGGCCGGATTCATCACGGTCGCGGCCGCACGGCATCCCGACAACGAAGCGGTGGTAGGCAGCGATGCCACCGGGGCACAAACACGGCTGACGTATTGCGACCTCGATCGTCGCAGCTCGGCAGTGGCCGGAGGCCTGTCCGGGTTGGGTGTTCGCGCCGGTGACCGTGTGCTTCTGCAGCTACCGAACATCGTGGAATACGTCGAAGCATTGTTCGGTGTGTTGAAGCTCGGCGCCCTGCCGGTATTCGGGTTGCCAGCGCATCGCCGAACCGAAATCGGATACTTCTGCCAGTTCGCTGATGTCGCTGCCTATATCGTCGCCGACCGTCATGGCGGGTTCGACTACCGCGCACTGGCGCGTGAGGTGAACGAAGGCCTCGAGACTCCGCCTGTGGTGATCGTGGCCGGCGACCCCGAAGAGTTTGTCGGTTTCGATTCGCTACGCGGATACGAGATTCCCGTTCTTGCCGACGTCGATCCGTTGTCGGTCGCCTTTCTTCAGCTTTCCGGTGGCACGACCGGTGTTCCGAAGCTGATTCCGCGAACGCACGCCGACTACCTCTACTCGGTGCGGGCATCCAACCCGATCTGCGGCGTCGACGATTCGACGCGCATGTTGGTGGTTCTCCCTGCTGCGCACAATTTTCCGATGAGTTCGCCGGGCATTCTCGGTGTCTTCCACGCGGGCGGCACCGTGGTTCTGGCGCCGGACACCATGCCGTCCACAGCTTTCGGTCTGATCGAATCAGAGCGAGTCACGCACGCGTCGCTGGTTCCACCGATCGCATTGGCCTGGATGGCCGCCCCCAGCAAGGCAGATCACGACCTGTCGAGCTTGCGGGTTCTCGGCGTCGGCGGAGCGAAGTTCAGCGCCGAAGCTGCCGCACGCGTACCCACGGAGCTGGGCTGCACCCTTCAGCAGGTGTTCGGCATGGCTGAGGGTTTGGTCAACTACACCCGCCTCGACGACACGCAAGAATTGATCGTCAGCACGCAGGGCCGGCCCATTTCACCGGACGACGAGGTTCGTGTAGTCGATGACGATGGCGCGCTCGTCGAGCCCGGAACCACGGGGCACTTACTGACTCGGGGGCCGTACACGATCCGTGGCTATTACCGGGCGGATGCGCACAATGCCGAGGTCTTCGACGCCGAAGGTTTCTATCGCACCGGCGATCTGGTCAGCGTCACCGATACGGGACACCTGATTGTCGAGGGCCGCGCAAAGGACCAGATCAACCGCGGCGGCGAGAAGGTGGCCGCCGAGGAGATCGAGAACCACCTGCTCTCGCATCCTGCTGTCCACGATGCGGCCGTCGTCGCTGTTCCCGACGAGTACCTGGGCGAGCGAACCTGCGCCGTTCTGGTGATTTCCGGAGATGCACCGACCGTCGGCGAGATCAAGCGATACATACGAGGCCGAGGCGTTGCGGCGTACAAGGTTCCGGATCGAGTGGAGTTCGTGACCGAGTTCCCCGTCACCGGCGTCGGAAAGACCAGCAAGGCGGCCTTGCGCCGTGTTCTCAGCGAATCGATTGCCGCACAGACTCTGTCGAGTTGATCGGTTCCCACCCCCCACATTTTCGAGGAGATTCATCATGGCGCTACCCACAGCAGTGCGATACGAGATGCCCACCGAGTTTCCGCAGAATCGGGTCGACTGGACTCTCGATCCTTCCCGAGCGGTGCTGCTTCTGCACGACATGCAGGAATATTTCGTGAACGCGTACGACCGAAGCGTCGACCCGCTCCAAACCGTGGTTCCGAACATAGACCGGCTTCGTTCGTCGGCGCGAGCTGCCGGAATCCCGATCGTCTACACCGCGCAACCCGGTGATCAGGATCCCGAGGAGCGTGCGTTGCTGTCGGATTTCTGGGGACCGGGTCTGAAGGCAGATCCCGCTCACACCGACGTGATCGCCGAGTTGGCTCCGCATTCGGACGACGTGATGCTCACAAAATGGCGCTACAGCGCCTTCATCAAGACGGATCTGCGTGAGCGGCTGCGCGAGAGTGGGCGTGACCAGCTGATCATCACCGGAATCTATGCCCACATCGGTTGCCTGACTACCGCTTTGGACGGGTTCATGCAAGACGTGCAGATCTTCTTCGTGGGCGACGCGGTAGCCGACTTCTCCCTAGGCGAGCATGTCGGTGCGCTCGAGTACGCGGCCGGGCGCTGCGCCTCGGTCACCCGAACCGACGACCTGGTCAAGGCGATGAGCGCGGAAACGGTTTCGGCGTAGGCGTGAACGGCGACGGGTGCGCCACCCGTCGCCGTATTGTCAGGTGTGTGAAGACTCTGTTGGTGGTTCACCACTCGCCCTCGCCGACAACCCACGAATTGTTGGATGCGGTCCTGGCCGGGGCTCGCGATCCCGAGATCGAGGGCGTCGAGGTGAAGGTGATGCCGGCGTTGGCGGCGACGGTGCCCGACGTCCTCGCTGCTGACGGCTATCTTTTCGGAACCACCGCCAATTTCGGTTACATGTCGGGCGCGCTGAAATACTTCTTCGACACCACGTACTACCAATGCCTCGGCGCGGTTTCGGATCGACCGTACGGCCTGTGGGTTCACGGCAACAACGACACTGCCGGTGCAGTGTCCTCGGTGCGCAAACTCGCCACCGGGCTCGGATTGGTCGCGGTGGCGGATCCGCTCGAAGTGACTGTGAGCGTGGACAAATCTGTCCGCGATGGTTGTTATGAACTGGGCGGAACCGTCGCGGCAACGCTGATGGACTAGCCTTCACTTTCTCGTTTCGGTTCACGAAAGAGACTGTCCCGCAAGCGGTTGTAGAAGTTCGTGTCCTCTGGTGAACGCGTCGGGAGCCGTCGGTTCTCGGGTCACCGGCGAGGCGGATTCCCCGATTCATCGACATTTAGTTTAGGCTACCCAAAACGACGTTAGGTCACCCTTGGGTGACGTGTGTCCACAGACGAGGGGATCAGTGTGAGCGTTCTTCCAGGTTCGAACTCCGGAGCGGCAAACGAAGCTACGTTTGCTCTCACAGGAGCTCAACTCGGGATTTGGAACGCACAGAGGCTTGATCCCGAATCTCGGAGCTATCTCGTCGGTGAGGTGCTCGAAATCTCGGGCGACGAACCGATCGACACCGAACGTCTGACGACCGCCATCAGGGCGACGATCGGCGAAGCCGAAACCATGCGGCTGCGGATGATCGAGACGGCGGACGGCCCGCGTCAGTACATCTCCGACGAGCCGGTTGGCATCATCCCGATCACCGACGTCCGTGACGAGCGCGATCCCGTAGCCGTGGCGCACGCACTGGTCGACGCCGAGCGCAGCCGGGCGTCCGAGTACTGCCGTCTGATGGTGGAGCGCCCGCTTTACACGTACTCGCTGATCAGGCTCTCCGATCGCGAGATCTGGTGCATTCAGCTCTATCACCACCTGATCGTCGACGGATACAGCGCAGCAATGATTTCGCGCCGAGTCGCCGCGCACTACACGGCCGCGAAGAAGGGAACCGAGGTCGCGCCAACGCGATTCGGTTCGATGAGTGCGTTGGTCGCCGAGGACGAGGCGTACCGGGCGGGCAACCAGTTCGTCGAAGATCGTGACTACTGGCGTGATGTCCTGACGCCGTTGCCCGCGTTGGACGGACGGGGCCAGCAGGTCACCGGTCCAGCGGAACGAACGATCCAGGTTCGCGAGGTCATCAGTGCCGACGCCCTCGGCCGCCTCAAAGAGGTGGCAGACGCGACGGGAACAACGTGGGCCGAGGCACTGATCGCCTGCTACGGCGCGTTTCTCCACCGGTTGCTCGGTGAGACGGATGTTGTCATCGCGATGCCACTCATGGCGCGCGTGGGGCGCACGGCACTCAAGACCCCGGCCATGGCAGTCAACGTTCTGCCTCTCCGGTTGACGATTCGCAGCCACGATCGACTCGGTGACCTGAGCAAGCAGGTGGCCGCCACGATGAAAAGCCTGCGCGCACACCAGCGCTACCGCGGTGAGAATCTTGCTCGGGACCTGGGCGTCGCCGGCACCGGCGCACTGCTTCACGGGATCGGAATCAATCTCAAGGCTTTCGACTTCGCCCTCGATTTCGCCGGTGCTGTGGGTGTACTGCGTAACGTCGCCGGGGGGCCGCCGGAGGACCTGGGTTTGACGGTCACTCCCATCGCGGACGGCGAAGTTCTCCTCGGGTTCGAAGTGGACGCGCGTACCAACACTCGGGATTCGGTTCAGCGTCGCCTCGCCGGTTTCGTGAGCATCGTCAACGCGATGGTGGGGGAGGGAGACCCTGCCGTCGGACAGGTGCAGATGATGCCGGCACCCGAAGCTGCGCGGATTCTCGCCGGCCGCGAAACTGCACCGCTGCCCGGCTCCGTCGCCCTCGTCCCGGACGTCTTCGACCGCATCGTCGCCGATCATGCGGATGACACGGTCCTGGTGTGCGGCGAGGAACGTCTGACAGGCGCAGAACTCGGTGGCCGCGTCCACAAGCTCGCCCGGTTGCTTCGGGCTCGCGATGTCGGCCCGGACGACATTGTCGGACTTGCACTTCCGCGTACCTCCGAGATGGTGGTGGCTCTGCTCGCGACACTGAACGCTGGCGCAGCGTACGTGGCACTGGATCCGCAGCACCCGGCCGAGCGATTGCGGGATCTGATCGACGACGCGCAACCGAAGGTCGTGCTCACCACTTCCACACTGGCTGAGCAACTCGTCGGAGATTCTCGACCCGACCCGCTCGTACTCGATTCCGCCGCAGTGCGCGAAGAACTCCGTGCCCATTCCGAGCTTCCACTCGAACTCGGTGAACTGGCGACGGCGCGGCATGTCGATCACCTGGCGTACGTCATCTACACCTCGGGATCGACAGGCAAGCCGAAGGGCGTGTTGGTCAGAAGCGGTGGATTGGCGCACCTGCTTCACCATCACCGCGCCACCATCTACCGGGACACGGCCGCGCGCGTCGGAAACCGGCAACTGCACACCGCGCATACGGCGTCGTTCGCCTTCGACGCGTCTCTCGATCAGCTGTTGTGGCTGCTGTGTGGTCATCGGGTGCACGTATACGACGAAGAACTGCAGAAGGACGCCGTTGCCCTGGTCGCGGCGTTCGAGCGAGATTGCGTCGACGTGGTCGACACGACGCCGTCGATGGCGGCAGCGATGGTGGACAACGGATTGCTGCGTACGCAGCGGTTGCAGCTCCTCGTCGTGGGCGGCGAGGCGGCACCGCCCGCACTGTGGGACGCAATCATCGAATCCGGTGTTCCCGCTCGAAACCTGTACGGCCCCACCGAAACGACGGTCGACGCGATCGCGACCACGGTCGAAGGTGCCGGACCGCGTATCGGGTACCCGCTCGCGGGAACCCGCGCGTACCTGCTCGACAGCGCGCTCGAACCGGTCGCCGACGGCGAACGAGGTGAGCTCTATCTGGCCGGACCGCAATTGGCCAGGGGATACCTCGGTCGCGCCGGCGCGACCTCCGAGCGTTTTGTCGCAGATCCTTTCGGGGCTCCGGGAGATCTGATGTACCGCGCCGGGGACGTCGCGCGCTGGGTACCCGGGCGGGGATACGACTTCATCGGTCGTAGCGACAAGCAGGTGAAGATCCGCGGACATCGCGTCGAGTTGAGCGAGGTCGAGGCTGTTCTCGGATCGGTGCCCGGAATCGGCGCGGCCGCCGCGCTGATCCGTACGGATGGAGGACGGCCCAGCCTGGTCGGCTACGTTGTAGCCGCCGCCGGCACGACGCTTCCGCCGCAGGAAGAATTGCGCCGAGATCTCGCCGCTCGCGTACCGGATCATTTGGTTCCGGCCGCAATCGTCGTTCTGGACGAACTACCCGTCACGGTGAACGGAAAGCTCGATCGTGCGGCACTACCTGCGCCGGCTACCGAATCGGAAGGTCGCGCTGCATCGACACCGCACGAGGAAATCCTCTGCGACGTGGTGGCCGAGGTGCTCGGCCGCGAGCGCGTCGGCGTGGACGAGGATTTCTTCGGCCTCGGTGGTGACAGCATCACGGCAATCAGTGTCAGCAGTCGCCTGCGGGTGCGCGGACTGGTCGTCGCTCCGAAAGAGCTACTTGCACAGCGAGATCTGGGAACCATCGCCGCTGCGGCGCGTGAGATTGCCGATGACGCCGACGCCGTAGCCTCGGTTGCGGACGTGGCGACCGGCACCGTGATCGCTCCGCCGATCGTTCGGGCACTGATCGACAAGAATCCGACAGACGAGGCAATCGCGGGCTACGCGCAGTGGACCGCAGTGCGCATCGACGACGGCCTCTCGCTGGGCGACCTGCAGTCCGGCGTGCAGACGATCCTCGATCACCATGACGCTCTACGTCTGCTCCTGCGCCGTGACAACGACAGCGGCACTACCGAATTGATCGTCCGAGACGTCGGCGCGGTGCGCAGCGAGGGGCTCGTTCACGAGGTGTCCGACACCTCCGACCCGTCCCGGATCAGAGAGCTCGCGGAGGCGTCGGCGGCGAGTCTCGACCCACGCGCCGGTGAACTCCTGCGAGTCGTACTGGTCAATACCGAGGCCGGTCGACCCGACCACTTGATCGTCGTGGCTCACCATTTGATCGTCGACGGTGTGTCCTGGCGAATTCTGCTTCCAGACCTCCACGAAGCTACCGATGCAGCGCGCGAGCGTAGGTCGGCCCGGCTGGGTGCTGGTGGAAGTTCGTGGCGCCGATACGCGGGGTTGCTCGCAGAATTCGGGACCTCGGGCAGCATGGCATCGGAGCTCGAGTACTGGAAGTCCGCGTCGGTACAGGCGGACGACGAGCCGATCGGCAGTCGTCGTCTCGACCCGAAAGTCGACCTCACCGCAACCGCCTCTCGCACGACAACTGTTGCACCCCCGGCTGTCACCGACGCGCTGTTGACCACGCTTCCGGCGGCGTATCGAGCCAAGGCCGACGAAGTGCTTCTCGCGGGTTTGATGCTTGCCTTGCGCTCATGGCAGCACGGCCGCGGCCTCATCGGCCTGCCCGCGCAGACAGTCACCGTCGAAGGCCATGGCCGCGACGCGCTCACCAGCGACACCGACTTCGCCGGAACCATCGGGTGGTTCACCAGTGAGTTCCCCGTCCGGGTTCCCACCGATGCACTGCTCACCGCAGACGATCTTGCCGACGCACTGAGCGGCGGAGCGGCTGCCGGGCATCTGCTTCGTGCGGTGAAGGAAGCAAAACGCGCCGTACCCGGAGGTGGAGTCGGCTACGGAGTTCTGCGGCATCTGGATCGCGACACCGCACCTGACCTTTCCGCGTGCGCTACACCTGAACTGTTGCTCAACTATCTCGGCCGCTTCCCGTCCCTACCCGGAACCGGATGGCGATTGCCGGAGCAGGATCCATTCGCGGTCATCGAACCGGCGAGCAAGGCAATGTCGGAAGTGCTGGCGCTCAACGCATTTGTCCGAGAGGACGACTCGACGACGCTGGCAGTCGAATGGACTGCGGCGGGTTCAGTGCTCGACGCCGCGACGATCGTCGAGCTGCAAGAGCATTGGGAACGTGCGCTCGCTGCACTGACCGCGCATGCCGCGCTCTTCGAGGGTGGTTTGACGCCTTCCGATTGCTCGGCGACGATCTTCGGCCAGGGCGCGGTGGTCGATCAAGCCGGGATCAACGAACTCGAAGCCGTCCACGGACCGCTTGCCGATGTACTTCCGCTGTCGCCGCTACAAGAAGGCCTCCTGTTCCACGCGGTCCGTGACGGCGAAGCAGACGTCTATACCCTTACTGCACGCTTCGACCTCTCCGGCCCGTTGGACGAGGTGAAGTTGGCCGACGCGTTCGAGACCGTGATCGACAGGCACCCGAACCTACGCGCAGCTTTCCACTACGAGCAGTTCGAACGGCCCGTTCAGATCATTCCGCGCGGTGCAAAAGTCGAGTGGCGTTCGGTCGACCTGACCTCCGTTCCAGCTGACACTGCATTCCGCTCTGCAGATCAGCTCGAGGACGAGGCCGCCGATTACGTCTTCGATGTCAGTACACCGCCTCTGCTGCGTGCGCTGCTGATTCGGCTGCCCGGCGGGGTGCACCGTTTGGTCCTCAATGCGCATCACCTGCTCACCGACGGGTGGTCGACTCCGATCGTCCTGCGCGAGCTGATGAACGTCTACCACGACGGCGATGCGCACCTTCCTGCGCCGACGCCGTATCGCGACTACTTGGCATGGATCGCCGGCCGTGATCAGGACTCTGCCCGCGCAGTGTGGAGTGAGCGTCTGCGTGGGCTCACCGCGCCGACTCTCGTTGCCGACGCAGGGGCGCCGCGAAGTGTGCCCGTCGCGCTCGAGGTTCCTCTCGCGACATCGGACGCCGAAGCGCTGATCGAACTCGGTCGTGCGCGTGCGCTGACGGTCAACACCCTGGTTCAGGGTGCGTGGGCAGCGGCGCTCGCCGAAGCGACGGGGCAGTGGGACGTCGTGTTCGGGGCCACGGTGTCCGGCCGACCTGCCGAACTCTCCGGGGTGGAGGGAATGGTCGGGTTGTTCAGCAACACGATTCCGGCCCGCCTCGACATCGTCGCGGATCAGCCCTTGCTGGATCAGTTCGTCGGTCTGCAGAACGCGCAGTTCGACATCGTGGACGTCGAGCACACCAGTTTGGCCGAGATCGAACGCATCGCCGGGATCGGTCAACTGTTCGACACGCTCCTGGTGTTCGAGAACTTCCCGAACTCCGGTGCGGGACAGCCTGCATCGCACACACTTCGAGTCGAGGGA
Source organism: Rhodococcus sp. 66b (assembly GCF_002076325.1). NCBI lineage: Bacteria > Bacillati > Actinomycetota > Actinomycetes > Mycobacteriales > Nocardiaceae > Rhodococcus > Rhodococcus sp. 66b. Next base: position 179,809 of record NZ_MUZB01000012.1, read on the forward strand.
TTCACCAACCGCGGAGTCACGCACTATCCGATGACGTTGATGGCGCCGCCGAGCACCGGTCTGGATCTGGTTCTGTATCACGATCCGGCAGTTGTCTCCGAAACCACGGCGCAGCGAATGGTTACCCGGCTCGCGGAGATCCTGCGTGGGTTGCTGACCGAGCCGACAGCTCCCGCATCCGCGGTGCTCACGGTTGTCCGACAGGCAGCGTCCGTTGCCGATGCGGTGTCTGTCACGAAAAATATGGCTGTCACGAAAAAGGCGGCTGCGTCTGATCAAGCGATCGATGTCGATCCAGCGGTCGTCGATGCAGTGTGCGCCTGTGTCGCAACGGTGTTGGAGATTCCCGACGTCGATCCGGGTGACAATTTCTTCACTCTCGGCGGTCACTCGCTCACTGCGATGCGGTTGGTGGGAAGTCTGCGGAAGCTGGGAATTCGCGTCGTCGTCTCCGATGTCTTCGACACCCCGACCCCCCTCGGTCTTGCCGTGGCCGCACGCGTCGATCAGAAGAAGTTCTCGCCGGATTCGGTTGCTGTCGTCGATCGACCCGCCGTGACCGTGGCGACGTTCCGCGCCCCGGCAGCGGCGGGAAATCCTGATCACGAGCGGTATTGGGTTCGCACGCTCGCGGGCTTGCCCCTAGAAACGGACCTTCCCTACGATCGCCCGCGCGGCGAAGAGTACCGCCCGCACACCTACGTTCGTCAGCTACGCGATGCTCGGTTCGGTGACGGATCAGGATTCGACGCGGTGCTGTTGGCCGCAGTGGCGGCGACGCTGAACGGCTTCGGTGGCGGTCGGGACCTTGCGGTCGGACTGTTCTCGGAAGGGACTGACAGCCTGATTCGGGTCGATCTGTCCGGTCGGCCGCGAATTGCCGATGTCGTTCGACGAGTCGAAAACGCTGTATCTGAGGCACTTGCGCATTCTGATGTCAGCCTGGACCGAATCGCCGATCTACTCGGGCGTCCCACCAGCAGTCTGTTCGCTGCCCGTGTCGGTCACTCGCCCGGAGCGAGCGTCGACCTCGAATTCGTCCGAACCGCAACAGAACTTCGATTGACGGTTGATGCCGGGCTGTTCGACGCCGCGACTGCGGACGCATTGCTCGACGGTGTGATCGCGGTCCTCGGTCACGAAAACAGCACTGTCGTCGCGGATCTGCGATTGTCGGAAAGCAAGTCGGATCGCGATCCGGGACGACGCGCGACGCCGCCGTCGGGGATCTCGCAGTTGTTCGCTCGACACGTCAGCCGTCACCCCGACGACGTCGCGGTGGTCTCCGGTGAGGTTGGAATTACCTACAGGGAACTGTCGGCGCGCGTCGACGAGCTGGCCCGCGAACTTCTCGCGGCCGGCGCCGGACCCGAGAAGGTAGTCGCCGTCGCGCTCGATCGAGATGCGGATCTGGTGGCCGGACTGCTCGCGGTACTGCGTATTGGTGCGGCGTACCTGCCACTCGACGTCGACTACCCGAGTGAGCGGCTCGAGTTCATGATCGAGGACGCGGCTCCGGTGTGTGTCCTGACCAGTATCGACAGCGCCGGGCAACTTCCGTCGACGGTCGCCACGAGTGTCTTCGTGGACGGTGAGTTCACCAACTCGGGTGTTGTGCTTCCTTCACCGCCCGCGGCGGGCGATCACCTCGCCTACATGATCCACACCTCCGGTTCGACGGGTCGCCCCAAGGGCGTGATGGTCTCGACGGGCAACCTCGCGGCCTTCGCGGACACGGTACTCGAGGATTGCTGGATCAGGCCGGGCGATCGCATCGTCGCGGTGACAACGGTGTCGTTCGACATCGCCGCACTCGAGTTGCTGTGCCCGCTCGCAGCGGGCGCGACTGTCGTGATCGCAGACCGCAGGACGGTTCGCGATCCGGATGCGTTGTCGGCGTTGATCATCGCAAGCGATGCGACAGTGATGCAGGCAACGCCGGCGCTGTGGCGAGTGGTCACCGAACACGAGAACGCATCCGGACTCGCCATGGTGCGAGCCCTGGTGGGAGGGGAAGCCCTCCCGCAGGATCTGGCTGACGATCTGGTGGCCAACGCTGCTTCGGTCCGGAATGTCTACGGACCCACCGAGGCCACGGTGTGGGCGACATCTTCGGTCATCACAACCGGTGACCGAGTCACGATCGGTCAGCCCTGGACCGACGTGCACGTGCGAATCCTCGACGACGACCTGCGTGAGGTTCCGGAAGGCGTTGCGGGCGAGCTGTATCTGGGCGGTGCGCAGGTGGTCCGCGGATACCTGAATCGCCCCGATCTGACCGTAGCTCGGTTCGTTGCCGATCCTTCTCTACCGGGGGCACGCCTCTACCGCACCGGCGATCTGGTCCGACGCAGGCGAGGGGTTTTGCACTTCCTTCGTCGTGCGGACGATCAGGTGAAGGTTCGCGGCTTCCGCATCGAGCTCGGCGAGGTCGAAGGCGCGCTCGGATCGGTGGCCGGTGTGTTCCGCGCGGCAGCCACCGTCCGTGTCGATGCGGCGGGTACCGGAAGTCTGCACGGATATGTGGTTCCCGAAGGTGGAACCACGCTCGATTCGGTACTGGTGCGCAAGGAGATTGCGCGGCTGCTCCCCGAGCACATGGTGCCGCAGAGCATCACGGTGCTCGAAGCACTCCCGCTCACCCTCAACGGCAAGGTGGACCGAAAGGCATTGCCCGACACCGCGCCGGATCGTGTGCCGAGTCCACTCGTAGCCGTCGATGCGGATCGTCGGGCACGGCTCGAGTCGCTGAGCCCGGGCTGGCAGGACGTGCTGCCACTCGGTCCCTTGCAGGAAGGCATGTACTTCCAGTCGGTTCTCGACGGCGCCGGCGGTACGGATGTCTATCACATGCAGCCGCGATTCGAGTTCTCCGCCGATGCTGCCGTCGACGTTCGCTCACTCCGAGCAGCGGGGGATGCGCTCTTGCGGCGCTATCCGAACCTGCGGGCCGGCTTCACACACGCCGGTTTCGACGCTCCGGTGCAGTTCGTGCCCAGGGCAGCCGAAATGCCTTTCCGCGAGATCGATCTGAGCGCAGTTGCGACCGAGGACATCGATCGCGAGGTTCGCGCCGTCGACGAGGCTGAATTCGGCACGCTCTTCGACTTGAATGCACCACCACTCATTCGAATGGTGCTGGTCTGGTTACCGGGTGGGGGAGCGCATCTCGTCTTCACTCAGCACCATCTGCTGACCGACGGTTGGTCGCAGACCTTGATGTACGCGGAGTTGTTTGCGCTCTACGAGTTTGCTCGCACTCACGGCACGGACCCGGTTGGACTCGACGGCGCGCTCGACAAGCCTGCGGACTTCCGTGATCACCTGCGATGGATCGCCGAAGCGGATCGCACGGACGCCCTCTCGTCCTGGAAGGACTACCTCGCGGATCTCGAGCAACCCACACTCGTGGGTGGTACGGGATCAGGCGGACGCGCTCCGTTGCCGGTGTTCACCCGCGTTCAGCTCGAACAGAGCATCACCGAGCACGTTCGCGAGCTGGCCAGACGTAGCGGAGTGACGCTGTCCACCGTCGTCTCTGCGGCGTGGGGCCTGGCATTGCGCGCCGTGACGGGGCGTGACGACGTGGTCTTCGGATCGACGGTTTCGGGACGTTCACCCGAGGTCGAGGGCGCCGACCGCATGGTGGGCTTGGCGCTCAACACCATTCCCGTGCGTGTCCGGGTCCGGCCAGGCGAGGAGATCTCGGCGTTGCTCGGACGCCTGTTCCGTGAACAGGGTTCGCTGCTGGGGCATCACCATCTCGGGCTCGGCGACGTACAGCGAAGCGCTGGGTTCGCAACACTGTTCGACACGCTCTACGTCTTCCGCAACACGCCTCGTGACGAACAGGCACGTCGAGACACGTTCGGGCGCAGTGGAATCGTCGGGTTCGACGCAGTGGACGGCACCCACTATGCGCTCACGCTCGACGTGGATCCGGGGGTCGGGGATGCGCCGATGGCGCTCACTCTCGAAAATCGTCCCGACCTGATTCCCCACGACGTGGCTCGGGACGTTCTTTCACGCACCATCACGATCCTCGAAGTGATGGCGAATTCCGATACCGCCACGGTGGCGGACACGGCGGTTCCGCTTTCGCGCACCCCCGCGGAATTCGCTTCGGAGCACATTGTGATGCCGCGGCCGGACCAGGCCGGCGGTAGCGTGGACGCCTTGCTCCGCGAAAGGGCAGCGGCAACTCCGGACGAGACGGCGCTGGTCTTCGGAGACGTCACACTGAGCGCAGCCGAGATGAACACTCGAGTGGACAGGCTGGCACGGATACTCGCTTCGGCGCTGGGGCAGTCGGTGCCAGGCGCGGGATCGACCCGTGTTGTGGCGCTCGCACTTCCGCGTACCGCCGATCACGTCGTAGCGATCTTCGCGGTCATGAGAACCGGAGCGGCATACCTTCCCTTGGATCTGGCTCACCCGCCGGCACGCCTGCGCGAACTGATCCTCGACAGCGATGCGGCGCTGGTGATCACCACGACTCAGACGCGTGACCTTGTTGTTTCGGACGGACAGGTATGTCTGGTCCTCGACGACCCGGACGTAACCGGGGTACTCGACGGGCAGTCCCCGGCACCTGTAGTCGACGAGGCCGCGGTGTGCGGGCCGACCTCACCGGACCAGCCTGCCTACGTCATCTACACCTCGGGCAGTACCGGAAAACCCAAGGGCGTCGTGGTGGGTCACCGCGGGTTGACGACGATGTATCACAATCACAAGGCCGAGATCTTCACTCCGACCGAAAACAGTGTGGGTGGCCGACGTTTGCGCATCGCGCACACAGTCTCGTTCTCGTTCGACATGTCGTGGGAGGAACTGTTCTGGTTGCTCGCGGGGCATGAAGTTCACGTGATCGACGAGCAGGCGCGACTGGACCCCGCGTCTCTGGTGAAGCATTACCGCGAAGTCGGTATCGACGTCGTGAATGTAACCCCCTCGTATGCACGGGAACTGATGGCCGCCGGTCTCCTCGACGGGGAGCGGACGCCTGTGTTGGTGATGCTCGGAGGAGAAGCTGTACCTGCCGAACTGTGGTCGCGATTGCGCGATCAGGACGGTGTCGACGGGTACGACCTTTACGGGCCGACGGAGTTCACGATCAACGCGATGGGATCCCCGGTTCAGGGGAGCGAGACACCGTGCTTGGGTCGTCCGATTCTGAACGCGTCCGCGCGGGTACTCGATTCGGGGCTGCGGGAGGTTCCGATCGGAGCGGCGGGCGAGCTGTACATGTCCGGTGACGGAACGGCGATGGGTTACCTTCACCGGACCGCGCTGACATCTTCCGTATTCGTCGCTGATCCCTACTCGGTCGGTCACCGCATGTACCGCACGGGTGACGTCGTTCTGCGTCGCCGCGACGGCGAACTCGAATATCTGGGTCGCGCAGACCATCAGGTCAAGATCCGAGGCATTCGGATCGAATTGGGTGAAGTGGAATCCGCGCTGGCGTCGTTGCCGGGAGTGTTGAGAGCGGCAGCGTCAGTCCGTAGCGAAGGCGGTGGGCCGCCGCGACTGGTCGGGTACGTCATCGAAGAACCCGGCGCTGATTCAACCGATCTGCGAGCTGCGTTGCGGGAACGCGTACCGGCACACCTGGTTCCGTCGGACATCGTCGTCGTGGATTCGATTCCGCTGACGCCCAACGGAAAACTGGACCGCGGTGCGTTGCCGGCACCCCCCGCCCGAGCAGCGGCCCGAGCACCGCGAACCGAGATGGAAAGGCAACTGTGCCAGGTCTTTGCGCGGGTACTCGGCGTCGAGGCCGTCGATCCCGACGAGAGCTTCTTCGATCTCGGCGGCGACTCGCTTCGAGCCATGCGACTGGTGGGGGAGATGGAGCATGACCTGTCGGTGAGCGTCGGTGTGGGAACGCTGATGGCCCGTCCGACAGTTGCAGAACTTGCAGCACACCTTGGCGAGTCGGCGTCCGAAATCGATTTAAGTCGCGATCGCCTTCTGACACTCCGAGCCGAAGGCAGCGAAGAACCACTGTTCTGCGTGCATCCGGCCGGTGGATTCGCTTGGCCCTTTGCACCTTTGATCGGTGTCCTCGAGGCTGACCGTCCACTGTTCGGCCTGCAACTTCCCACAGTTGCCGGTGAGCCACTCGAACCGACGAACGTGGACCAACTGGCAGCGATGTACGTCGACACGATTCGGGGCGTTCAGCCGAGCGGGCCGTACCACCTGCTCGGCTACTCGTTCGGTGGCAACGTCGTTGCCGCGATGGCGGCTCAGCTGGTCGGTATCGGCGAGAGGGTGGAGTTCGCCGGTCTGATCGATACTCATCCACTGGGAGATCGTGACGATCGCGGTCGCGACGATGCCGACGACCGAGATCTGGCCGCCGCCCTGCCACCCGAGATCCTCACTCAGGCAACGGGACTGGTCGAGGATGTTCGGGCGGGTTTTGATGCCACTCGTTTGCTCGTGGCCCGCTCGACTGACACAACCTACGACGGACCGGTTACTCTGATCACCGCCGACGCCGAGGCGTCCGGACAGCTGCTGGCCGATCGCTGGCGCAGAGTCCGCGGGGACCGGGACATGGCAGTACACCATCTGCCGTACGACCACGCCGGATTGGTGACCCCAGCCGGGTGGGCGGCAATTGCCCCGCTGCTCGACAGCCATTTGTCGAAACGCACGGCCACATAGTTTGAAAACCACACAGTTGAAACACAATGGGAGCTCAATGATGAAGTCCACACCGCCCCTCGCGATACGGAGTTGGCGACGATTCGTCGCCATCGCAGGGTTGCTGATCGTCGCACTCGTGGCGATGATCGGTTGCAGTAGCGATTCGAACGACGAACCGACCAAGGCTGCAGAGCCCACGACGCGCGTGATCGAAACCGAAAAGGGCTCGGTCACCGTGCCCGCGTCGGCGGAGCGCATCGTGGTTCTGAGCGGCGGTCTCGCCGGATACCTGTACGCCCTGGACGCACCGGTGGTTGCCACCGATACCCGCGTCCTCGGTGTCACGAACCTCGACGGTGGATTCCCGCCGGCATGGTCGGATGCCGCAAAGGCGCAGGGCACCAAGGAATTGCCGGCCGGCGAACAGCTCAACATCGAAGCCGTCGCGGCGGCTGAACCCGACCTGATCATCGGCGGTGGACAGGGCATCACCTCGGTTCAGGCCGAGGAACTCTACGACCAGCTGACTGCTATCGCACCCACCGTGTTGGTCCCCAAGACGGTTGCCAACTGGGACAAGCAGCTCGAGATCGTCGCCGATGCCGCAGGTCGTTCGGACAAGGTTCCGGCACTGATCAGCGCGTACGACGACAAGGTCAAAGAGGTCAAGGGCAAGATCAAGGTTCCCGAGGGCAACGTCGTCTACATTCTCTCGCTCGCCAACAACGAGCCGTACCTCGTGCCGCCGACGGCAGCGCTCCCCGCAATGCTCGCCGAGCTCGGTTTCAAGGCCGACGACGTCATGGCCAAGGCCGGCAACCCGCAGCTCTTCGGCTCGGGTGACTCGTTCGAGGTCAGCCCGGAACTGCTCTCGCAGGTCGCCGATGCTCCTGTCGCCTTTGTGATTCCGGTGTCCGGTCGCCCGATGGCCGAACTTGCCACCGATCCGCTCTACTCGCAGCTGCCGTCCTTCAAGGCAGGCACGACGTTCGAGCTCCCCGCCACCAGCTACCGTCCTGACTATGACGGCGCAATGGCTACGCTCGACCTGATCGGCCAGACCTTCGCATGACTCGATTCGGTGGGCTGGTGATCGATGTTTCACCGTTGCGGACCAGCCGTCCATTCAGGTACGCGTTTTCCGCGCGATTGATCTCGCTGCTCGGGATCGGACTGCTCGTCGTAGCCGTTCCCGCACAGACGTACCAGCTCACCGGCTCGACCTTGCAGGTTGCCGGAGTGTCCACGGCGATGGCCATCGCCATGTTCTTCGGCAGCCTGTTCGGCGGTGTGCTCGCTGATCGTTACGACCGGCGACGCACTATCCAGTTGGCCCGCAGTGCTGCGGGTCTCGGCTTTGTCATTCTCGGGTGCAATGCGCTCTTGCCACACCCGTCGATGTGGGTCATCTACGTCGCGGCAGCCGTCGACGGCTTGGCCGGCGGTGTCAGCAGCTCGGCCTTGATGGCTTTGATGCCGACGTTGTTGCCGCGCAACAAGATGGCTGCGGCCGGCGCTTTGGTAGCGCTGACCACCGACATCGGGACGATGATCTCGCCGGCAATCGCCGGCGTGATCATCGCCTCCGGCGGCATCCCCGCGACATACTTTGTTGCTGCGGTGGCCACCGCAGCAACTGTCACGTTGTTCCAAGCCATCGGCCCTTCCCCTGCACCGGGCACGAATCACGAAAGCCCGATGCGCGCGCTTGTGACCGGCGTGAAATTCGCCGGCACGCACACAGTCATTCGCGGCATCCTGATCAGCGGACTGTTGGTCATGTTCGTCAGCGGGCCTATGGTGTTGCTGCCTGCCTTCGTCGACCAGGTTCTCGGCGGCGGACCCACCATGCTCGGTCTGCTCTACGGCGCCCCCGCTGTCGGCGCTGTGGTCGGTTCCCTCACCAGCGGGTGGACGGGACGAGTCCACCGCAACGGCGCCGCGATGTTGATCTCTGTTGCGCTGATGCCTCTCGGCCTGGTGGTACTGGGTGCGTCGGGAGCAGCGATTGTCGCGTTCCTGGGCCTGGCCGGATTCGGCCTCGGCCGCGCACTCAACGACATTCTGAGATTTGCAGTCCTTCAACAGAACACGCCGGACGAATTGCGCGGACGCGTGTCCAGTCTGTGGATGGTGCAAGCCGTCACGGGTACGGCGATCGGTTCGATGGCAGCCGGGTTCCTCGGGCAGTGGCTCGAGCCTGGCGCCGCGCTACTGGTCTTGGGGCTCGCCGGTGTGACACTGGGCCTGGTGCTCCTGGCAGCATTGGGTTCGGTGCGCCGGGTAACTTCGGAGATCAACGAAGTCGATCTCTCCGAAAACACTGTGCCGGTGGGGAATGCTCCGCCGGAAAAGGAAGGTAGTTCATGAACCGAGGAGACCACCTCGCGACCATCGCCGAAGTTCTGGCGGGAACCACCGGCGCAAAAGTGCCGTACCCCATCGGCATTCGCGAACTCGAAGTTGTTCGCAGCGAAATGGTCGGGACCGGACTGTTGCGTCTGACCTTGGGTGGACCGGAGTTGGAGGGCTTCGAATCGCACGCTCCCGACGAGCATGTCCGCCTGGTGTACCCGGATGCAGACGGAACTTTGCGTCTACCCGAACGCGACGGATTCAGCCTGAAGTGGCCTCGTCCATTGCCGATCTCGCGTGAGTACACCGTCCGTCGATACGACGCCGAGGCGGAGGAGCTGGACCTCGACTTCGCGCTCCACGAAGGTGGGTACGCCTCTGATTGGGCTCAGGCGGCCACCGTCGGCACTCGGGTGCACGTGGCAGGTCCACCCGGCGGCGTCGTAGTTCCATGGACGTACGACCGCTATCTGCTGGCCGGTGACATCACCGCCCTTCCTGCCATTGCTCGTTGGCTCGAGATGATGCCCGCTGCTGCCGCCGGGTGGGTGTTCGTCGAGATCACCGACCCTTCACAGGAAATCGAACTCACTGTTCCGGAAGGAGTCGAGGTGCGATGGCTGCACCGCGGTGACGTCCCAGCCGGTCACTCGGATCTGCTCGAGCAGGCAGTCCGGACGGTCACCGTGCCCGAAGGTGAGCGCGTCTACGCCTGGATCTCCGGTGAGGCCACCAGTCTCAAGCCGATTCGCAGATTCGTGCGCGACGAACTCGGCCTGAGTTCGGGCGACCACCTGATCACGGGCTACTGGAAGCGCGGAGTCGCAGACTTCGACGAGGACGACGACGACCACTGAACATCGGTTGACGCCGGTTTCGGCATCGTCACCGCGACAACGAGTCCGACAATCGCAACGATTGCCGCCACTCCGAAAGCCGTGGCGAATGCCGAGTGCTGGGGAAGGCCGCCGGATGAAGTCGCGCTCGCGATGATCCCGGCGGCAATTTGGGTTCCCACAGCAGAACCCAGCGATCTGGCGATCGTGACTATTGCCGTCGTGACACCTACGCGGTCTGCCGGTGCGCTGTCGGCGGAGATGACGAACACTGCCGTCGACGCGGCGGCAACGCCGGTACCCGCAAGGATCAGCACCACAACGATCTGCCACATCGTGGTTGCAAAGACCCCGGCGGCGCCGCTGAGGCCGAGAAAGGCAACTCCCGCTACCGCAATGGCTTTCGTGCCGACCCGTTGCGCGAGCTTTCCGGAGATCACCGACGCGATGACCGCTGCGCCGTAGCCGACGCACAGCAGGAAGCCGATGGCGCTGGTCGACGCACCGCGGCCGAATCCGCTCTCTGCCGGCACGGCGAGTTGCTGCGGAAGTAGATAGACAACAGCGCCGTAGGTGAACCCGAAAACCACGCCGACGACCACGGCGCTCCACATCGAACGATGCCGCATCATCGTCAGGTCGACCATCGGCTCGGTTGTCCGGCTCTGATACCTGGCCCAGATCGTGAACACGGCAGCGGAAGCGAGAAGCAGCAGCATCGACGTCGGTGCGCCCCACCCGTTGCTCGATGCGCTCGCCAGCCACGCCGTCAGCGTCAACAAGCCCAGAGCCAATCCGGCAGCTCCCGGCCAATCGAGTCGGCCGCCGACGTTCGACATATGATCTCGTGGTGTGCTCACGGCAAAAGCAATTGCGCCGAGCAAAACGAACGCGGTCGGAACTGCATACATCGCGGTGCGTGAGACGTTTTCCGCGACGGGTCCCGCCAGCACGACTCCCAGAGCGCCGCCGGCCACGACGACAGCCCCGAGCAAACCCGTGGCCGTCTTGAGTCGGTCCGAGGACAAAGTGCGTCGTAGGACCACGAAGCTCACGGGCAACAACGCGAGCCCGAATCCCTGGAGAAACTGGCCGAGGACGAACAGCGGGAAGATCGTTGCAAGAGCGGACACGCTGCCGCCCAGGACGACGATTGTCGTGATCGCGAGCAAGGTGGGGCGGGCGCCGTACACGTCGGCTATTCGCCCGGCCATCGGCGTGACGAGAACAGTGCTCAACGTCAGAGCGACGGATGCGAGCGCTCCGACGTCGGCCGTCACTCCGAAGTCTCTCTGTATCAGGGGGAGTGCGGGGACGATGATGCTTTCGAGCGCGGCGACGGCAGCGATCAGCAGGGTCATGCTTGCGATAGTTGCTACCGGTCGCGGCTGATTTCCGGAGATGCTCTCTGTGGTCATCGTGCTCTCTTTCGATCGGGGAGTGAGGGGCTTCTGGACACGACGAAGCGCCGCCCCAGCAAGAGTCCGGAAGGGTTGTGGCACTGGGTATATAGGTCAGTGCGGTAGAGCGTCTTGTTATTTCGTTACGCGTACCGTTATTGTGGAGAAATGTAATCGGATTCAGCGCACAAAGCAAGAGCCGGATGGGGCGGAATTGGCGCGAAGTATCGCGAGACCACAACCGGCAGACTTTCGCTGTTGTGGTCGGTCAGGGTCAGGTGATGTGACGATGAGGCGTATTTCTCGTCGAACATGACGCTGGTCACCAAAAGGGCTCTGCCAGCAGGGAGTTCATCTGCCGGACACATCCAAGGTCCCCGTTTGAATGCCGGGTTTGTTAGCTTTCTGCCTGTGACGCGACGTCACGGAAAGTTCACGAATCACGGAGGATCATCATGGGTTCTATTTCAACGATCATCGGCATCTTCGAGCTCTACAAGCTGCTCGAGCCGCTGCTGAGTTCGCTGAGCTGATTCAGGTGTGATTTCGCTGTCGAGCCGGGGCGCCGAGGGACTCGGCTCGGCAGCGGATCTCGAGGATCCGGCGCGATCAGGACCCGTGGAACGGATGTCGGCACCGGCAGAATTCCATCGCTCCGGTGTAGTGGTCCATCACCAGGATTTCTGCGCACCGAGCGGGCTGCGGTGCGAACCTGAGGCAGCGCTCGATCCAGCCGCGCTCGAGCGAAGGGGCCGGGTGCGCGCAGTTCCCGCATCGGCCGGGACGTTCGGCGACACGTACGGAACCGTGGTGCTCCGGGGGCATGCCAAACATCTTGGTGGTGCGATGTTTCCAGGGCAATGGTTCGGCTCGAGCGGAAGCTATGTCACGAAAGCGCGACGGCGATATGCGAGGACCGAACCCGATGAGGCTGCCCTACCTAGCTACCTGATAGATCCGATTGTCCAGACTGAGTTTTTTGGTGCAAGCTGCGGCTACTGCGCTGACGCCCAGAAATTCTCGGACTATCTGGGCAACGATCATGTGGTGGTAACCGCGAACAGAATCCGATCCGGCTCGCGTTGCATACGGGTGATCGCGACGCGGCCCCCGATCCAAGCACCAAGTGCACCAATCGCAACAGCGACAGGGATGGCGAAATAGTTCACCGGGTTTGGTAGCAGCGCCCCGAGTAGAACGCCGGGCGCCGTTGTCGCGGCGAAGATGACGATGGCGAGGATGATCAGTCCGAAGGACGAGCCGTTGAAGGACCCGCGGGTGTTGAAGGAGAACGTCTTCTTCATCTCCGGAACCGGGTAGGGCGCTTTGGCGGATATCGCCACTACCAATCCTGCACCGACTCCCATCATCGAAATGCCGACGGCGATCGGCACGGCCAGTCGGTCGGTCCCGAGGTCCCCGAAGATCCGTACAGCAGCTGTTGCGACGACCACGAAGGGTGTCATCACGATTGCCCACGCGATTTGTCGGCCCCGGACGTCAGCGGCAGCGGCTTCGGGGATCATCACCAGATGCCAGATCGATGCGCCGTCGAATCCGTACAGATTCGATCCGGCTGCCATTGCCAGGTAGATCAGGAACCAGGCACCCCATGCGGCGGAGAAGGGGATCGATGACGAGATCAGCGGTCCGAAGCCGGAGACCAAGGTCATGATGGCAACGGAGAGCAGTTGTGTTCGTCGGCGCATGTCTCCGTGCCAGAGCGAAAGCTCGCGAGAGATGACGGTGCCCAGTCGGGATGCGCGCCAACCGGTTCGAATGTCGCGGCCCTGGTTCTTCAATTGCACGGAAGTGGCGCCCGCTGATTCTGCGACCTTCCCGTTGAAGTAGCGAACGACCAGGCGTTGCCATGACCACAGCAGTGCGAGATCGACCAGCACCAGGGCGAGGACTGCTCCGGCGGCGAGGAGCCAGGCGCCTCCTGCTGCTGCGTCGACACTGGTGATTCCCCACGCGAACGGTATCGAATGCGCGACCGTGAGCGGCCACGTGACGTCGCCGTCCACGACCGTGCCGAGGCGACTCTGCAGCGGAAATTGCAGCAGATACAGTCCGCCGAAGAACGTGCCGAATACCAACAGTCCCAGTTCGCGGCTGCGACGACTCCGCAGGAGCTGCGACATCGCCAGCATCGCGACCCGTGAGGTGCCGACAATGAGCAGGACCGTTGCGGGCCAAGCGATAATGGCCAATGGCAGTGCGGCAGGGTGGTGTGTAGCGGCATAAATTGGAATCGCTGCTGCAGCCAACGCGGTAATCGGCACGGTCATACCGACCAGCGACGTCGAGAACAGTGCTCTGGCGAGTCGGACGGGTTCCAGGGGGAGTAGTTGGAACTGTCTGGGGTGAAGATTGTCATCTGACAGACCAGACATGATCGGCATCAAGATCCACATCACGCCGATAGCCGACAGTGCGAGACTGGTTGTGCCGCTGACGAGTTCGGAAGAGCCCGCGCTCGTCCCCGAGGCTTGCAGGCACAGCAGAGCCGCCCCCAGAACCCCGAAGAGTGCTGCCACGACTTTGATGACGGCTCTGCCGCCGGTGAATTGACGTTTGTAGAGGGTCATGCGCATTCGAAGGACCGTGCGCCACACAGAGTCCGACGTGTTCCAGTGTGTCGGTGAAAAGCTGGTGGTGGTCATGCGCGCATCCATGACAGTCCGTCGGGATTGGGACTGCGGCTGCCGACAAGACGAACGAATGCCTCGTCGAGTGTGTTGCCTGCGCGCACCTCGTCGACCGTTCCTGAAGCCACGACGCGCCCGTCTGCGATGACTCCGATGTGAGTACACAGTTGTTCGACAAGGGCCATCACGTGACTGGAAAGAATGACCGAGCCACCTGAGTGGACGAACGAGAGCAGAATGCTCCGAATTCCGGCCGAAGAAATGGGGTCGACAGCTTCGAACGGCTCATCCAGTACCAGTAAGCGAGGGCCGTGCAACAAGGCCGAGGCCAACCCGATTTTCTTCGTCATACCCGCTGAATAGTCGGCGATGACCGTTCCACCTACATCGGCGAGATCGAGCGCGGCCAACAGTTCGTCGCGTCGTGACGCGATGACGTCCTCTGGCATGCCGCGCAGTCGCCCGAAATAGGTGAGTAGTTCATGACCGGTGAACTGGGCGGGTAGCGCCAGACCGTCGGGTAGAACGCCGAGCAGACTCTTCGCTGCCACAGGGTCGTTCCACACGTCGTAGCCGTACACCAGGCTGCGACCGTAGTGCGGGCGAAGCAATCCGACAGCCATCGACAGTGTGGTCGTTTTTCCCGCACCGTTAGGGCCCACCAGGCCGAACAACGAACCTGAGGGCACCGCGAGGGAAAGGTCGTTCACAGCAACTTTCGCGCCGAACGCCATGCAGAGGTGTTCCACCTGTAAGGCCATCGGTCCGGGAGGCAACTGGCCTGTCTCGGGGAGAGGGTGCATCGATCGAGGGTAACTGTCCGGAGCCCTGTGCGCGGAGACAGAGCGGAGCGATGCAGGCTGCGTGCACCGAATGTCATTGGTAGGTGGTTGGTCGCGGCATGAGTCGCTGGTTCGCAAGCTGAGCGGATGGCAGGAGTCGAACCTGCGTGGACGGTTTTGCAGACCGCTGCCTTGCCGCTCGGCCACACCCGCATTGATCCAATTATGTTCGTAGTGAACAACAGTCGCCAGGATTGTGATCAGGGTGAATTGATCGCCATGTGACGGATTGTGGGGAAGGCGGTGAACTGGCGGGCTAGGCGCGGGAGAACACCGCGACCAGGAATTCGGAATTGTCCTTGAACGGGCGCAGGTCCCACGTGGACAGCAGCAGATCAGCCTCGAGGCCACTCGCGGCCGCGTCGGCGAGAAACTCGGGGAACTCGTAGCCACGGCCGGCACCGAATCCGATGACCACTCGGCCGCTCGGAGCGAGATGACCAGCAAATCCTGACAATACTGCGTGCCTGGTTGACGGAGCGAGAAACGCCATCACGTTGCCTGCCGACACGATGACGTCGAAATTCGCCTCGACACCGCGGGCCGGTAGATCGAGCTCGGAGAGATCGCCGACAAGCCACGTCGGGCCGGGGTGGTCCTCCTCCGCGGCAGCGATGAGAACCGGGTCAACGTCGACTCCGACAACCACATGCCCGACGTCGTGCAGATAACCGCCGAGTCGGCCCGGCCCGCACCCTGCATCGAGAACCCGGCCACCGCGTCCGAGCATCGCGTCGATCAAACGTGCTTCCCCGACAATGTCCTTGCCGTCCGCTCTCATGGAACGGAAACGCTCGACATATCGTGTGGAATGCGTCGAGTCGGCTGCAGTGATCTCTTCCCACTGGCTGGGGATGCGCTCGTTCGGGGCCTGTGCAGTCATCTTTCGAGGGTACCGACAGCTCACCGGGTGCCGACGACCGTCCCGTCTGCGGCATATCCGACGAGAGTTGGACGCGGGAAGGTGAGCGAGAGGGGAATCCATCCGTAGAAGCGGTCTTCGGCAAGAATTGTCGGATAGATTTGGCCGTCTGCGGTGTGAAGTTCGGCCCGAACGGCACCTCCCGCCCCTGCGTCGTAGGTCGCCTCGTGCGAACCGGCCTCGTACCCGGCGCCGCCCCCGAATGAATCTGCGCCGTACAAGTCGTCGTTCGATCTGCAGCCGTGTCCGAGGCTGATGAATTTCGACGGACCAACCTTGTCGGTCTCGGATGACGTCTCGAAAACCGGGGCGACGCACCTCCAGCCATCAGCGCCGTGGGCAACGAAGACGCTGAACACGGTTCCGTCAGGTCCGGGGATGGACCCGACCCGCTCGGCGGTGGACGGATCTATTCCGCCGTTGGTTCCCGGCATGGTCTGCCAACCCGAGTACATATCCGTAAACGGTTTAGGCATCATCGCCGTGGCAGCAGCGCAGCCCACCATTCCCGCTGCACAGAGCATCGCGACGAGAGCTACGGCGCCTACCCGGCGGCGTGGAACTCTGGGTGTTCCAATGTTGTTTTCGTCAGCGATGATTCGGATGCGAGCGGCAACCTGGACGTTCTCGGGCCAGAGTTCGGCGGAAAGAGAATCGGTCGGCCGCAGCTTCTCGAGGGTGGTCAGCAAATCTTTGCTCATGGAGTACTCCCGTGTTCGGCGGCAGCGCAAGGTCGGGCGGTGTTCATCGGGATCGCGGTGTCAGGTTCTGAAGCCAACCCGGTGCTCAATCGACGCCGAGCGCGAAAGAGTCGAACATGCATGGCTGGAACCGAACACCCGGCGACCCGCGCTGCTTCGGTGGCGGTCAATCCGTCCCAGGCAGTCAGGAGTAGGGCTTCACGCTCGGTGACGGTGAGTGTTGCCAGTGCTTCGAGCAGTTCCGTGCGGTCGGTGACAGTAACGTCGGCGCCCGGCGTCGATGCCGCGATCTGCTCGATTCGTCGCATCTTCTCGGTCAACGCATCGTGGCGCCGAACACTTCGACGGTTGTTGTTCAGGGTGTTTCGAGCCACCACCAACAGCCATGGAAGTGCCTGTTCGGGCACCTCGTCCAAGCGTCGCCAGACAACGAGGAACGTCTCGGAGACAACTTCCTGTGCGCTGTGATGATCAACGTGGCGGCAGGTGTACGCGAACACCCGACCGGCGTAGGCGTCCCACAGGACGGTGAAACGCTCTTCGTCGCTCGGTGGTGGCCCGTCCTCGGATTTCGGCGTCATAAGAAGAGATGTCCGGCTGGTTGCTGATCCTTACAGCGTGGGCGCCAATGGACGGTATGCCGTGTTACTCCGGCCGAGGATTCCGACGGTCAGGAGCAACAACGCAAGGATGTACAGCGTCATGATCCAGATGCCGGCAGCGGCAGGCTGCCACTTGTTCGCCTGACCGAGCAGGATCAGGGCGTCAGAGGTGAGGAACAGTGCGCCGCCGATACCGGTGATCGTGTTGTAGGCCAGTGCGGTGGACGCGGTTCCCACCAGGATTGCGGCGTACACAGGGACGGCAATCCGAAGTGCCGGTTCGAGACCGGTCCAGGCGTACGACACAAGGGCAATTCCGGCAACGGCGTACGCGCACAAAAACCATGGCCGCCTTCGTATCTCCCGAAGAGCGCCGTGCGAGAGAAAGAATCGGATGAAACAGACGTGACCGATCGCGAAGGCGGCCATCCCGATGACAAACGTGGAGTCCCAGATCAGGAACAGGTCTCCGAAAGCGCAGGCAATCAGCGCAGCAGCAACAATCCTCGGTCCGCCTTGGTCGACAACCCAGGCAGCCAGAATCGGCGCGAGCATGACCTTGGTGATCCCGTCCCAGGGCACAGCATCAGCGGCATTCAGGATCAGATGAAGAATCGCCACCGCGGAAAACCCGACAAACCATGGCGACCGGAAGGTACTCGGCAGTCCGGCGTCGCGAACAGATTCACGCATCGGCTCAGTGCACGAAGTCCGCTGCACGCTCGGCGAGATCGAGCGCCGGCTGGGGGAGTATGCCGAGGATGAGCGTTACACCGGCGCCGAGGCCGATCACACTGCTGGTCAGTGCACTCGGCACCACGACGGTCGGTGCGTCTTCCGCCGATTCGGTGAAGAACATCAACACGATCACTCGCACGTAGAAGTAGGCGGCGATCGCGCTGCACAGGACGCCGACGATCACGAGAGGCGCGGCCCCACCCTCGGCGGCCGCGCTGAACACCGCGAACTTTCCGATGAACCCACTGGTCAACGGAATCCCGGCGAAAGCCAACAGGAACAGTGCAAACACAACGCCGACCAATGGTGAGCGTCTGCCCAATCCGGCCCAGCGCGACAGCGCAGCGACCTCACCGTCAGCGTCCCGGACCACACTGACGACGGCGAACGCACCCACGGTGCTGAATCCGTAAGCCAGAAGATAGAACATCGCCGAGGCGAGGCCGGCATCCGAGTCCGCCACCACGGCGGTCAGAATGAATCCGGTGTGCGCGATCGCCGAATAGGCCAGCATTCGCTTCATATCGGTCTGCGTCACGGCAACGATCGATCCGACAACCATCGTGAGAATCGCGACCGCCCACATCAGTGGGCGCCAGTTCACGTATTCATTGGGCAGGGCCACGTAGAAGACGCGAAGGATGGCGCCGAACGCGGCAATCTTGGTCGCAGTTGCCATGAAACTGGTGATCGGCGTCGGCGCCCCTTGATAGACGTCGGGAATCCACGAATGAAACGGCACTGCACCGACTTTGAACAGCAACCCCACTGCCACCAGGGCCGTTCCGAGCCAGAGGAAGGCGTCGGTGCCCGACCCGATGCGTGCTGCGTCGGCGATACCGGAGAGCGTGACCGTCCCGGCATAGCCGTACAGCAACGCAATTCCGAAAACGAAGAACGCCGACGAAAATGCCCCGAGCAGAAAGTACTTGAGCGCAGCTTCCTGGGAGAGCAGGCGACGTCTGCGTGCCAGACCACACAGGAGATACAGAGGCAGTGAGAACACTTCGAGCGCAACGAACATCGTCAGTAGATCGTTCGAAGCCGGAAACAGCAACATACCGCCGACCGCAAAGAGCGTGAGCGGAAAGACTTCGGTCTGGGCGATACCGACCTTCACTGCTTCTTGCTCCGCAACACTTCCCGGGACGCTCGACGCTTGAGGTGTGAAACTGCCGAGCGCGTCATGTTGCGCAATCACTTCGGCGGTGTTGCCCGAGCCTCGCTCGGCAATCAGCAGTACCGCGGGGATCGACACAAGAAGGATCGTGGCCTGCAAGAACAGCGTCGGTCCGTCGACCGCAACAGAACCCATCATCGCCGTCGACCGCGTGCCGGCGAGCAGAAGCACTGCCACGAACGCAGCCGCCAAACCTCCGACACCGAGAACGAGTTGCACTGGGTACCGAATACGCCGGGGTGCAAAGGCTTCGATGAGTACCCCGACCACCGCAACACCGAACACGATCAACATCGGCGCGAGCAGGCTGTATTCGATACTGGGTGATGCCGCGTCGGCCGAGCCGAGGATGGTCACGTCGTTGAAGGAACTCATTTGTGGACACCTCCTTCGTGGTCGGCGACGAGCGGCGTTGGTGCCTCGTAGACGACCGTGTGGCTCACTGCAGGAGTGATGACGTCCAAGGCAGGCTTGGGGTAGATGCCGAGGAGCAGGAGGAGTGCGATCAGAGGGGCGACCACCACGAGTTCGCGTCGCGCGAGGTCGCGGATCGTTCCCTGCCCTTCCTTCACCGGTCCGCCCATCATGCGCTGATAGAGCCAGAGTATGTAGATCGCGGACAGTACAAGCGCGACAGTCGCCGCGATAGCGGCCACGTGGTAGCGCGAGTACGTTCCGATCAGCACCAGGAACTCACTGACGAACGGCGCGAGACCCGGCAGCGACAGTGTTGCCAACCCCGCAACGAGGAATGTGCCGGCTAGGACGGGTGCGACTTTCTGGACGCCGCCGTACGCCGAGATAGATCGTGTACCTCGCTGCGAGACCAGGAAGCCCGCAATCAAGAACAGCGCGGCGGTGGAGATTCCGTGATTGACCATGTACAGCGCGGAACCTGCCTGGCTCTGGCTGGTCATCGCGAAGATTCCGAGAATGATGAAGCCGAAGTGTGAAATCGACGTGTAGGCGATCAGTCGCATGACGTCTGTCTGCGCGATCGCCAGTATTGCGCCGTAGACGATCCCGATCACGGCGAGCGTGATGATCCACGGTGCAAAAGTCGACGACGACTCCGGGAACAGTTGCAGGCAGTAGCGAATCATCGCGAAGGTGCCTACCTTGTCCACGACCGCCATCATCAACACTGCTGTCGACGGAGTCGATTCCACTGCGGAGTCCGGCAACCAACTGTGTAGCGGCCAGAGCGGTGCCTTGACCGCGAACGCGAACATGAATCCGAGGAACAAGGCATTGAGCACCCCGGGTCCGACGCCGAGTTCACCGCTGCTCGCCGCGGACGCGATCGCTCGGAAGTCGAAAGTGCCGCTGGTGAAGGGACTCTCGTCGCGCGTGGTGACCACGTACAGGCCGATGACCGCAGCGAGCATAACCAGGCCGCCGAGGAGGTTGTAGAGCAGAAACTTCACGGCCGCCCGCGATCGGCCAACTCCACCGAACCCGCCGATGAGGAAATACATCGGTATCAGCATTGCCTCGAAGAAAATATAGAACAGGAGAATATCCAAGGCGCTGAACGAAATCATCACCATGGACTCGACAACAAGGATCAGCGCGAAATAGGTGTGCGGCATCCGCTTGGGTGATGCCGGGTCCGCGGGGACGTCGTTCCAGCCCGCGATCAGTAGTAATGGCACCAGCACTGCGGTGAGAAGAACCAGAACGAGTGCGATGCCGTCAAGTCCGAGTGTGTAGCTGGTACCGAAAGCCGGTATCCAGCTATGGCTTTCGACGAACTGAAACTGCCCGCCGCCGCGGTCGAACGCAACTCCGAGACCGCCGGCGATCACCAGGACTGCCACGGACACTGCCAGCGCGAGAGATTTGGCAAATTGGTACGACCGTGCAGGCAGAGCGAGGACAACACCCGCTCCGATGAGCGGAAGCAGCCAGAGCGCCGTCAGCGCAGGGAAGCCGGCATTGGTCACAGAGTCGCTCACCGCCGCTTCGATCACCACAGTGTCACCGCCATCATTGTCGCGACCACGAGTGTTGCTCCGACAAACATCACCAGCGCGTACGAACGAACGAACCCGGTCTGCAGCTTCCGCGTGAGCGTGGACAACCCGGTGACGACCACCGCAAAGCTACCCACGACGCCGCCTATTCCCTTGGTGTCGACCACTTCCAGCGACTTGGTGAGTTGTTGTCCCGGCTTCATGAACACCGCCTCGTTGAAGGCGTCACCGTACAGATCACGGCGAGCCGCAACGGTCAACGGAGAAACCGGAGTCGGTGCCACCACGGGAATCTCCCGTGTGGCGTACTCGCGATAAGCAATCGCGACGCCGGCGGCAACTGCGAGCAGCGCCAGCGCGGTGATCGACCATGCGGGTATCGGCGGTTCGACGTGATGGGAGCCGACAACCGGTTCCAGCCAGTTCTGCAAGCTGGACCCGATGGTCAGGAGCATGCCGGCCCCGACGGATCCCACCGCCAGAATGATCATCGGAGACGTCATCACCGCCGGAGATTCGTGAGGTTTCTGGTTCTCCCAGCGAGCCTTCCCGAAGAAGGTCATCAGCATCACGCGGCTCATGTAGAAGGCAGTGAGCGCCGCACCCAAGAGCGTGACGATGCCGAGCACAACACCCTTGACGCCGCCCTCGCCGATTGCAACCTCGATGATCTTGTCCTTGGAGAAGAACCCGGCAAATGGCGGAACACCGATGATGGCAAGATATCCGAGCCCGAACGTGACAAAAGTCAGTGGCATGAACGCCCGGAGTCCGCCGTAGCGTCGCATGTCGGTTTCGTCGTTCATCGCGTGCATCACGGAGCCGGCGCCGAGGAACAGGCCCGCCTTGAAGAATCCGTGGGTGATCAGATGAAGGATTGCGAAGGCGTATCCGGCTGGTCCGAGACCTGCGGCCAGGACCATGTATCCGATCTGACTCATGGTCGATGCGGCGAGCGCTTTCTTGATGTCGTCCTTCGCGCAGCCGATGATCGCACCGAACAGGAGCGTCACGGCACCGACGATGACAACCACGAGTTGAGCGTCGGGCGCGAGATCGAAGATCGGATTGGAGCGCACGATCAGGTAGACGCCGGCGGTGACCATCGTGGCCGCGTGAATCAGAGCCGAAACGGGGGTAGGGCCCTCCATCGCGTCGCCGAGCCACGACTGCAGCGGCACTTGCGCCGACTTCGCGCACGCAGCGAGGAGGAGCATCAGACCGATCGCCGTCAGGACACCTTCGCTTGCGCCGGACGCGTCGCCGAAGACATTGCTGAACGAGAGCGAGCCGAATGTGCTGAACATCAACATCATTGCGATCATCAATCCGATGTCGCCCACCCGATTGACGACAAAAGCCTTCTTGGCAGCAGTCGCCGCCGACGGCTTGTGCTGCCAGAAGCCGATCAGCAGGTATGACGCCAAACCGACACCTTCCCAGCCGACGTAGAGTCCGAGGAAGTTGTCGGCGAGCACCAGAAGCAGCATTGCAGCGAGGAAAAGATTGAGGTACGCGAAGAACTTACGACGCTCGGGGTCGTGCGCCATGTATCCGACCGAGTAGATGTGGATCAGCGAACCTACACCGGTGATGAGCAGAACGAAACACATCGACAGTTGGTCCAGTTGCAGTCCGAACTCGACCTGAAGACTGTCGACCGGGACCCAACTGAACAGGTGCTCGGTGACGGTGCGGTCGGCGGTGTCACGGCCGAGCATGGCGATGAAAAACACCACTGCGACGACAAACGACGCGATAGCCATGACGCAGGCAAGCAGGTGACCCCACGCGTTCGTGCGACGACCGGCCAGCAAAAGGACAGCGGCGCCGCACAGCGGCAGGGCGGGGAGCAACCAGATGGCGGACGTGATTCCTCCTGACATATCAGTACTTCAGCAGGTCTGCGTCGTCGACGGATACAGAACGCCGAGATCGGAAGATGATCATGATGATTGCCAGGCCGACGACTACTTCGGCCGCAGCGACCACCATCGTGAAGAAGGCGAAGATCTGGCCGTCCAGATTGCCGTGCATGCGCGCGAAGGTCACGAACGCCAAGTTGGCGGCGTTGAGCATCAATTCGATACACATGAACACCACGATGGCGTTGCGGCGCAGGAGGACTCCTGCAGCTCCGATCGTGAACAACAGGACGGACAGATACAGATAGTTCTCGGGATTCATCGCTGAGTCTCCTCACCGGTGCTCGGATCCGGGGAACGTGGAGTGAGCGCGCTGCTGACCGAGAGCGTCGAGAACGTTCCGTCCGGCAACAAGGCCGGCATGTCCACTGCGTTGTGACGTGCGTACACGCCGGGACTGGGGAGTGGAGTGGCCGAGCCCTTTTCGGGATTGTCTTCATCGCTGCCCAGGTACGCGAATCGTTGCTTGGAGAGTTCGCGTTGGCTGAGTGTGGCTCCGATCTTCTCCCGGTGCGCGAGCATCATTGCGCCGAGTGTCGCCGTGATCAGCAGTGCGCCGGTCAGTTCGAAGGCCCAGACGTAGCGGATGAAGATGAGATCGGCGAGTCCGTCGATGTTGCCCTGGTCGAGTCCGGTGAATCCGGTGAAGCCCGAGATCGACGCATTTCCGAGGCCGCCGATAAGGAGTAGCCCGAATCCGACGCCGATCACGATCGCGCTGACTCGTTGTCCGCGTAGCGTTTCGACCAGGGAGTCCGAAGAATCCACGCCCACCAGCATCAGGACGAACAAGAACAACATCATCACCGCGCCGGTATAGACGACGATCTGAACGACACCCAGGAACAGTGCGCCCTGCACGATGTAGAACACGGCCAGGATGATCATCGTCATCGCAAGGAAGAGTGCAGAGTAGACGGCCTTGGGAGCGGCGACGACACCCAAAGCGCTGATCACCGCAAGGGTTCCGAGGATCCAGAACTGCACCGCCTCGCCGGTGGAGGTCGATGTCATCGTTCCCTCCGCCAGGATCGTGGTGGTGACCGCCGCGATCATTTCTCGGTCTCCGGGTTCGGCTCTCGCTCGGGTACTGCTTGTTCGGGTACTGCTTGTTCGGGTGCTGCTTGTTCGGGTACTGCTGTGATGTCGCCGCGGTAGTAGTCGTCCTGAGTTGTGCCGGGACGCAGCGCGTGTGGTGGCGCTGTCATGTCGGGTTTCAGGGGCGCGAGCAATCGGTCCTTCTCGTAGATCAACCCAGCTCGATTGTCGTCGACCATCTCGTACTCGTTGGTCATCGTGAGGGCCCGAGTGGGGCAGGCCTCGACGCAGAGGCCGCAGCCGATGCACCGCAAGTAGTTGATCTGATACACCTGCCCGTAGCGCTCACCGGGGGAGAACCGTTCTTCTTCGGTGTTGTCAGCACCCTCGACATAGATCGCGTCGGCGGGGCAGGCCCAGGCACACAGTTCGCAACCGATGCACTTCTCGAGTCCGTCCGCATACCGGTTGAGTTGATGGCGACCGTGGTATCCGGGCGCGGTGGGGCGCTTCTCCTCCGGATAGAACTCGGTCTCGGGTTTCTTGAACATGGTCGAGAGCGTCACTCCGAAACCCGCGATAGGTCCGAGGAATTCAGGCATGGGAGTCCTCCGATGTGTCGGAAACATCTGTGCGTCGCGGCGGTGGCACGTTCTGACCAGGCAGTTTTTGACCAGGCAGTTTTTGACCAGGCAGTTTTTGACCAGGCAGCGGTGGAACCGGGAAGCCGCCCGACATTGCATCGAAAGGCAAGGTCCCCGAAGCGGTGACCAACGCGGCAGTTCGGCGTCGGCCGCGGTAAGTCCCGGCCAACACGATCAGGAGCGCAGCTCCGAGAACCAGTGCGACGCAGAGAAGTACGACCCAGGTGTTGTAGCCCTCGTTGCGGAACGCACGAACGGTCGCGATCACCATCACCCATACCAAAGCTGCTGGGATCAGAACCTTCCAGCCGAGATTCATGAACTGGTCGTAGCGCAATCGAGGAAGCGTGCTGCGCAACCAGATGAAGACGAAGAGGAAGCCCCACACTTTCGCGACAAACCACAACACCGGCCACCAACCGGAATTGGCGCCGTCCCAAAGATTGAACGGGAACGGTGCGTGCCACCCGCCCAGAAACAGCGTGGTGGCCAGAGCGGACACCGTCACCATGTTCACGTACTCGGCCAGCATGAACATCGCGAACTTGAGGGAGGAGTACTCGGTGTGGAACCCACCTACCAGCTCACCCTCGGCCTCGGGAAGGTCGAAGGGAGCCCTGTTGGTTTCGCCGACCATGGCTGTCACGTAGATCAGGAAGGACGGCAGGAGGAGAAAGACGTACCAGGCTCCCTGTTGGGCGTCGACGATGCCGGACGTGGACATCGTGCCGGCGTAGAGGAAAACGGCAGCGAAAGACAGGCCCATCGCTACCTCGTACGAGATGACCTGAGCGGTCGATCGAAGTGCGCCCAGTAGGGGATACGTCGATCCCGAAGACCAGCCGGCAAGGACGATCCCGTACACACCGATAGAAGTGACGGCCAGGATGTACAGAACGCCGACCGGTAGATCGGTCAGTTGCAGAGGTGACCGGGTTCCGAAAATCGACACCTGTGGACCGAACGGGATGACGGCAAAAGCCATGAAGGCGGGCACGACCGCGATGACGGGCGCGAGGAGGTAAATCGGTTTGTCGGCGCCGCTCGGTGTGATGCCCTCCTTGAGGGCGAGCTTGATTCCGTCAGCGAGGCTCTGGAGCATTCCACGGGGGCCGACGCGGTTCGGTCCGACACGCATCTGCATGCGTGCCATGACCTTTCGTTCCGCGTAGATCGCCACCAGCGGGGTGAGTACGAGGAACACGAAGATTGCGAGAGCCTTGCCGATCACCAACCACCACGGGTCGTGCCCGAACGCCGACAGGTCGACCGGAGCTGCGACCGTCCCGTACTCGTGGGTGTTCATTGCGCTCCCGCCTTCGCAATCTTCACCACGGACCCCGCGGTGACGCAGAGCGTTTCGTAGATCGTGCTACCCGGTGAATTGAGCGGGAGCCAGACTGTTCGAGGCGGGAGGTCGGTGATCTCCAACGGTAATGTGATGGAACCGGATTCAGTCGTCACCGCAACGTGATCGCCGTTGTCGGCGCCGACCTCGGCAGCGGTCTCGGCCGACAAACGCACGAGCGACGGCCGTGCCGTACCCGCCAGGTTGGGCTCGCCGTCTTGCAATCGGCCGTTGTCGAGCAACATTCGCCAACTCGACAACACTGCCTCGCCCAGTGCCGGTGTGGGCATGGTGCCTGACGGGACCTGAGGCGAGGTGGGGCGCGATCCGGACCAAGCGCCGAGGCGATGTATCTCCGAGCGTGCGGAATCTGCGTCGGGTAGGCCCAGATCGATGCCCATCTCGGCTGCGATCGCGTGGAGAACGCGCTGATCCGGCATTACTCCTGTCGTTCTCAACGCGGTGTCGAACACGCGCTCGCGGCCTTCCCAGTCGAGGAAGGTTCCGGGCTTCTCGGCGACCGGTGCCACCGGGAAGACGACGTCGGCGAGTTCGGTGACTCCGCTGTGACGGATCTCCAAACTCACAACGAACCCTGCGGCTTCGATCGCGGCCCTTGCCTTCGCCGGGTTCGGGAGATCACTCAACTCGACGCCGCCGACAAGAAGCGCAGCAGTCGTCTGCCCCGGATCCAGCAGACTCGCGGCGTCGCGACCGTCGGATACCGGGATGGAGGCCCCCCACACTGATTCCACCTCCTGACGGGCTGCCGGGTCCGCAACGGGGCGTCCGCCGGGAAGCAATCCCGGTAGCGCGCCGGCCTCGACGGCGCCGCGATCACCAGCGCGGCGTGGTACCCAAGCCAAAGAAGCTCCCGTCGATTCGGCGAGTCGCAGCGCCGCGGCGAAGCCGCCTGCTACCGCACTCAGTCGCTCACCCAGCAGGATCACAGCACCGGGCTGCCGGAGGAGTTGACCCTCCTCACTGCTGGGGTGGGACAACGAATCCATCAGAGCTGCTTCACTTCCGGGTACGGTCCGAAGTAGACCACCGCCCATCTTCTGCAGGCCGCGCGTAGCGAATGGAGCGCTGGAGAGCACCGTCGTCTTGCCGAAACGTGCGGCCTTGCGCAGTCGCAGGAAGATGATCGGTGACTCTTCCTCGGGCTCGAGAGCTACCAGCAACGCGGTCGGGGCAGATTCGAGGTCCTGGTAAGTCACCGACTCTTCGAGTGTGCGGCCAGCGACGTGAGCTGAGAGGAAACCTTCCTCTTCGGCTGAGTGAGCGCGGATTCGGAAATCGATGTTGTTGGTAGCGAGAGCAACTCGCGCGAACTTACCGTAGGCGTAGGCGTCCTCCAAGGTAGAGCGTCCGCCGACGAGTACGGCTGCGTCACCGCGGGCCTGCGCGAAGGATCGCGCAACGAGGTCGAGTGCCATGGGCCACGACGCCGGAATCAATTCGCCGTCAGCGTTGCGGATCAGGGGAGTGGTGATCCGATCACCTTGGGTCGTGTACGTGAAAGCGAAGCGCCCCTTGTCGCAGTTCCATTCCTCGTTGACGTCGGGGTCGTCCCCGGCGAGACGACGGAGAACCTTTCCGCGACGGTGGTCGGTGCGCTGAGCACATCCGTCGGCGCAGTGTTCACACACGCTGGGGCTGGACACCAGATCGAACGGTCGCGCCCGGAATCGATATGCCGTACTGGTGAGCGCGCCGACCGGGCAAACCTGGATGGTGTTGCCCGAGAAGTAGGACTCGAAGGGCTCGTTGGCGTAGATTCCGACCTGTTGAAGCGCGCCGCGCTCGAGGAGATCGATGAACGGGTCGCCGGCGATCTGACTCGAGAATCGCGTGCACCTGGCGCAGAGGACACAACGCTCGCGGTCGAGGAGGATCTCGGACGAGAGGGGGATGGGCTTGGGGTAGGTCCTTTTCTCCTCACCGAACCGGGATTCGGTGCGACCGGTCGACATCGCCTGGTTCTGGAGCGGACACTCGCCGCCCTTGTCGCACACGGGGCAGTCCAGAGGGTGGTTGATGAGCAGGAGTTCCATCACCCCGCGTTGCGCCTTCTCGGCCACAGGCGACGTGAGCTGTGTGGTGACGACCATTCCGTCCGCAACCGGTGTCGTGCAGGACGCCACCGGCTTGCGTTGACCTTCGACTTCCACGATGCACTGGCGGCAAGCACCGACCGGGTCCAATAGAGGATGATCGCAGAACCGCGGAATCTGGGTGCCGATCATCTCCGCAGCGCGAATGATCAACGTGCCCTTGGGGACCTGGAGTTCCCGGCCGTCGATGGTGAGGGTGACGAGATCAATCGGCGGTGCCGCATCGGTTCCAGTGGTGGCGTCGGCTGCAGTCATGAGACGAACGCTCCTGTCGCGAGAACGGACCGGTGAGGATCGAACGGGCATCCGTTACCGTCGAAATGCGCTACGTATTCCTCGCGGAAGTACTTCAAGGAAGACATGATCGGGCTGGTCGCTCCATCACCCAACGCGCAGAAGGACTTTCCGAGGATCGTGTCCGAGATATCGAGAAGTTTGGTGAGATCGGCCTCGGTTCCTGTTCCACCTTCGAGCCGACGCAGGATCTGCACCAGCCAGTACGTGCCCTCGCGGCACGGCGTGCATTTACCGCAGGATTCGTGAGCGTAGAACTCGGTCCATCGCAACACCGCACGCACGATGCAGGTTGTCTCGTCGAATATCTGCAAGGCCTTGGTACCGAGCATGGATCCCGCGGCGCCGACGCCCTCGTAGTCGAGTGGGACATCGAGATGTTCGTCGGTGAAGATCGGTGTCGAGGATCCGCCGGGAGTCCAGAATTTGAGGGTGTGTCCAGCGCGGACCCCGCCTGCGTATTCGAGCAGCTCGCGCAAGGTGATCCCGAGTTCAGCCTCGTACTGGCCGGGGGTGGTGACATGACCCGAGAGCGAATACAGCGTGAATCCCGGTGACTTCTCACTTCCCATCGACCGGAACCACTCCGGGCCGCCCAGGACGATCGACGGAACACTCGCGATGGACTCGACGTTGTTGACGACGGTCGGGCAGGCATAGAGACCGGCGACAGCGGGGAACGGCGGCCGCAGTCGAGGCTGACCGCGTCGTCCCTCCAACGAATCGAGGAGGGCCGTCTCTTCCCCACAGATATAGGCGCCGGCTCCGGCATGGACGACGAGATCCAGATCGAAACCCGAACCGAGGACGTTGCGGCCCAGATATCCAGCCGCGTAAGCCTCGGCGACAGCGGTCTGCAGGCGTCGCAGAACCGGGACAACCTCACCTCTGACGTAGATGAACGCCTTCGCTGCTCGAATTGCGTACGCCGCGATGATCACTCCCTCCACCAACGTGTGTGGGGTCGCCATCATCAACGGCATGTCCTTGCATGTGCCCGGTTCGGACTCGTCGGCATTGACGACGAGGTAGTGAGGCTTGCCGTCTCCTGGCTTGTCTTCGGAGACCTGGGGGATGAAGCTCCACTTGAGGCCGGTCGGGAAGCCCGCGCCGCCACGTCCGCGCAGGCCCGCGTCCTTGACGGTTTCGATCACGGCGTCGGGGGGCGTGGCCAGCGCTTTGCGCAGCGCCTGGTAGCCGTCGCGGCGAAGGTAGCTGTCGAGGGTCCATGAATTCGGTTGATCCCAGTATCGACTCAGGACGGGGGCGAGTGTCATGTCACTTCCCTTCGCCGGGAGCGTCGGCCGCGGAGGCCGAGCCGGGTGGGTTGTCGTCGAGAGATCGGCTGATACGTAGTCCGGCAAGAGTTGCATCGCCGACGGTCTGCGCTTCGGCTGCCTCGATTCGCGTATCCGGAAAACCAGCCAGAGTGCGCGCAGTCTGCCGGAACGAGCACAGCGTGGCACCGCGATCGGGTGTCACGCGCTCTCCGGCGCGGAGCGCATCGACGAGTGAGCGCGCCGATTCCGGGGTCTGATTGTCGAAGAACTCCCAGTTGATCATCATGACGGGGGCGTAGTCGCACGCCGCATTGCACTCGATGTGTTCGAGGGTGATCTTACCGTCGGACGTCGAGATGGAGTGTCCACCTTCGTCTCTGGAGCCTGTCGAGCCCAGGTGCTCTTCGAGTGCCGCGAGGATGTCGTCGCCGCCCATGATCGCGCACAGCGTGTTGGTGCAGACTCCGACCAGATACTCACCCGTCGGCCCCCGGCGATACATGGAGTAGAAGGTGGAAACTGCGGCGACCTCGGCGCCCGTCAATCCCAGCTTGGCACTGCAGAAATCGATCCCGGCCGGGGTGATGTACCCGTCCTCGGATTGCACGAGATGAAGGAGCGGCAAGAGGGCGGATCGGCTGGTGGTCGCGGCGGCGTCAGGCTCACGGTAACGAGCGATGACGGTTTCGGCGTCGGCGTCGAGTCGGGCGAGTACGTCGGGTGGATAGCTCGATCGTGCGCCAGGGCGTACCAATTGCGTGGGCTCCTCCGGGCGCGGCCCGAGTTCGATGAACACGCGTGACGAGCCGTTGGGGCCGGTCATCGGTCCACTCCGCCCATGACGGGATCGATACTGGCAACCGAAGCGATCACGTCGGACACCATGCCTCCCTCACACATCGCGGCGACCGCTTGAAGGTTGGTGAACGACGGGTCCCGGAAATGGACGCGGTACGGGCGGGTTCCCCCGTCGCTGACCATGTGCACCCCCAGTTCGCCACGCGGAGACTCGACGGCGACGTACACCTGACCTGGCGGCACGCGGATACCCTCGGTGACCAGTTTGAAATGGTGAATCAGACCTTCCATGGAGGACTCCATGATCTTGGCGATGTGCTTCTGCGAGTTGCCGAGGCCATCCGGTCCGACAGCGAGATCGGCAGGCCAGGCGATCTTCTTGTCGTCCACCATGACCGGGCCCGGTTGCAGCTTGTCGAGGCACTGCTCCACGATCTTGAGGGACTCCTTCATCTCCTCGACGCGGATGACGTACCTTCCGTAGCAATCGGATCCGTCGTGTGTCACTACGTCGAACTCGTAGTTCTCGTAGCCGCAGTACGGCTGCGCTCGACGCTGATCGTGGGGGAGACCTGTGGCGCGAAGGACCGGACCCGTCACCCCGAGCGCCATACAGCCGGTGAGATCGAGATATCCGATTCCCTGGGTACGTGCTTTCCAGATGGAGTTGTCGCTGAGCATCAGTTCGACGTCACGTAACCGTTTCGGTAGGACCTTCAGCAATTCCCGAACCTTCGCGACCGACCCGTCGGGTAGATCCTGAGCGAGACCACCAGGCCTGATGTAGGCGTGATTCATCCGCAGTCCGGTGATCGTCTCGAACACGTCCAGAATCAATTCGCGTTCGCGGAATCCGAACAGCATCGCCGTTACGGCGCCGAGTTCCATTCCGCCGGTCGCCAGGGCCACGAGATGTGAGGAGATCCGATTGAGTTCCATCATCATCACGCGAATGACGGTGGCTCGCTCAGGAATGTCGTCGGTGATGTCGAGAAGTTTCTCGACCCCGAGGCAGTACGCGGTTTCGTTGAAGAACGGTGACAGGTAGTCCATTCGAGTAACGAAAGTGACGCCTTGCGTCCAGTTCCGGAATTCGAGATTCTTCTCGATTCCGGTGTGCAGGTAGCCGATTCCACATCGAGCTTCCACGACTGTCTCACCCTCGATCTCGAGAATGAGGCGCAAGACCCCGTGAGTGGACGGATGCTGCGGGCCCATGTTGACCACGATCCGTTCCGCCTCGCCGGTTCGCTGGCGGGCGGCCGCGGTGACGATGTCGTCCCAGTCCTGTCCCGATGCCGTGACGACGGTTTCCGTCGTGGCACCGGAGTTGTTTCCTGTCGTCTCGTTCATCAGTTGTACGACCTACGCTCGTCGGGAGGCGGAGTCTGGGCGCCCTTGTACTCGACCGGGATACCGCCGAGCGGATAGTCCTTCCGCTGGGGGTGGCCTTTCCAGTCGTCGGGCATCTCGATGCGGGTCAGGGCCGGATGACCGTCGAAGACGATCCCGAAGAAGTCGTACGTCTCGCGTTCATGCCAGTCATTGGTCGGGTAGATCCCGACGATCGACGGAATATGCGGATCGGAATCCGGCACAGATACTTCCAGCCTGATTCGGCGGTTGTGCGTAATAGAGGCAAGTGGATACACGGCGTGCAGTTCACGACCGGTGTCCTGCGGGTAGTGCACTCCGTCGACACCCAGGCAGAGCTCGAAGCGAAGGTCCGGTTCGTCGCGCAGTCTTCGCGCAACCTGCGGCAAGTGGGAGCGTTCGACGTGCAGCGTCATCTCGTCTCGAAAGATCACCACACGCTCGACTGCAGCGGTGAAAGTGCCACCCGCGCTGCTCAATGCCGCGTCCAACGAATCCGCGACTGCATCGAAATAACCGCCGAAGGGTCGAGAAGCCTTGTCCTCTAGAGAGATCGGAGGGGCAAGCCTGCTGTAGCCCGAGGTGTCGCCAGTGCCGCGGACCCCGAACATCCCTCTCGCGCCGGTGTTACCCGAGGTCATCGCAGCAGCCCCTTCATGTCGATGGTGGGGGTGGATGCCAGTGCGGCGCGCTCGGCTGCCGCGCGTGCCTCTTCGCGGTTCACGCCGAGGGGCATTTCCTGGATCTTTCGGTGCAGTTCGATGATCGCGTTCAGGAGCATCTCCGGCCGCGGCGGACAACCGGGCAAGTAGATGTCGACCGGCACGATGTGGTCGACGCCCTGAACCACTGCGTAGTTGTTGAACATTCCGCCGGACGACGCGCATACACCCATGGCCAGAACCCATTTCGGCTCGGCCATCTGGTCGTAGACCTGACGAAGTACCGGGCCCATCTTTTGACTGACCCGCCCGGCCACGATCAGAAGGTCTGCCTGCCGCGGCGACGCGCGGAATGCCTCCATGCCGAACCGCGCAAGGTCGAAGCGACCCGACGTGGTTGCCATCATCTCGATGGCGCAGCACGCGAGCCCGAAGGTGGCAGGCCACAGTGATCCTTTGCGGGCATAACCTGCCAGGCCCTCGACCGTGGTCAGTAGAAATCCGCTGGGGAGCTTTTCTTCGAGACCCATATCCGACTCTTTTCAGTCGTAACAGCTGCGGTGTGACCGGTTTTGTCTGACTCGTGTGTGCTGTTCCTGTGTTCGCTGCGCTAGTCCCAACCGAGACCGCCTCGTCGCCATTCGTATGCGTATGCCACCGAGACGTTGACTATGAAAAGGCCCATCGCCGCGAGGCCGAACAAGCCGAGCGAATCGAAATGCACCGCCCACGGATAGAGGAAAACGATCTCGATGTCGAAGATGATGAACAGCATTGCCGTCAGATAGAACTTGACGGGAAACCGTCCGCCACCAGCGGTACGGGGTGCCGGTTCGATTCCGCATTCGTAGGCTTCGAGTTTCGCCCTGTTGTACCGCTTCGGGCCGACCACGGACGCGAGAACAACCGACACCACAGCGAAGGCCATCGCGATGACCCCGAGAACGAGAATGGGGATGTAAGCGTTCATCTCACCCGAACTCCTCTCCGCTGTGCGGATGTCCGCCTAGCCCGAAGGTGCCGTTAACCCGAAGGTGCCGTTCGATTTCGATACTGCCAGCAATTCGACACTTATGTGACCTGCGACACCCACACTAGGGGAGGCCTCCGACATTGGGTTGATTTTCGAGGTGCCGAGTTTCGCTCTCGAAAGTCCGAAGTAGTCGGCGCCGCAACGAATCACCGCTGCAACGGGTGCTCACCGGCTCAGTTGCCGACGCAGAAGCGCGATGACGGTGGAAGAGAGTTCCATCGGATCTATCGGCTGCGGCACTGAGGCTTCCGCTCGCGACCACGACGCCAGCCACGCATCGTCGGGTCGACCGGTCAGTACGAGGATCGGCGGACAGTCGACGATCTCGTCCTTGAGTTGTTTCGCGACGCCCATGCCGCCCGCCGGACTCGCCTCGCCGTCGAGGATGGCGAGATCGATTCCGCCGGCATCGAGCTTGTCGACGACGATCGGCGCGGTCGCGACCTCGACGTAGTCGATGGTGGGCATCGAAGGATGTGGGCGCTCTCCGAGAGCGAGCCGAACTTGCTCGCGGGTGTGTGCGTCGTCGCTGTAGACGAGGATGCGCACGGGTGCCATGGAGTTGGGCTCTGCGGTCTCGGCGGACACGCGGCCGACGTTACTCTGGGCGGTCCCCGGCTACCGGCGAATGTTCAACATCGGCAAGAACTTCCGAGAAATCGCAGCTGGGCTTCACGGCAAACGGCCCCTACCCGGCGATGAACGCCGAAGTAAGGGCCGCCTGAATTGCGTGTGCGCTCAGAAGTTTTCGACGAACTTCGTCAGGCCCTTGCTTGCAGTTTCCAGGGCCGTCTTCTGCGCCTTCTTCACCAGGAAGCCCGGCAGCGGGATCTTGGGATCGATGGTCAGTTCGAAGGTGACCTTGGTTCCACCGTCGGTGGGAGTCAAGACGTACGAGCCGTCCTGCTGGTTCTGCTGGCCGCTCTCGACGAGTGTCCAGGTCACCTTGTCGTCGCCCTCGAAGGTGTAGTCGACTACCTGCTCGTCGTTGATTCCCAGAATGGACACGGCCATGCGAACGCGATGGGGGCGACCGTCGTCGTGGGTGCTCTCGATGGTGATCTTCTTGTGCGCAGACGACCACTCCGGCAGCCGATCGACTGCAGCTACGGCCTTCATCACCGTTTCCGGATCAGCCTTGATCTCGAATTCCTTGACGCCCGAAACGGCCATGAACGTGCTCCTTCTCGCCTTGCGGCAACGGTTCGTGATTACTGCAGTTGCGCAATTAGATCATCGGCGATCAGGGTGGCGTCGAACTAGTCCATGCCGTTCTTGCGCATCTGGTCCCGCAATGCGCCCTGAACGGCTTGTGAAACCCACGAGTTGAGGGAGACTCCGTTCTGATTGGCTGCCTCCTCGGCGCGGGCTTTGATCTGCTCCATCATCCTCAACGTCACTCGGCTGATATCGCCGCTGACGTCGTCGAACGAGTAAGTGGAGTCCTTCTTCTCGTCGTCTGCCTTCTCGTTTCCGCCCTCGCCGCCGGTCGAATTCGTCGGGCGGACGACGTCGGTCACGATCTCGTTGCCGTCGAGATTGACCCTGACCTCGCGGCCGTCGAGTTTGGTCCCGATCTCCTTGGCCAACTCCGTCGCCGCGGCCAACAAGACCAGGCGGACCGAGGGTTCGATGGCGGCGGACAATGACGCCGCAATCCGGCGCGTGTGATCGTCGCCGAGTTCGGCTGCGGTGACGAGGTCATTCTGCAGCTTCGCGGTGTACTCCGAAATGTCCATGACACCAGCGTGACGTCAAAAGTGACGTCAGTCAAGGATGTGATGACGTCACTCGATCTCGGGGGTGGTCGACCGCTATAGAGTTGCCCAGCACCTGAGGCGAACGGCGCCCGGGTTTCGTGCTGGTCGTTTCGTGCTTGTCGAGGAGTGGGTTGTGCCGAACACGGTGTCGCTGAAAGTGCAGTTGGTGGCGAAGTCCGAGTTCTTCCCGCCCGAGGACATTCCGTGGGAGACGGACGCGGATGGCGGCGAAGCGCTCGTCGAGTTCTCCGGCCGAGCCTGCTACCAGAGTTGGTCCAAGCCGAATCCGCGAACCGCAACCAACGCCGGCTACCTCAGACATCTGCTCGAGGTCGGACACGTTTCGGTGCTAGAGCACGCGACGGTGAGCTTCTACATCACTGGTATCTCGCGCTCGTGCACTCACGAATTGATTCGTCACCGGCACTTCTCGTACTCGCAACTCTCGCAGCGATTCGTTCGCGAGAATGATGCGAACGTCGTCGTGCCTCCCGCGGTCGAAGGTGATCCCGAGCTCGAATCACTGTTTCTGTCTGCCACCGACGAGAGCCGTCGCGCTTACGGCGAACTGCTGACCGCCCTCGAGGGGAAATTGCAATCAGTGCCCGGTGCCCCGATGCGTGGCAAGCAAGCCAGGCAAGCTGCGCGCTCGGTGCTGCCCAACGCAACCGAGACACGCTTGGTCGTGACCGGGAACTATCGGGCCTGGCGGCACTTCGTCGAGATGCGCGCCACCGAACATGCCGACGTCGAGATCCGGCGAGTCGCGATCGAGTGCCTACGTCAGCTTCGTGACGTCGCCCCAAATGTGTTCGGGGACTACGAGATTCTCCGCGGAAGCGACGGATCGGAAATCGCCGTCAGTGCATTTGCGGCCGAGTCGTGACTCGTGTGCAGAAGTAAGAGCTGAACCGGGTAACCTTCTGACCATGACCTACGGTGATTCCGCTTCTCTTGTCGAGCGTCCGTTCGGCACCATTTCCGTTGCGATGGTGACCCCGTTCACTGCCGACGGGAAGTTGGACGTCGACGCGGGAGTGCGCCTCGCAGCCCATCTCGTCGACAACGGCTGCGACGGCCTCGTTCTTGCCGGCACGACCGGTGAGTCTCCCACCACCACCGAGTCCGAGAAGCTCGACCTGCTCCGCGCAGTGATCGACGCCGTCGGCAACCGCGCGAAGATCGTTGCAGGCGCCGGGAGCAACGACACCGCCCACAGTGTCGAACTCGCCCGTGACGCGGCTCGCGCCGGAGCGCACGGTCTGCTCGTCGTCACCCCGTACTACTCGCGTCCGCCCCAGGCCGGACTCTTTGCACACTTCACCGCCGTCGCCAACGCGACCGACCTGCCCGTCATGTTGTACGACATTCCGCCCCGCTCCGTCGTCCCCATCGAGACCGAAACGATCCGACGACTCGCCGAGCACCCGCGGATCAAGGCCGTCAAGGATGCCAAGGGTGACCTCAACGCCGGCGCAGAGTTGATCGGCACCACCGAGCTTCAGTTCTTCTCCGGTGACGACCCGCTGAACCTGCCGTGGCTCGCTGTCGGTGCTACCGGCTTCGTCAGCGTCATCGGCCATCTCGTTCCGGGTCGCCTCCGCGACCTCCACACCGCGTTCGTGTCCGGCGACATCGCCCGCGCACGCGAGATAAACCTCAGTTTGATCCCTGTGATTCGTTCCGTTGCCCGCCTCGGCGGTGTCAGCGCTTCGAAGGCGGGTCTGCGACTCATCGGAATCGATGTCGGAGAACCACGCCTTCCGCAGGTTGCACCCACTAAAGAGCAGATCGACGGTCTTGCCGCCGATCTGCATGCGGCAGGAGTTTTGTAAATGACCCGTCCCCCCCGACGTCGTAGTGCCAGTCGTCAAGCCGGTCCGCCTTCGCCTCCGGCTCCCGAGACGGCCGCGAAGGCCGCACCGGTAGAGGCACCAGCTGCGCCGGCGGCAGAAGCGGCCCCCGCCGCAGCCGCCCCGCCCAAGAAGGCCGCAGCAGCCAAATCTGCAGCCACCAAGTCCGCCGCCACCAAATCTGCTGCACCCAAGAAATCGACCGAAGACAGGTCGCCGCGCAAATCTGCCGGCGGCAACCGTCCGGCAGCGTCGAAGGCGGGCAACGGGCGCGGAAACAAGCGCCCCGAGAACCGTCCGGCCGTCGATCCCACCGGTCGCCTCGGAACACCCCCGAAGGCGCCGGCATCGGGTCTGCGCATCGTCGCTCTCGGTGGCATCGGCGAAATCGGTCGCAACATGACGGTGTTCGAGCACCGCGGCAAGTTGCTGATCGTCGACTGCGGTGTGCTGTTCCCCGAGGACCAGCAGCCCGGCGTCGACCTGATCCTCCCGGACTTCCGCTACATCGAAGACCGTATGGACGACGTCGAAGCCGTCATCTTGACTCACGGCCACGAGGACCACATCGGTGCTCTGCCGTTCTTGCTGCGCCTGCGCGCGGACATTCCGGTCATCGGCGCGAAGTTCACTCTCGCCCTCGTTGCCGCCAAGTGCCGCGAGCATCGCCTGCGACCGAACCTCGTCGAGGTCGTCGAAGGAAACACGACCACTCACGGCCCGTTCGACTGCGAGTACTTCGCCGTCAACCACTCGATTCCCGACGCGCTCGCGATCGCGATTCGCACCGACGCCGGAGTTGTACTGCACACCGGTGACATCAAGCTCGATCAGCTGCCTCTCGACGGCCGCCTGACCGACCTCGCCGGTTTCTCCCGCCTGGGCGACGAGGGTGTCGACCTGTTCCTCGTGGACTCGACCAACGCCGAGGTCCCGGGATTCGTCACGCCCGAGCGTGAAATCGGGGGAGTACTCGACAACGTCATCGGCAAGGCGAAGCAGCGCGTCATCGTGGCATCGTTCGCCAGCCACGTGCACCGCATCCAGCAGGTCGTCGACGTTGCCGCTCGGTACAACCGTCGCATCGTCTTCGTCGGCCGCTCGATGGTCCGCAACATGCAGATCGCCCAGGATCTCGGCTACCTCACGGTGCCAGACGGACTGGTCGTCGACATCGACACCGCCGCCACCCTTCCCGACGATCGCCTGGTGCTCATTTCGACGGGTTCGCAGGGTGAGCCGTTGGCAGCGCTCTCGCGGATGGCACGCGGCGAACACCGCCAAATCAACATCCGGGCCAACGACTTGGTCGTTCTCGCGTCCTCCCTGATCCCGGGCAACGAGAACTCCGTTTTCGCCGTGGTCAACGGCTTGGCCAAGCGCGGTGCCACCGTCGTGACTCAGCAGAGCGCCAAGGTTCACGTCTCGGGCCACGCGTCCGCCGGTGAGCTGCTCTACCTGTACAACGCGGTTCGGCCCACCAACGCCATGCCCGTCCACGGTGAATGGCGGCACCTGCGTGCCAACGCCGCCCTTGCCAAGGCCACCGGCGTTCCGGAAGAGCGCATCGTGCTGGCCGAGGACGGCGTCGTGGTCGACATGGTCGACGGCCTCGCCGAGATCGTCGGACGCGTACCGGTCGGACACGTCTACGTCGACGGTCTTTCAGTCGGCGACGTCGGCGAGCCGACGCTCTCCGATCGCCTCGTACTCGGTGAAGGTGGCTTCATCGCCATCACCATCGTCATCAACGAGTCGACAGGACGCGCAGTCAGCACTCCCGAGGTCTCCGGTCGCGGCTTCTCCGACGATCCGACGGCACTCAAGGCCGCCGCGGATCTCGTGGAATCGGACCTGGCCCGGTTGGCGAGCGAAGGCGTCATCGACGCTCATCGCATCGCGCAGTCCGTGCGCCGCGTCGTCGGACGCTGGGTCGCGGACAAGTACCGCCGCCGTCCGATGATCATTCCGACGGTCATCGCGGTTCCGTAGATTCGGCACAGCAGGTCGCTTCCGCTCGAACCCGGTCCGGTTCGAGTACTTTGGCGAAGGTGACCTTCGCTCATGACGAACGACTCGCCCTGGTGGACAGCATGGTCGAGTTCGGCCCCGATGCTCCGACACTGTGTGGGGAGTGGACCAATCGTGACCTGGCAGCACATCTGATTGTCCGGGAGCGGCGTCTCGACGCCGCTCCCGGAATCATGTTGAGCCCTCTTGCCGGTCACACCGAGAGCGTGCGAAAGGCCGCAGCGGCGCGTCCGTGGGAGGAGATCCTCGACGACGTTCGGAGCGGGCCGCCGCGATGGTCGCCGATGTACTGGCTCGACGCGCAGGTCAACACCACCGAGATGTTCGTTCACCACGAAGACGTACGCCGCGCACATCTGAACTGGGCGCCGCGTCCGTTGTCGGAGGGTCGGCAGGCTCAGCTGTGGAAGTACGCACGCCAGATCGGCAAGATGGGCTACCGCAAGGCCGCTGTCGAGGTAATTTTCGAACTTCCCTCCGGCGAGAGTGCGGTCGTCCATAAATCCGGCTCTCGCAGTGTTGTCTTGCAGGGCGAACCCGCCGAGTTGCTGCTGCACGCTTTCGGTCGCAACGAAGTGAAGATCGAAGCCAAAGGTGAACTGGCCGACGTCCAATCCGTGATGGCGCTCGATCGCAGTTTCTGATTGCCTTTTTCAACCTGAGTGGCGCTCGAACGACGGGTTGCGAAGATCACGTTTCGCACTCGCGACCAGTGTTGCTGGTGTTGCGGATGGTCCAGATGGGGTCGCACAGACTAGCCTGAACTCCATGGCAGGTAAGTCGAGCGCCCGGGGATCCAGTACAAGCACGTCCACGTCCAGGGCATCGACCAGGTCGTCAGCCTCCACTCCGAGTGCGCGCACGACCGCAAAACCTCGCACCTCCCGCACCACACGGACCGTGTCGACTCCTCGGAACGTCACGACTTCGGCCAGGGCTGGTGGGCGCCCGGCCTCGGGCAAAGGCTCCAAGCCAGCGCCCAAGAAGGCCTCCGGTACGTCGTCATCCGCGCGCCGCCCGGTATCGAAAACGTCTCAGCGGGCCAGCCCGTTGGCGGCTGTCGGCAAGGGAATAGGAGCCGGGTGGTCCCTGGCTGCCCGCGGCGTCGGCGCCACCACACGCACCGTCAGTAAGGTCGGCGAGATCGAAGCCGGCCACCGCCGCGACGGAATAGCGCTCGGCCTGATCGCATTCAGCGTCGTCATCGCCGGCGGCGTCTGGTTCAAAGCCGGTGGTCCGATCGGCGGCGGCATCGACACCCTTGTGCGCGCTATCTTCGGCGCGGCTTCGGCCGTGCTCCCCATCGTCGGCGTCGGCCTCGCGATCCTGTTGATGCGCACAGAACCGAAACCTGAGATCCGCCCCCGACTGATCATGGGATCGTTGCTGGTCGGTCTGCCGGCGCTCGGCCTCTGGCACATCATCTCGGGTTCACCGACAGACTCGACCGGTCGCTCCAACGGAGCAGGGTTCGTCGGGTACGTCGTGGGCGGCCCGCTCACCAACGGGCTCACCGTCTGGCTGTCTGCGCCGCTGTTGGTCATCGCCGCCGGATTCGGAATCCTCCTTCTGACCGGAACCACGCTGCGTGAGGTGCCGAGCAAGTTCCAGTCCTTCTTCGGTGCCTCGTATCGCTCGGACGAATACGGCGACTACGGATCCGAATTCGACGAGGACGGCGAGCACCACTACGGCGAATCTGCTTACGATCCTTCACTGTTCGACGCCGACGGCTACCCGGTCGACACCTACGCCGAGCCACCGCTCAAGCCCGCCAAGCGGACCAGCCGACGCGCACCGATCGACAACTACCCGACGGACGAGTTCGAATCCGGCGACAAGAAGACCGAAGTACTCGGTCTGTGGAACGCCGACGACACCGCAGTACCCGACGAGCCCGTCGTGGCTGCTGCCGCGCCCGTCGTGGAGACTCCGGCGCCGCGCCCCAAGGTGCCGGCCCGTTCCGTCCCTATCGCCAAGCCTGTGCCGAAACCCGAACCGGAGCCGGAGGAGAAGGAACACTTCGTCACCGATCGGGTCACCGACGGCGACTACAACCTCCCTCCGACGACGTTGCTGATCGAAGGGGACCCGCCCAAGCTCCGCAGTTCTGCGAACGACGCGATGATCGAAGCGATCAGCGAGGTCCTCGAACAGTTCAAGATCGACGCCGCCGTTACCGGATTCACCCGAGGCCCGACAGTGACGCGGTACGAGGTCGAACTCGGCCCAGGCGTGAAGGTCGAGAAGATCACCGCGCTCGCCCGCAACATCGCCTATGCAGTGGCTACCGACAACGTCCGTCTCCTGGCTCCCATTCCGGGTAAGTCCGCCGTGGGCATCGAGGTACCGAACTCCGACCGCGAAATGGTTCGCCTCGCCGACGTGCTGAACGCGCCGAGCACGCGACGCGATCACCACCCACTGGTGATCGGTCTGGGCAAGGACATCGAAGGTGACTTCGTCAGTGCCAACCTCGCGAAGATGCCCCACCTTCTGGTGGCAGGTTCGACCGGCTCGGGTAAGTCGAGCTTCGTGAACTCGATGCTCGTCTCGTTGCTCACCCGAGCAACGCCGGAAGAAGTACGGATGATCCTCATCGACCCGAAGATGGTCGAGCTCACGCCGTACGAAGGCATCCCGCACCTGATCACGCCGATCATCACTCAGCCGAAGAAGGCCGCGGCAGCGCTGGCCTGGTTGGTCGAGGAGATGGAACAGCGTTACCAGGACATGCAGGCCAACCGGGTGCGTCATATCGACGACTTCAACTCCAAGGTCAAGTCCGGCGAAATCACCGCCCCGCTGGGCAGCGAGCGCGTCTACCGTCCGTACCCGTACATCCTGGCAATCGTGGACGAGTTGGCCGACCTCATGATGACCGCTCCCC
The DNA here is from genome assembly GCF_002076325.1 of Rhodococcus sp. 66b. Lineage (NCBI taxonomy): Bacteria > Bacillati > Actinomycetota > Actinomycetes > Mycobacteriales > Nocardiaceae > Rhodococcus > Rhodococcus sp. 66b. The sequence goes on from NZ_MUZB01000012.1 coordinate 221,716, forward strand.
GCGACGTCGAAGAAGCGATTGTCCGCATCACGCAGAAAGCCCGTGCTGCCGGTATCCACCTGGTGCTGGCAACGCAGCGCCCCTCCGTCGACGTCGTCACCGGCCTGATCAAGACCAACGTGCCGTCTCGTCTGGCGTTCGCGACGTCTTCACTGACGGACTCGCGAGTCATCCTCGATCAGCCAGGCGCCGAGAAGCTCATCGGTATGGGTGACGGCCTCTTCCTGCCCATGGGTGCGGGTAAGCCGACCCGTATGCAGGGCGCGTTCATCACCGACGAAGAAATCTCGGCGGTCGTCGACTTCGCGAAGAACCAGGCGGAGCCCGAGTACACCGAAGGTGTCACCGCGCAGAAGGCCGGGGAGAAGAAAGACGTCGACCCCGACATCGGCGACGACATGGATGTCCTCTTGCAGGCCGTGGAATTGGTGATCACCAGCCAGTTCGGTTCGACATCGATGCTTCAGCGCAAGCTGCGAGTCGGGTTCGCCAAGGCCGGCCGACTGATGGACCTCATGGAAAATCGTGGCGTCGTCGGACCCAGCGAGGGCTCGAAGGCCCGCGAGGTACTCATGAAGCCTGAGGAACTCGACGGTCTGCTGTGGTCGATTCGCGGCGGCGACCCGGATGAGGCACCCGCAGACGAGTAGGGACACCTCGGCGGACAAGCCGTCGACAGACGACCGGAGGAACCCGTGCATGTGACGCCGTTGGCTTGGGGAATCACGATCGTGGTGATCCTCGGCCTGTTCGTCTTCGACTTCTTCGCCCACGTCCGCACGCCGCATGCGCCGACCTTCCGGGAGTCCGCGTTCTGGTCGACGGTCTACATCTCGATCGCCATCGTCTTCGGCCTCGTCGTGATGTGGATCTGGGGCACCACGTACGGCGGTGAGTACTTCGCCGGCTATGTCACGGAAAAGGCGCTCTCGGTCGACAATCTGTTCGTCTTCGTGATCATCATGTCGACCTTCGCGGTACCACGAGAGTTCCAGCAGAAGGTGTTGCTGATCGGCATCGTCCTCGCGTTGGTGATGCGCGGAATCTTCATCGGTGTCGGTGCCGCCGCCATCAACGCATACAGCTGGGTGTTCTACCTCTTCGGTGCGTTCCTGATCTACACCGCGTACACCCTGATCCGCGATCACGGGCATGAGAAGGAAGCCGAGGAGAAGCGCGACAGTCGCATCATCTCGCTCGTGAAACGGGTGCTGCCGACTACCGAGGAATACGACGGCGACAAACTGATCACCCGGATCGACGGCAAGCGCGTCGTGACTCCGTTGTTGTTGGCGCTCATCGCAATCGGCTTTGCCGACGTGCTCTTCGCGCTCGATTCGATTCCGGCGATCTACGGTCTGACTCAGGAACCGTATCTGGTGTTCACCGCCAACGCCTTCGCGCTGATGGGCCTACGGCAGCTGTACTTCCTGATCGGCGGGTTGCTCGAACGGCTGGTCTATCTCTCGTACGGGCTCTCGATAATCTTGGCGTTCATCGGTGTGAAGCTGGTACTTCACGCGTTGCACGAGAACACCCTCTCGTTCGTCAACGGAGGTGAACACGTCTCCGTGCCGGAAATCTCCACGGCACTCTCACTCGGAGTGATCATCGGAGTATTGGCGGTGACGACGGTCGCGAGCCTGTTGAAGACTCGCGACCGGGCCGGGGAGTAGGCCGACGCTCTCAGGCGCTGAACTGACCCAACACCGGAACCCACTCGGTGATCCGGACCTTCTCGATCAAATCGGCGATCGCGAACGGATCGTGGGTGAAGAGGAGTGAAACGGTGTCGGCGTCAGCGGCGTCGACGATGATCAGCGCGCCGTTTCCATCTGCAAACGGGCCAGATGACAGAACGATCGAGCGGGAAACCAGATCCGCGAGCCAGGCGCGGTGATCGCTGCGGACTTCGTCGCGCTGAGGGGTCTTCTCGGGTGCGTAGGTGTATTCGACGAGGAACAACGACATCGTGAACCGCTTTCGGAGGCTGGTGATCGAGACAGGTGTCTTTGAAGAGTCTGAACGGTTCAGAGAGTCAGGAGCATGCGAGTATTGCCGAGTGTGTTGGGTTTCACATAGCTCAGATCGAGGAACTCGGCGACGCCGGCGTCGTAGGACCGACACATTTCCGCATAGACCTCGGCGGTGACGGGAGTGCCGTCGATCTCCGCGAATCCGTGACGGTGGAAGAACTCGGTCTCGAACGTCAAAACGAACAACCGTTCCAACTCCAATTCCTTGGCGACCTCGATGAGTTTGTCGACGACGTGGAAACCTGCGCCCTGCCCTTTCGCAGTCGGATCGACTGCGACGGTGCGGATCTCACCCAGGTCCGCCCACAGCACATGCAGTGCGCCGCAAGCGATTACCTGGTCGCCCCGCTCGGCGACCCAGAACTCCTGGACTGCCTCGTACAGCGTCACGAGATTCTTCTCGAGGAGGATCTTGCCGGCGTAGATGTCGATCAGACGCTTGATTTCGGGGATGTCCGACGTTCGCGCGCGACGCACGATCAACTGGCTCTCGGTATAGGTCGGCGCGGTCGAAGTCATGTGGTGCACATTAGTCAATGGCCCTACCGATATTCTAAGTCGCGTGCCTGTCCGCCCCACGCAATTCCCGCGCCGCTCGGCTGTATCCCGGGTTCGGCTCACCGCCTCTGCGGTGATCCGATGAGTACCCCGCGCGATCAGACCGACGCCCATCGCGCCGCCGTCGGCCCGTCCGACGGCACACCTGTCGCGGACAACCCGGTTCCGTTGCTGAACATCGCGAACATTCTCACGATGGTCCGGATGGTTCTCGTTCCGGTGTTTCTCGTTGTTCTGTTCGTCGACGGCGGACACTCGACGTGGTGGCGTCTCGGGGCGATGGGCGTGTTCATCGTCGCCGCGATCACGGATCGGATCGACGGCCAATTGGCTCGGAAGTACGGTCTGGTCACCGATTTCGGGAAACTCATGGACCCGATCGCGGACAAGGCGCTGATCGGAGCCGCGCTGATCGGGCTCTCGGTTCTCGGTGATCTGTCGTGGTGGGTGACCGGAGTGATCATCGCCAGGGAACTCGGAATCACGCTGCTGCGGTTCGCGGTTCTGCGGCACGCGGTCATCCCGGCGGGCAAGGGCGGCAAGCTCAAGACCCTCGTGCAGGCCGTTGCGATCGGGTTCTACCTCTGCCCGCTGCCGAGCAGTTGGGACATCGTCAGCGGGCTGCTGATGGCTGCTGCCGTCGTGCTGACGGTGGCGACGGGAATCGAATACATCGTGCAGGCGATCAGGCTTCGCGCCGGAGTTCGCGCAGTCGAGTCATGACCGACCCGCTGCTCGGACTCGGAGTGGTCGAACTTGTCGAGGCCCTCGGCGCCGCGAAGCAGACTGTCGCCGCCGCCGAATCTCTGACAGCAGGGTTGTTCACGGCTGCAGTCGCGTCGGTGCCGGGGTCGAGCGCGGTGCTGCGCGGGGGCCTGGTCGTGTACGCGACCGACCTGAAAGCAACGCTGGCTGGTGTGGATCCAAGCCGCCTGGCAACGGACGGCCCCGTGTCCGAGAGCACGGCGGTGGCATTGGCGCTCGGTGCCCGGACGAAGTGCGGTGCGGACTGGGGTATCGGTCTGACCGGAGTCGCCGGTCCGAGTGAGCAGGACGGACACCCGGTCGGAACAGTGTTTCTCGGTATCGCCGGCCCTGACGGAACCGAATGCGAACCGCTCGCGCTCGGCGGCGAACGGTGGGAGATTCGGACAACCGCGGTCGCGACTGCCGTGTCGCGGTTGCGTGATCGTGTCGTAGAGCGTGCGGCACGATAGGCTCGGGAACCAATCGGATGTGTTCGGACGTTGACGATTGTGAAGACGTACGACCATGCACGATGAGGTCACGGATGAAGGAGGAGCGAGATGGCGCTGCTATTGCGTGAGGCAATCGGTGACAGTCTCCGGCGTACGCGCGTTTCGCAGAGCCGCACGCTACGTGAGGTGTCGAACAGCGCGCGTGTGAGCTTGGGCTATCTGTCCGAAGTGGAACGTGGACGCAAGGAAGCATCGAGCGAATTGTTGGCGGCGATCTGTGATGCGCTCGCAGTCCCACTGTCCGACGTGCTGGTCGACGTGAGCGAGACCCTGGCCACGAAGAAGAGCGCTCCGGTAGCTGGTCGGCAGGTTGCCGAACCTGCCGTGTCGGCTTCCGGCTCTGTCTCGGCTTCCGGTTCGCCGACTATCGCACGCGACACCCGCGTCGTGATTCCGGCACCGAACGCTCGAAGGTTGGCGGCGGCGTAGCCACTACCGGCCGTAACCGATAGATTTTGTACGTAACCGCCGGTTTCCAGCAGGTGGGGTCAGAGCAGATAGGGCGCAGCCCTTGTTTCGGTGCGCGACGGTCGCGCTCCGGGTCGCGTTCGGCGCGGCGCATCAGATGGAGGCAGGATCAAACCAATGGCTAATCCTTTCGTCAAGGGCTGGAAGTACCTGATGGCGCTCTTCAATTCGAAGATCGATGAGAAGGCAGATCCAAAGGTTCAGATTCAGCAGGCGATCGAGGACGCACAGCGCCAGCATCAGGCGTTGTCCCAGCAGGCTGCGTCGGTGATCGGTAATCAGCGTCAACTCGAGATGAAGCTCAGCCGTCAACTCGACGAGGTCGAAAAGCTCAACGCCAACGCGCGCCAGGCAGTCAACCTCGCCGATCAGGCCGCTGCTGCCGGCGACAACGACAAGGCAATTCAGTACACCAACGCTGCAGAAGCTTTTGCGGCCCAGTTGGTGACGGCCGAGCAGGGCGTCGAGGATCTGAAGGCACTGCACGACCAGTCCTTGCAGGCAGCCGCTCAGGCCAAGAAGGCCGTCGAGCAGAACGCGATGACTCTGCAGGCAAAGGTTGCCGAGCGCACCAAGCTGCTCAGCCAGCTCGAGCAGGCCAAGATGCAGGAGCGCGTGAGCGAGTCCCTTCGTTCCATGGACAGCACGCTGTCGGCTCCGGGCAACACACCCAGCCTCGATGCTGTGCGCGACAAGATCGAACGTCGCTACGCTGACGCACTCGGCTCTGCCGAGCTCGCCCAGAACTCCGTTCAGGGCCGCATGATGGAGGTCCAGCAGGCCTCGGTCCAGATGGCTGGGCACAGTCGCCTCGAGCAGATTCGTGCATCCATGAAGGGCGAGGCGCTGCCGTCCGGCGGCGCAGCAGCCACTCCCGCGACTCCGTCCGTCGAAAAGCAGCCCCCGGCTGCCGGTCAGACCGGGCAGTAGCCGAATCCTCGATGTCGGCAGTGATGCTCTGATGTTTTCTTCACGAGACGGTCGATCTGGGCGTGAGCCCCGGTCGGCCGTTCCCGTTTCCGTATCCGGCGCTTTCGGAGCTTTGGGACGCACCGCGGATACATTGCGCGAGGTTGGGCTTTCGGCGGCGGATGCCGCTCGGCGGTGGCAGGACCCGCGGGCCAAGTTCGAGCGCAAGCGTGCCCGTGCGCGCCGACGCGCTCAGCGTTGGGGTTTCATGTCCGGCGGATCCGTGGTCGGCACGGCCGGCCTCGCCGTCGCGTCGGCTCCCGAGTGGTCGGTGGTCGTGGCAGGCGGGGGAGCGGCACTGTTCGCGGTTCCCGCCGTGATCGCGGTCGGCCGCTACCGTTCGATGAGTTCCGGCCCACCGCCGTCCGCGCCGATTCGCAGGCGGTTGCCACCGTCGTCGTCTCGCGCGTTCATCCCGATGTCGCGCCTCATAGGCGCCGAGACTTCGCTGTTCGAGATCTTGAGTGTGCTCAGACGCGCCGACACCATCGACCCCGGTGAGTTGGACGAAATCACTGTTACCGCCGATTCGGCACTGAGAGCGATGTTCGCGGTGTCTTCGGATGTCGTCGCGATGGAACGCGCTGTGGCCGCGACGCCGAAGGTAACCGAACCTCTTGATCCCACCATCGACGGCGCAGTCCGTGAGTTGCAGTCGGGGTTGGATCAGTACGAGGATCTGGTGACTTCGGCAGCTGCTCTGACAGCGCCTCACAGCCCGTCGGCGCTCGTGGGATTCAACCGAGAGCTTTCGGCGCTGCACGCGGCCGCCGAGCGGCTCTCGGCGCTTGCCGACGCCATCGGCGAGGTGGACGACATCACCCGCAAGTACAACTGATCGGCTCTCGCGCCTGATCGATGCACACTGTTCGACATCTCAGTCGTCGGCGCCGCGGGCCGCCAATGCTTCGCCCATTGCGTCCGCGGTCATCAGGGTGCCGACGATGACCGGCACTGCGAAGGATCGCAGCGAGAATCCGAGCCCTCGCGCCTTGCGTGCCTCGGACACCTGTGTGATGACCTCGAACATCAGCGGGATACACCGGATCGTCATTGCGAGGAGCAAGGCGATCCGTTCGGGATTGACGCCGAAGCGTCGCAAGGGTGTCAGAAATCTGGTGATCGCGTCGAGCATCTCGGAGATCCGTGTGGTCAGACCCATGATCGCCGCGAAGGCGATCGAAATGATCAGAACCCCGCAAACGACGGCCGCTCGCTGCCATCCCGCGACTACCAGCTGGAACGCCCCGATGAAGAGCAACATCCACAGCGCCGGACGCAGCTGCCGGATTGCAGTCATCGGAGGAATGCGCGCAATCGCGTACAGGGCCACAACTACGATCGTGGGAGCTGCCAGTTGCCACGGCTCACGCACGAAGATCGAGACGGCGAGAATGGCCACGACCAAGGCGAAGAGCTTGATTCCCGTCGGCATCCGGTGCAGGAGTGAGCAGCCCGGTCGGTAGACGCCGAGAGTGGTCACGAGACCAACGACCGGTAGTGATCGATGGAGTCGGCGGGGGAGCCGTCAGCGACGACGCGGCCTTGGTCGACGACCAACACCCGTTCGAAGGATTCGAGGAGATCGAGTTGGTGGGTCACGACGATCAGTTGCTGATCGAGTGACGCGAATACCGAGCTGATCAGCCGAGAGTTGCGAAGGTCGAGGAGCGTGGTGGGTTCGTCGGCGACGAGTACGTTCGGTTCCGTCACCATGATGGCCGCGAGCGCGAGGAGCTGTTTCTGCCCGCCCGAAAGCTGGTGGGTGGGATGGTCGGCGTGCCCGGCGAGGCCGTAGCGTTCGAGCACCGAGGCCACCTTTGCGGCGCGCTCGGCTTTGCCCAATCCGCTACGGCGGAGCGAGAATTCGATGTCTTCTGCAACCGTCGGCATCACGATCTGGTGGTTGGGATCGGTGAAGACGAATCCGACCTGCTTGCGTACGTCGCGGCCCTTCTTCGCCGTGTCCAAGCCGTTGACGTGGACGTGTCCTTCCGTCGGAACGACCAGTCCGTTGATCATGCGAGCGAGGGTCGACTTTCCGCTTCCGTTCGCACCCACGATTCCGATTCGCTGCTCGCTCAGTCGCAGATTTATCTGCTGCAGGACCGTTCGTTCACCGAAGCTGTGTCCGACGTTCTCGAAGACGATCTCACTCATCGGAGATTAATTCGCCACCACGGTCTTGTTCGACGAGATCACCGAGTCGCGCAGTAGTGCCGGGTATGCCCGATGAACCTGGGACGCGACCAACGCGGTGACGACCGCTTTTGCGGCGTCGAGAGGAATGAAGGCGGCGTTGGCCGACCATGCGGCAACGAAGCTCATGTGTCCGCGGACCATCATTCCGACGATGCCGAACGCGTAGAGAATGACCACGCCGCCGAGAAGGTTGATGCCGATGCCCGCGATGATCCGGTACTTGGGCAGCATCTTGGCGGTCAGCCATCCGATGACAAACGCCGTCGGGATCCAACCGATGAGGAATCCGGCTGTCGGGCTCGAGAGAGACACGAGTGCGGTGCGACCGCCGGCAAGGACCGGTAGACCGACCAATCCCAGGGCAATGACCGTCAGGACGGCGAGAACACCCTTGCGCGGTCCGAGTAGAGCGCCGGCCATCATGACGCCCATGGACTGAAGTGTGATCGGCACGCCGGAAATGCCGATGTTGATCGACCCGGGTAGGCCCAGCGCGATGATGAGTGCGGCGAAGACGGCTACATGCGCGAGATCGCGAGCGGGGAAACGGGTCGTAGACACTGCGGACGTGCTCCTTCGTCATACGGGATCGAACTTCGCGAGTTTACGCCAGGAGCAAGCTCCGATGGGTTGGACACCTGACCTGCGTGAGGGCCGGTCTCGGGGTGAACCCTGATCTTTACCTGAACTTGCCGCTGAGCTGCTGCTTTGTCACGCCAGACCTGTCAGGCTGGTTCTACGGACGACGCAGCACCTGTCCGATTCGACTGATTATTCAACGGCACGTTGGAGGTAAGCATGTTTTGGAAGATCGTTTTGGCCGTCGTACTGGTGTGGGTCGCACTCGCGGTGGTCGGTGCCCTGATCAAGGGGCTTTTCTGGGTTCTGGTGGTCGGCGCCGTCGGCTTCGGAATCTATTTCCTGGTGAAGGCGATGTCGGGAAGTGACGACAATTCGCCCGCTTCGCGGTTCTGACGGGCAAGATCTGCCCTATGGAAAACTTCCCCGAGGACTGGCAGCGCGCGATTGTCATCGTGGCGCATCCCGATGACATCGAATACGGCGCAGCCGCAGCAGTGGCGCAGTGGACCGATCGCGGCAAAGACGTGCGATATGTCCTGGCCACGCGCGGCGAGGCCGGAATCGCCGGTCTGTCGCCCGAGGAGTCCGGCCCGGTCCGCGAGGAAGAAGAGCGTCGCTCGGCCTCGATCGTCGGTGTCAGTGAGGTGGAGTTCCTGGGCCTGCCCGATGGTCGTCTCGTGGAAGGCTTGGAGTTGCGCTCGACTCTCGCCGCAGCAATTCGTCGTCACCGCCCGGAATTGGTGGTGACGATGAACTTCTCCCATACCTGGGGGCCTGGCTACCTCAACAGCGCGGATCACCGAGCGCTCGGGATCAGCGTCCTGGACGCGACCGCTGATGCGGCGAACGAATGGATCTTTCCGTCATTGACGGCGCAGGGACTGGCGCCGTGGTCCGGCGTTCGGTGGGTTGCGGTCAACACGATGACTCCTACACACTGCGTCGACGTGACGTCGACGGTCGATCGCGCCGTGGATTCACTCGCGGAACATGCGCGATATCTGGCGGCGTTGAGTTCCACGCCGATCCGGGAACAGGCGCGCGCACAGATCGACATGGTCAGCGGACCGAAGCCTGGATTCGACGCCGAGCGCGCAGTTGGTTTCGAGTTGTACTATTTCTGATGATCTCTGAGCGAGAGAACTCGCAAGTCCCGACGGGATTACCGGTGACTTGTCCGGTATTGTGTTACACACGATGGTAATCCGTAACGCAGATGGCCCAATTGTCCCTCGCAAGGCAGACGGTCAGCGCATCCCCAGCCGCGAGATCGACGACGTGATTCTCGACGCAGCAAGGTCGTGTGTCCTCGATTTCGGAATGCAGCGAACCACACTGGCGGAGATCTCGCGTCGCGCCGGCGTGAGCCGGCCGACCGTCTACCGGCGATGGCCGGACACGCGAGCCGTCGTCGCGGATCTGCTCACTCGGGAGATTCGATCGGTGCTGCCCGAGGTGACCTTCACCGGGTCTGCGGCCACATTGCTCGTGGAAGCGATCGGGGACGTCGTCGGCCAGATTCGCGACCATCCGCTCTTCGTGAAGATTCGGCACGCTGATCAAGAGTTGCTCACCACCTACATCGTGGACCGACTCGGCGCGAGCCAGAAGTCGATTCTCGAACTGATCACTTCCGTCGTCGCTGCCGGTCAACAAGACGGTTCGATTCGCGAGGGAAGCGTCAACGAGATTGCGGCGATGGTTCTACTGATGGCTCAGTCCGTCGTCATCTCCGCACCGACTCTCGAGCCGGAACTTTCCGCCGACGCGTCGGTCGAGCAACTCAGACATGCGGTCGCTGCGTATCTGGCACCTGCAAAGAATTCGGGAGAATAGCTGTGGACCCTCGAGATTCAGCAGGCAGTGATTCAGCAGGCGGCGATTCAGCTCTCAATGCACAGCGGCGTACTCGTGAACTCGAGCAGTTGGCGAACGGCGATTCGGTTGACGTCCTGGTCATCGGCGGCGGAATCACCGGTGTCGGTGTCGCTCTCGACGCCGTGACTCGTGGGCTCAGTGTTGCGCTGGTCGAAAAGCACGACCTCGCGTTCGGCACCAGCCGCTGGAGTTCGAAACTGGCACACGGCGGCCTTCGGTACCTGGCTTCCGGCAATGTCGGTATAGCGCGTGAAAGTGCGGTCGAGCGCGGCATTCTCATGACGCGCACCGCGCCGCACCTCGTTCGCGCCATGCCTCAACTCGTACCGCTGTTGCCCGAAACGTCGTTCTTCGGGAAGGCCCTGGTGCGTACCGGTTTCCTGGCCGGTGACGCTCTGCGCATGTCGGCGCGAACCCCGGCTTCGGTTTTACCCAGATCACGGACGGTCAGCGCTGCGCGGGCGCGCGAATTGGCTCCCGCGGTCAAGCAGGAGAACCTACGAGGCGCCTTGACCGCGTTCGACGGGCAGCTCATCGACGACGCCCGCCTCGTCGTCGGCATCGCCCGAACCGCAGCGTCCCACGGCGCGCGAATCCTGACCCGCGTCGGTGCATACGACGTATCCGGAACGTCGGCCACCTTGCGCGACGAGTTGACCGGGTCCGAGTTCTTGATGCGTGCCCGCGTCGTGGTCAATGCGACCGGTGTCTGGGCTGATCAGGTCGACTCCAGCATCACCCTGCGCCCCAGCCGCGGGACGCACCTGGTGCTCGATGCAGCGCGATTGGGGAACCCCACGGCAGCACTGACCGTGCCGATTCCCGGCGAGACCAACCGTTTCGTCTTCGCGCTGCCCGCGCAGCTCGGCCGGATCTACCTCGGGTTGACCGACGAAGCAGCGCCGGGACCGGTGCCCGACGTACCGACGGCGTCCGAGGACGAGATCGACTTCCTGCTCGACACCGTGAACACGGCGTTGGAAGTTCCGCTGACCCGTGAGGACGTCTTGGGGACCTTCGCGGGTCTGCGTCCGCTGCTGGACACCGGTGAAGGCTCGACGGCCGACCTCTCGCGCAATCACGCTGTAGTCCGTTCGGACTCGGGCTTGGTCACGGTGGTGGGCGGAAAACTCACGACGTACCGCAAGATGGCCGAAGACGCCGTCGACGCCGCGGTCGAGGTCGGATCGCTGAGCGCCGGGGCGTGTCGGACACGCGCGTTGCCGCTGGTAGGCGCTGCATCACCGATGGAATTGAAAAAGATCAAGGCACCGGCGTCGTTGGTGGCGCGATACGGCACAGAGGCCGAGGTCGTGGCCGCGGCGAGCAGCGATCGACTCCGATCGGTTGCGGACTTGGAGATCTGCGGCGCCGAGTTCGATTTCGCGGTATCGCATGAAGGCGCACTCGACGTCGACGACGTCCTTGATCGCAGGACGAGAATCGGATTGGTGGCTTCGGATCGCGAACGCGCACTGGGTGCGGCGGAACAGGCCTTTCACTCGGTGTGACACTCTGATCCGGTGCGTGTAGCCGTTGTTGCCGGGCCGGACCCGGGTCATGCTTTTCCCGCAATAGCGTTGTCGCTGGCGTTGATCCAGGCCGGCGACGACCCGATTCTGTACACGGGGACCCGGTGGGTCGAGGCAGCGCGAGCGGCCGGCGTGGAAGCCGAGCCTCTCAAGGGCTTGGCCCCGCGGCCGGGAGACGACGATCTTGATGCAGGCGCTCGGATTCATTCGCGCGCCGCCTATATTTCCACCGAACTGCTTCCCGACCTGAAATCCGTCTCCCCGGATCTCGTCGTCTCCGACATCCTCACTGCCGGAGGCGGATTGGCCGCCGAACGACTCGGCATCCCCTGGGTGGAACTTTCGCCTCACCCGCTGTACTCACCGTCGCGGGGGTTACCGCCGATCGGCAGTGGGCTCGCGCCCGGCATCGGAATTCGTGGTCGACTTCGCGACACCCTGATGCGCGCCGCAACAGGACGTTCGATCAAGCAAGGGTTGGCGCAGCGCTCGCAGGCCCGTGTCGGCATCGGGCTACCCGCCCTGGATCCAGGCCCGCATGCTCGCCTGATCGCAACACTTCCGGCACTGGAAGTGCCGCGTCCCGACTGGCCGGAGCACGCCCACGTCGTCGGCCCGCTTCTCTGGGAGCCGACCGAGGTGATTCTGGACCCACCGCCAGGTGACGAACCGCTGGTCATGGTGGCGCCGTCCACGGCGCACACCGGCGCAGTGGGAATGTTCGAGGGCACGGTCGAAGGACTCGGCGGCGCCGGTGTGCGGCTGATCGCGTCGATGCTCGACGGAGCCGAAGGCGAGCATCCCGATTGGGTTCGTGCAGGTCTCGGACGCCAGGACGCGATGCTGCGTGACGCGTCGGTGTTGGTGTGCGGCGGCGGGCACGGCATGTTGGCGAAGGCCTTGCTGGCCGGCGTGCCGACGGTCGTCGTTCCCGGGGGTGGGGACCAGTGGGAGTTGGCCAATCGCGCTGCGCGGGCAGGGACGTCGGTGATCGTGCGGCCCGCAGATGCCCGCTCGATTCGCGATGCCGTACTGCAGTTGCTCTCCGACAAACGATTCGCGGAAGCTGCGATGTCTGCTGCCGCGACTGCGTCGCAGGTCGCCGATCCGGTGGCGGTGTGCCGACAGGTGGTCAACGGCGGTGTGACGGCGTGAGCATGTTGCGCCTGAATGCAGATGCACCGCTCTGTGGACTACGGTGGCGGCTGTGCGGTTGACCGAATTTCATGAAATGGTGCGCGAAGAGTTCGGGCAGGTACGAGGCGACTCGATGCTGATCGACCATGTACTCCAGAGTCTCGACGGAATGACTGCTGCGGAGGCCGTCGAAGCAGGTTGGGAGCCTCGCGAAGTGTGGCGTGCGCTCTGTGTGGAGTTCGACGTACCACCCGCCCGCCGCTGATTTTTTCGGCGTGTCGAACGTCTCCCATCTTCTGTTCGAACACGTGTTCGTCTATGCTGAAGCTGTTCGGTGGTGACGCTCCTTTCGTAACTGCGAACTTTCGGTGATCGACAAGCACAGTGATCGACAAGCGCGAAAGCAAGATCGAAAAGTCTGTCGGTGGCCGGATCTACTCTGATCGCAACACACCAACAGGGTCGGCTCAGGCAGGCGCTGAAGAGACGGAGTCTGCTCAGGCAGGCACTGAAGACTGAAACAAGGATGGGGATCACGATGGCACCACAGGCACCTGATCGGGACAAGGCGCTCGACCTCGCGTTGGCGCAGATCGACAAGAACTTCGGCAAGGGTTCGGTGATGCGCCTGGGTGAGGGTGTTCGCCAGCCCATCGCCGTCATTCCCACCGGTTCCATCGCGCTCGACGTCGCGCTGGGTATCGGCGGACTGCCGCGTGGCCGCGTCATCGAGATCTACGGCCCGGAATCTTCGGGTAAGACCACCGTGGCACTGCACGCAGTTGCCAATGCTCAGGCCAACGGCGGCATCGCGGCGTTCATCGACGCGGAGCACGCACTCGATCCCGACTATGCAGCCAAGCTGGGCGTCGACACCGATGCACTCCTGGTCTCGCAGCCCGATACGGGTGAGCAGGCTCTCGAAATCACCGACATGCTGATCCGTTCGGGCGCCCTCGACATCGTCGTGATCGACTCCGTGGCCGCTCTTGTTCCTCGCGCCGAGATCGAAGGCGAGATGGGTGACAGCCACGTCGGTTTGCAGGCTCGACTGATGAGCCAGGCACTGCGCAAGATCACCGGTGCCATGAACAACTCGGGCACCACCGTCATCTTCATCAACCAGCTTCGCGAGAAGATCGGCGTGATGTTCGGTTCTCCCGAAACCACCACCGGTGGTAAGGCACTGAAGTTCTACGCTTCGGTCCGCCTCGACATCCGTCGTATCGAAACTCTCAAGGACGGTACCGACGCAGTCGGTAACCGCACTCGAGTCAAGGTCGTCAAGAACAAGGTCGCGCCGCCGTTCAAGCAGGCCGAGTTCGATATTCTCTACGGCCAGGGCATCAGCAAGGAAGGCTCGCTCATCGATATGGGTGTCGAGCACGGGTTCATCCGCAAGTCCGGCTCCTGGTACACCTACGAAGGTGACCAGTTGGGTCAGGGCAAGGAAAATGCTCGTAAGTTCTTGCTGGAGAACACCGATATCCGTGACGAGATCGAGAAGAAGATCAAGGAAAAGCTCGGTATCGGTGCTGACGTCACTGCAACCGACGAAGCTCCCGCCGACTTCTGAGTTCAGTCATGAGCTTCGACGACGGTGACAACGGCGAGAATGCTCGTGAAGAGTACGGCGCTCCTCGGCGTCGATCCCGTCAACGATCCGAGAAGCCGTCGCAACGCGCAGAAGGTGGGACAGAGGCGCAGGCCAAAGATGCTTGCCTGCGCCTTCTGACCGACCGGGCGCGCAGCTGCTCCGAACTGGAAACCAAGCTGAGCGGACGCGGCTTCGAACCCGAGATCATTACCAAGGTCCTCGATCGACTCCAGGAAATCGGGTTGATCGACGACGCGGACTTCGCGAACCAATGGGTTCATTCGCGGCATACGTACTCGGGCAAGGGAAAGCGTGCGCTTGCAGTCGAGTTGCGGCTCAAAGGAATCGACCAGGACGTCGCTTCCGAAGCGTTGTCGCAGATCGATCCGGAAGATGAGCGCGAGCGAGCAGCGGAGCTGGTTCGGCGGAAGCTGAAGAACAAGCCCGTCGATGATCGTGACAAGGTCACGCGTCGACTGGTCTCGATGCTGGCACGCAAGGGATATTCAGCTGGGATGTCGTACGAGGTGGTCAAAGCCGAGATGGCGGCGGTCACCGACTCGTAGCGAAGTGCAGCATTCAGAGCAACAGGGCGGGGGTACCACCGAAATTCGGTGGTACCCCCGCCCTGTTGTGTATTCGCGCTAACGCGGCTGGATTCGACTCACGGCTCCATCTGATTCACGGCTTGGTCAGGTCCATGCCCGGAACCGAAACGGCTGGGTCGGCGGACGGAGCCGCGATGGGGCCCTTACCCTTTCGCTTTCCGGAACGCAGGCGCTTCTCCACCTTGGTTGCCAGGAAGGTCAGAGCCGAGTTGAGAGCGATCATAATCGCGGCGACCACGATGAGCGCCGGCAGGAAGTTTCCGTAGAAGGTGCCGAGTTGTTGGGCCTGACGCACCAGCTCGACATACCCGATCAGGTAACCGAGGGCGGAGTCCTTCAACGCCACGACCATCTGTGAAATCAGTGCCGGGAGCATGGCGGTAACCGCCTGGGGGAGCAGGATCGTCACCATGATCTGCGTCTTGCGCATGCCCAGTGCCTTGGCGGCCTCACTTTGCCCTCGTGGGAGTGAGTTGATTCCGGCACGGACGATCTCGGCGATCACTGACCCGTTGTACAGAGTCAGACCCACGACGACTGCCGCGAGTGCGAGGTACTTGGACTTGAAGACCTCGTATTCGGCGAACACCTGATACGAGAAGATCATCAGAATCAGAACCGGTACTGCTCGGAACAATTCGACGATGACGCCACAAATCTTCCGAATGATGTTGTGCTCGGAGAGTCGGCCGATACCCAGGGCAGAACCGAGGATGAGCGCGAAGACGATGGACATCGCAGCCGCGATCAGCGTTCCCCGGATGCCGGGTATCAGATACGTTGTCCACGACGTGGATTCGAGGAACGGATCCCACTTCGCTGCTGTCAGCTGGCCCTTTTCGTCGAGTGCGCGGTAGATGACGTAACCGATTGCGACCATGAGTGCAGCGACGACAAGGGATGCGAATCGGTAGAGATTTCGCGCTCTGGGGCCTGGCGCGTCGTAGAGGACTGTTGCGCGGTTGCTCATCGTGAAACCTCGAATCGCTTGCTCAGCTTGCCGAAGATCAAGCCCATGGGAAGTGTCAGGATCACGAAACCGACAGCGAAGATTCCACCGACGACGAAGATCGCCGCTTCGTTTTCGATCATCTTCTTCATCAGCGCTGACGCTTCGGATACGCCGATCACCGCGGCGATGGTCGAGTTCTTGGTCAGTGCGATCAGCACGCTACCCAGCGGTGCTGTGACCGCGCGAAATGCCTGAGGCAGGACGATCAGCCGAAGATTTTGTGCAAACGACAGACCGAGTGATCGGCCCGCTTCGGCCTGGCCGACCGGAACGGTATTGATTCCCGATCGAAGTGACTCACACACGAACGCGGCGGTATAGACACTGAGGCCGAGTACTGCGAGTCGGAAGTTGTTGTCTGTCAAGAACGTCGGTGAGTCCGACTTGGCGAGATTGACTCCGAGCGTCTGCGACAGACCGAACAGACAGAACAGCAGAATCAGTGTCAGGGGGGTGTTGCGGAACACGGTCACGTACGCGGTACCCAGGAATCGGGCGACCGGAACCGGTGACACGCGCATGGCCGCGATCAGGACACCGATGATGACGGCGCCGATCGCGGAGAAGAACGTCAGCTGGATCGTGGTCCAGAAGGCTTCCAGAATCTGGTCGCCGTACTTGCTCAGAAGGTTCACTTGCCGTCTCCCCAGATCACGGGATCTCCGTTGGTGGCGTCACGCGCTGCGGCTCCCGAAGTGGGGAGCCGCAGCGAGATTGACGGTGAAAAAAGCAGGTCAGTAACGATCAACGGTGGGCGGGGCCGGGATGGGGTAGCCCGAAGCACCAACGGTGTTGTTGAAGGCTTCTTCCCACGCGCCGGTGGAGATCATCTTCTCGATGGCATCGTTGATCTTGCCGCGACCCTCGGAATCGTCCTTGGCCAGGCCGACACCGTACTTTTCGGTCGTGAACGGTTCTCCGACGACCTTCAGCTCGCCCGGGTACTGGGCAGCGTAGCCGGCGAGGATGATGTCGTCGGTGGTGACAGCGTCGACAGCGCCGTTGCGCAGAGCCTCGACACAAGCGGAGTAGGTGTCGAGCGGCTGGAGCTGGACGTCCTTGGCGTAGTTGTCCTGGATGTTCTGCGCCGGAGTCGAACCCGACACCGAGCAGAGCTTCTTGCCGCCGGTCAGGGAATCGGGGCCGGTGATGTCGGTGTTGTCGGAGCGAACGAGCAGCGACTGGCCTGCGATGAAGTACGGGCCGCCGAAGCTGACCTTTTCCTTGCGCGTGTCGGTGATCGAGTATGTCGCGACGATGTAGTCGACCTCGCCGTTCTGGATCAGGGTCTCGCGCTGGGCTGACGGAGATTCCTTGAAGGTGATGCCTTCGGGCTTCACGCCGAGTTCGTTTGCGATGTAACGGGCTACCTCGACGTCGAAGCCGGAGAAGGTGCCGTCAGGGTTGCGCTGACCGAGGCCGGGCTGATCGAACTTGATGCCGACGGTGAGAGTGCCGTCGGAAGCGCTCTCGGTGATCGACTTGTTCTCCTCGCCGCCGCCACAGGCCGTGGCAGCGAACGCGATGGCCATGATTCCGATTCCGAAACGGACGGAACGATTGATCTTCATGAAGATCCTCTCAGTTGTCGACACACGAACAGTGCAGTCGAGATGAACGGTGCAGCCGAGGTGAACGGTGCAGTCGAGCAAGTTGTCTTGTGGACGAGGACAGGACTGTCGGAGGGGAGACTGTAATCAGTGCGTGAGGATCTTGCCGAGGAAGTCCTTGGCCCGATCCGACTTGGGATGGGTGAAGAACTCTTCGGGCGTGGTGTCTTCGACGACCTGGCCGTCAGCCATGAACAGCACACGATCGCCGGCTTTGCGCGCGAAGCCCATCTCGTGCGTGACCACGAGCATGGTCATGCCTTCCTTCGCGAGGGAGGTCATGACGTCGAGGACTTCGTTGACCATCTCGGGGTCGAGAGCGGAGGTGGGCTCGTCGAACAACATCACCTTCGGCTGCATCGCGAGAGCGCGAGCAATGGCGACACGCTGTTGCTGACCGCCGGAAAGCTGCGCCGGGTACTTGTCGGCCTGATTGGCGATACCGACACGTTCGAGCAACGCCTGCGCGGTCTTCTTGGCTTCGTCCTTTTTTGCCTTGCGGACCTTCATCGGTGCGAGCATGACGTTCTCGAGGATCGTCTTGTGCGCGAACAGGTTGAAAGACTGAAAGACCATCCCGACGTCGGCACGAAGTGCGGCAAGTGCTTTGCCCTCTTCGGGGAGCGTCTTTCCGTCGACGGCGATGGTGCCGGAGTCGATGGGTTCGAGGCGATTGATGGTGCGGCACAGAGTCGACTTACCGGAGCCCGACGGACCGAGGACGATCACCACTTGGCCCTTGGGTACCTCGAGATTGACCTCTTGCAGGACGTGAAGTTCCCCGAAGTGTTTGTTCACCGAGGTCATCGAAATCATGGATGTGGAATCGCCGGAGGTGGTCGGCGTCGTCGCATCGTCGGCTTGGGTCATAAACGAGAACCTTAGGCGTAGTTTGCGTCGACGCCCGTGATTTCGCCATGGTTCTTGCCATATGTAATGGAAATTTTACTGTGACGACGTTTATGTCGCGTTTCGGCTGTTTATCAGGGCGTTATTACACGTCGTAGTGGACGTGAGCTAGGCTGAAGCGTGTCACTGATCGACGAAATGTCCCCTGCACTTCCGGAGCCGACTGCAGTTCCGGAGGCAACTGCTACGCCTGTTCGCACTTACGAGGTGCGGACGTACGGCTGTCAGATGAACGTCCACGATTCCGAGCGACTGTCCGGTCTGCTCGAGGACGCCGGGTATTCGAAGGCGGAGACCGGAACCGATCCTGATCTTGTCGTCTTCAATACGTGTGCGGTCCGCGAGAACGCGGACAACAAGTTGTACGGCAACCTCAGCCAGCTCGCCCCGAACAAGGAGGCGAACCCCGACATGCAGATCGCGGTCGGTGGGTGCCTGGCGCAGAAGGATCGTGACACCGTCGTCAAGAAGGCGCCGTTCGTCGATGTCGTCTTCGGCACTCACAACATCGGCTCGCTTCCCGCGCTGCTCGACCGCGCGCGTCACAATCAGCGCGCCGAGGTCGAAATCCTCGACGCACTCGAGGCGTTTCCGTCGACGCTGCCAGCCAAGCGCGAATCTGCTTATGCAGGTTGGGTTTCCATCTCGGTGGGCTGCAACAACACGTGCACGTTCTGCATCGTTCCAGCTTTGCGTGGCAAGGAAGTGGATCGACGTCCCGGCGACATTCTGGCCGAGGTGCAGGCACTCGTCGACGAGGGTGTCTCGGAAGTGACCCTGCTCGGACAGAACGTCAACGCCTACGGCGTGTCGTTCGCCGATCCGGAACAACCGCGCGATCGCGGAGCCTTCGCTTCCCTCTTGAAGGCATGTGGACACATAGACGGCCTCGAACGGGTCAGGTTCACATCGCCGCACCCGGCAGAGTTCACCGATGATGTCATCGAAGCGATGGCAACCACTCCCAACGTCTGCCCGCAGTTGCACATGCCGTTGCAGTCCGGTTCGGACAAGGTTCTCAAGGCGATGAAGCGCTCGTACCGCAAGTCGAAGTACCTCGGGATCATCGAGAAGGTGCGCGCCGCAATGCCGCACGCCGCCATCACCACGGACATCATCGTCGGGTTCCCGGGGGAGACGGAAGAGGATTTCGAGGAGACGCTGGACGTCGTGCGTAAGGCGCGATTCTCCAACGCCTACACCTTCCAGTACTCCAAGCGCCCGGGCACGCCGGCTGCGGAGATGGCCGATCAACTCCCCAAAGAGGTTGTCCAGGAACGCTACATGCGATTGCTCGCGGTTCAGGAAGAAGTGAACATCGAGGAAAATCGCAAACTCGTCGGCACCGAGGTAGAACTGCTGGTGGCTGCGGGTGAGGGCCGCAAGAACGCAGCGACTCACCGTCTCAGCGGTCGCGCGCGAGACGGCCGCCTGGTGCATTTCCGACCCGAGGGAAACCTCGACGGCACAATCCGACCCGGCGATGTGGTGACGGTCGTCGTCACCCACGGAGCCCCCCATCACCTCGTGGCAGATGACGGAGTGCTCACACACCGTCGGACCCGCGCCGGTGATTCGTTCGAAAAGGGCATCACACCCAAGACCCCGCCCATCGGCGTAGGTCTCGGACTACCGAAGATCGGTGCCCCAGCCCCACAACCCGTCCAGATGGGATGCAACGCATGACCTCGCAACACGAGAACAAGACACCTCAGCCGGGCGACGACGCCTTCGAGGGCTACCGCAAGGACCTCGACGACGCGGAACGCAAGGTCGCGGGGGAAATCGATCCGGGTGCGCGCGCCATGGTTGTCGCGGTTGCGGTGCTCGTGCTGGTCGGCACCCTTGCACTGCCCCATGCGGGAGTTGCGAACGGCTGGGATGTGCTCGCGTACAACCAGGACGCGGAAAGTGAACGGATTGCACTGTTCTCACGCTTGTTCGTGTGGTTCGTTGTCATCTTCGGCATCGGATTCTCGATGCTCGCACTCGTGACGCGGCGCTGGAGTCTGGCGTGGGTCGCGCTGGCCGGTAGTGCCGTGGCGAGTGCGCTGGGAATGATGGCCGTCTGGTCACGTCAGACCATTCCCGCCGGATTCAACGTGGCAGGACCGTCGATCGGGCTGGTCATCGGATGGTTTGCCGTCGTGTTCTTGACGTTCCATTGGCTCAAGGTGGTCTGGACGCGAACCAACATTCAGCTCGCCGCCGAGGAGCAACGCCGGATCGCTGCGGCTGAAGCCGAGAAGCATCAGGAATGGAACGTCGGCTGACACGGAAGTTCTCTTAGCCAATAGCGCACTACAACGCCGGCTGACTCCTTTCGGAGTCAGCCGGCGTTGTAGTCGTACTCGTTTGTCGTCTGCTACTCGCTGACAGCGCTCTCGGCTGCTTCGGCCCACTCACGCCACTGCTTTGCCTGAGCGAGAGCCTTCTCGGCGTCCTTCGTCTTGCCGGCAGCCTGAGCCTTGGCGGCCTGCTCCTCGAACTGGCTCACCCGCTCCTTGAACTGCGCGACCCGGGCAAGTGCTTCCGGATCAGTACGACGCCACTCGGCGTCGACGGCGTCGCGCACCTTGGTTTCGATGGCCCGGAGCTTCGCTTCGAGTTCCTGCATCCGGTCGCGCGGCACCTTGCCGATCGCGTCCCACTTCTCCTGCAGGTCGCGCAGCGCTGCACGAGCATTCTCGAGTCCGTGCGCCGGATCGATGTTCGCGTTCGCAGCGAGCAGCTCTTCCTTCGCGACTGCGTTCTGCTCGAATTCGGCGTCGCGCTCGGATGCAGCAGCGTTGCGTGCGGCGAAGAACACGTCCTGAGCGCCCTTGAAGCGCTTCCACAGGTTGTCGTCGGCCTCGCGCGGTGCGCGGCCGGCAGCCTTCCACTCGCTGAGCAGATCGCGGAATTCTCCAGCGGTCTGTCCCCATTCAGTGGAGGTCGACAGCTTCTCGGCGCGCTCGACCAGTTCTTCCTTCGTCGAACGGGCGCTCGCACGATCACGATCGAGTTCGGCGAAATGCGCTCCACGCCGTCGGTTGAAGGACTCGCGAGCCTTGGAGTACCGCTTCCACAGTGCGTCGTCGACCTTGCGGTCGATTCCGCGAATTGTCTTCCACTCGTCGAGAATCTCGCGCAGTCGATCACCCGCGGTCTTCCACTGGGTCGACTCCGAACCGATCTGTTCGGCCTCGACTGCGAGGGCCTCCTTGCGGGCGGTGCTCGCGGCGCGAGACTGTTCCTTCTCTTCCTTCGCGTGCGCTGCGGC
Source organism: Rhodococcus sp. 66b (assembly GCF_002076325.1). Taxonomy (NCBI): domain Bacteria; kingdom Bacillati; phylum Actinomycetota; class Actinomycetes; order Mycobacteriales; family Nocardiaceae; genus Rhodococcus; species Rhodococcus sp. 66b. The sequence continues at coordinate 243,335 of NZ_MUZB01000012.1, forward strand.
CTCGTCGGACCCGGCAACGATCACGTCGAGTCGGCGGGCCAAAGCGTCGAGGTCACCGATCACGGCAGCGGTGGAGAGGGATTCGGACAGAGCGATGGCGGCAGCCTTGGTCTTCTTGGCGTCTCCGGCGCCCGACGTCAGACGAGCCTCGAGTAGCGAGACCTCGGTCGCGAGGTCGTCGTAGCGACGACCGAAATGGGCGAGGCCCTCGGTGGCGTCCCCGGCCTGCCACGAACCGATCTGGCGTTCACCGTCAGCGGTCTTCACCCAGGCGGTTCCGTCTTCCTCGACGCGGCCGAACTTGCTCGGGTCGCTGGCCGGCGCGGCGGTGACGGCATGCGAGGCTGCCGGGCCGGGGCGAGGTGCTCCGGGGCGGGGCGCACCGGGGCGTGGTCCACCAGGTTTGGGAGCACCGGGTTTGGGTGCTGCCGGGCTCGGGCTGGCCGAACTGCTGTCGGCGCCGGTGGTGGGTTCACTGTTCTCGGTCATCGGTCCTCGTCTCTGCCGCGCGTCACGGCTGCCTGATCGCATTCCTGGTTCCATTGAACCCGGTACTCACGTTCTCCGACTATTGAATCAGGTAAGAGGGTGTGAGGTCGCCACCTCGGGGTCGACTAGCGTGGCAACTGTGTTGACTTCCGCTGTTCTCGTCCCCTCGGCGCCGTTACTCGTGCCGGAATTGTCCGGTGATTCGACCGAGTCCGCTCAGGTGCGCGCTACAGCGATAGCCGCCGTGCGCCGGCTCTCTCACGAGGCGGTTCACTGGGTGGGCGTCGGTGTCGGCCCCGAGAATGCAGGACCCAAGAATGCAGCAGGCGAACTCTGGCGATCGGGCGTCGGACGTGGGCAGATCGGTACTTTCGCGGGATTCGGCGCCGATGTCCGGACGTCCCTGGACGCGGATGCGGCAGGTGAACCGATGCCATCTCTCGAACTGTGCGCCCTTGTTGCCGGCTGGCTGCGTGCCCGAGCGGACGTGGAGATCACCGTCGACATGCACGTCGTCAGTGCAAAGGCGTCGGTGAATGAATGTCGTGAATTCGGGCAGCAGCTGCGCAAGCAACTCGACAGCGACAACCGACCGCAAGGGCTTCTGATCGTGGCTGACGGTGCGTCCACGCTGACGGCAAAGGCGCCCGGAAGCTTCGACGAGCGCGCCGCTGGCGTGCAATCAGCCATCGACGATGCCCTGACCGCCGGTGACCCGGAGGCGCTTCTTGCTCTCGATCCGCAGCTCTGCCGGAGTGTCGGAGCCCAGGGGCGTGCGGCGTGGCAGGTCCTGGCCGGTGTCTTCATGAACTCGTCTCGGTCAACCACGACACGTTCGGTGGTCGACTACAGCGACGCGCCGTTCGGCGTCGCTTACCACGTCGGGACGTGGCGGCCGTGAACGTCCCTGAAGAACTTCGCCCGATCGCAGTTGTCGGTCCGACCGCGTCGGGAAAGTCCGATCTCGCGTTGGCGCTGGCCGAGGAATTCGGCGGTGAGATCATCAACATCGACGCGATGCAGCTCTATCGCGGCATGGATATCGGGACCGCCAAACTGACGCCGGCCGAGCGTCGCGGGATTCCGCATCACCTGCTCGACGTTCTCGACGTGAAGGAGACCGCCACCGTCGCGCGTTATCAAAGCGACGCGATCGCGATCGCCGAGAATCTGATCGCGGCGGGCAAGGTTCCGGTGATCGTCGGCGGATCCATGATGTACGTCCAGTCTCTACTCGACGAATGGTCCTTTCCGGCAACGGATCCCGAGGTTCGTGCGAAGTGGGAGGCAGTGCTGGCCGACGGTGGGGTCGGTGCGGTGCATGCGGCGCTTGTTGCTGCTGATCCGGTAGCGGCGGCGTCGATACTGCCGACGGACGGTCGGCGGATGGTGAGGGCGCTCGAGGTCGTCGAGCTGACAGGTCTGCCGTTCGCGGCCTCAGCTCCGCAGATCGGTGCCCCTCGATGGGGAACCCGCATTCTCGGCGTGGATCGGGATACGGAAGAACTCGACGCACGGATTCGGTTGCGAACCGAGCTGATGTTTTCAGGCGGACTTGTCGACGAAGTCGCCGTACTCGTCGAGCAAGGATTGCGTGAGGGCGTCACAGCGCCGCGAGCCATCGGCTACGCACAGGTGCTCGCACATTTCGACGGTGAATACGATCTGGCCGAAGCACTCGAACGGACGTTCATCGGGACGCGGCGCTACGTTCGCCGCCAACGATCATGGTTCCGTCGTGACGCACGCGTGCACTGGCTCGACGGTGCCGATCCGGAGCTGGCTCGCTCAGCCTTCGCTGCCCTTGCATATCGCGGCCTGTAACACGATCGCCCCGATCAGCTATCTTACAGTTAGCTCTTTCGTGATCCATTCGTTTCGCGATCGACGGACTGGAGGACAACGAACATGGCGCAGACCGGGACACACGCGCGACCGAGAGGCCGACGCGCGGGTCGGCTGCCGCTTCTCCTACTGCTCGTCACATTTCTCGCGGTCGGCGGGGTGCTCGTCTATTTTGCGGTGAGTGCGGCCGGGAAGCCCATCAGCGCACCTGTTCCCGAAGCACCCTTCGACGTGGGAGCTCCAACCGATCCAGGGGCGAGTTGGGCGCCTGCGCCAACGGATCTGCCGCCGAACACGCTCGCGATTCCCGATCTCGATGTGCGAGCCGACATCGTGACCAGTGGGTTCGGCGCCAACCGCGGAATGATCCTTCCGCATCCTGACAAGGTTTCGCATTTCACCAACGGTGTGCAGTTCGGATCTTCGGAGGGCACCAATCTTGTTGCCGGCCACGTCGACGACGGTGATCGCACGCACGGCGCCTTGTGGGCGCTGCACCAGATGAAGCCCGGAACACCGATCTACGTGAGCGACGACACCGGAACGATGTTCACCTATCACGCAGCGAGCCTGAAGCTGTACGAAAAGGTGGCTTTGCCGGCCGAGTTCTTTTCCGAAACGGGTGCGCCCAGGCTGGTCCTCGTGACCTGCGGCGGCGCAACCGTGCCCGACCCCTCGTTGCCGTCCGGCTTCACGTACGAACAGAACGTCGTGGTCACCGCGTCACCTGCGTGAGTCGGTCGGTAGGTCCGGATAGGATGGCGACCATGGATTTCAGTAAGGGCCACGGCACGCAGAACGACTTCGTTGTTCTCCCTGACCTCGACGTTCGGGTCGATCTCGAGCCGGCGCGAGTTTCAGCGTTGTGTGATCGTCAGCGTGGCCTCGGCGCCGACGGCATCCTTCGTGTCGCCCGGGCAGGCGCACTTGCGGACGCGGGCGTGCTCGCTGCGCTGCCAGACGGCGTCGCTGCCGAAGACTGGTTCATGGACTACCGCAACAGCGACGGCTCCATCGCGGAGATGTGCGGAAACGGAGTTCGCGTATTCGCCCACTATCTCAAGGCCTCGGGCTTGGAGAGCAAGGACGAGTTCGTGGTCGGCAGTCGTGCCGGAGCGCGTCCGGTCGTGGTGCACGGCTACGACGCCACACATGGTGACGTGACCGTGGCGATGGGCCCGATCAAGGACCTCGGCACCAGTTCGGCAACAATCGACGGCCGCGTCTTCGCCGGCGTCGGCATCGACGTCGGCAATCCGCATTTGGCGTGTGTCGACGAGCACGTGACGGCAGAAGTTTTGAGTGCGCTCGATTTGAGTGTTTCCCCGGGCTTCGATCCCGGGTTCTTCCCGCACGGGGTCAACATCGAGATCGTGACGCCGATCCACGACGGTGGGGTCCACATGCGCGTACACGAGCGTGGTGTGGGCGAGACTCGTTCCTGCGGAACCGGAACGGTCGCAGCTGCGGCCGCGGCGCTGAAGTTCGACGGCCGCGACGAAGGCTCGGTGCTGGTGCGCGTGCTCGGTGGCGAAGTGCAGGTCACCGTCGAAGGCGGCGAAGGGTCGTTGCGGGGGCCCTCGGTTCTGGTGGCGAACGGGACGATCAGCGATGCCTGGTGGCAATCGCTCGTGTGATATCGCCCGCGGGAAATACGCCTGCAGGAAATACGGATGCACCGTGGCCAGGTTTCGTGGGACCATGGATCTTGTATGACGAACACACATGAAAACGAAGAGTCCACCGCTCACGAGCAGTCCGAGTACGCGCAAGCCGAATACACGGCAGCGTCCGCATCGGGCAACCCGTCGACCGGTGAGATGCAACTCGCAGATCGCGGCGCCCTGCGCCGCGTGGCTGGTCTGTCGACCGAGCTCGAGGACGTCACCGAAGTCGAGTACCGCCAGCTTCGACTCGAAAGAGTTGTCCTGGTCGGTGTCTGGACGCAGGGAACTGCCGAGCAGGCCGAGGCGAGCATGACCGAGCTGGCCGCACTGGCCGAGACGGCGGGCTCCGAGGTCCTCGAAGGACTGGTTCAGCGCCGCGACAAACCCGACGCTGCCACCTACATCGGTTCCGGCAAGGCCCAGGAACTGCGCGAAGTAGTCCTGGCGACCGGCGCCGACACCGTCGTCTGCGACGGTGAGCTGACGCCGGCGCAGCTCACGGCGCTGGAGAAGATCGTCAAGGTCAAGGTCATCGACCGGACGGCTCTGATTCTCGACATCTTTGCTCAGCACGCCACGTCTCGTGAGGGTAAAGCCCAGGTGGCTTTCGCTCAGATGGAGTACATGCTCCCGCGTCTGCGTGGTTGGGGCGAGTCGATGTCGCGCCAGGCCGGTGGCCGTGCCGGCAGTAACGGCGGTGTGGGCCTGCGTGGTCCCGGTGAGACGAAAATCGAGACGGACCGTCGCCGTATTCGTGAGCGCATGGCAAAACTGCGCCGCGAGATCAAGGGCATGAAGGCCGCCCGCGACACCAAGCGCACACGTCGACTGCAGAGCGACATCCCGTCGATCGCCATCGTCGGATACACGAACGCGGGCAAATCGAGTCTGCTCAATTCGCTCACCGGATCCGGTGTGCTCGTGGAGAACGCGTTGTTCGCCACCTTGGACCCGACAACTCGCCGCGCCGCACTCGACGACGGCCGCGAGTACGTACTCACCGACACGGTCGGCTTCGTGCGACACCTTCCGACTCAGTTGGTCGAGGCATTCCGGTCGACTCTCGAGGAAGTGACCGACGCGGATCTGCTTCTGCACGTCGTCGACGGTTCGGATCCGTTGCCGACAGAACAGATCAAGGCTGTGCGGGAAGTCGTCACCGATGTTCTGCGCGAGACGGATTCGAAGGCTCCGCCGGAGTTGATCGTGGTCAACAAGATCGACGCGGCAGATCCGGTTACCTTGACGCAACTACGTGGTCTGTTGCCTGGTGCCGTGTTCGTCTCGGCGCGGACCGGTGAAGGAATCGCTGAACTACGAGCACATCTCAGCGAGGTGCTGGTTCGGCCGGAGGTCGAGGTCGACGTGCTGGTGCCGTACACGCGCGGTGATCTGATGGCTCGAATCCACTCGGACGGAACGATTTTGGAATCGACTCACGAAGAGGCGGGAACGCGGGTGCACGCACGCGTGCCACAGATGTTGGCCTCGGCATTGGTGGAGTACGCACCTAGTGCGTAGTTTCGGGGTCGTGGTCGCGGTGCTTGCTGCGACTACGGCAACCGCACTGCTTCCCGGAGCGCTCGCACAGGCGTCGTCGTTCGAGCCGAGCGAGTTCGCCCCACTCTGTACACCTACCGATCCTGCGCTCCAGGAGTTGTCGGGGATGGTCGTCGTCGACGATCGGATCTACGCGATGGGTGACGGCGGCAGTGACGACTTCGTATTCGAAATGGACCTGAACTGTGTTGTCCAGAAACAGATTCCGGTTCCGATCGATCCATACGACGTCGAAGATCTTGCGGTGAGTGGTCGAACGCTCGTTCTGTCGGATACCGGCGACAACCTCCGAACCCGCGACACGGTGGCGTTCATCACGATGGACCTCGATTCCGGTGACGGTACGTTGCACCGCCTCACGTACCCGGACGGCGCGCACGACACCGAATCGATTCTGCTCGACCCTGATGGCCATGTGTTTGTCGTGACCAAGGAATTGTTCGGCTCCAGCAGTGTCTACACACCCGTCGGGGATCAGAAACTGAGTGACTTGGCGCAACCCGGCCCGACGCCGCTCGAGCGCGTCGGAGCCGTATCTCTCGGACCGGAGAAGCCCGTGTCGGTGATGTTCACCGGGGGAGCGGTGTCGTCGGACGGTTCGGCGATCGCGCTTCGGAGTTACTCCGATCTGTACCTGTACGAGGTCGTGGACGGCGGAATCGGCGCGACGCTCACCGATACCGAACCGTTGCGGATCCCGCTCCCGACGGAGCCTCAGGGCGAGGCCGTGGCGTTCAACGACGCGGGCGATGTTCTGATCGGATCGGAATCTGCGGGTGGAGCTTTGCCGCCGGTTCACGTGATGCGCGCGCTCGTGGAAGCGACCGAATCGACGGCAGTCTCTTCTGGCGATTCGGTCGGCGTCGGGGTCGATCCATGGACATTCGTGTGGGCCGGATTGGTCGCGGCAGGATGCGCGCTCGGAGGTGTGGCGTTCGTGAGATCTCGACGACGCCGCTGATTCCCACCAATTCCACGAATTCGCAGACTGCCGGTGGATGTGGATACTGGAACGAATGCACGGGCATCAACTCCTGACGCGGCTCTCGCGTATGTCACTCGAGCACGGACACATCACCGCAGCGCTGCTCGTTGGTTCCGTCCTCGTCGGCGTCGGCGCGCTGCTTTTGCTCCGTTGGTTGCCGCGTCGGGCCGTGCTTGTCGCACTGGGCTTGTCAGTGGTCGGGTCCGCCGGCGGCGCGATGTTCGTGTGGCTCAGTTATCGACCGTTGCCCGCGCAGCTACCCCTGTCGAGTTTTGTGTGGATAGCGTTGGCGATATTCGGAGTCATCGGCGCGGCGCTTGTTCTCCTTCGGCGTCCAGGACTGGCCCGCGGCCTTTCGGTGACGGTGTTGGCCGGTCTGGCCGCGATCGTCGCGGTGGGTCAGGTCAATGCCCAGACCGGCACTTACCCCACGCTCGGATCACTGGTCGGGCACTGGCCGGTCGGCTCGGTCGAGCACGTTGCTTTCGATTCGCTCCCCGGGGCCGAACCTCGGCTACAACGGGGACTTCCCACCGAAACTCATTGGGAGGTTCCGGTGCGGATGCCGAGCAACGGCGTCGTGACGGAAGCGTCGATTCCGGGAAACATCTCGGGTTTCGACGCGAGGCCGGCGACGTTGTATCTCCCGCCGGCCTATCTTGCCGATCCACGTGCGGAGTTGCCCGTCCTGGTGTTGGTGGCGGGTGAGCCCGGCAGCCCCAGTGACTGGCTGGACAGTGGCCGTCTCGCGACCACCGTCGACGCCTATGCATCGAGGCATTCCGGGCTTGCTCCCGTGGTGGTGGTGCCCGACGCGTTGGGGGACTACGACGCCAACCCCGGCTGCATGGATTCGGCGCTCGGCAACGTCGCGACGTATCTGGACCAGGACGTCCCGAACTGGATCGAATCGAACCTTCAAGTGAATCCGGACGCTGCGCAATGGGCTATCGGTGGGTTTTCGTACGGCGGGACATGCGCGATCGAAATGGCCGTGAACTTCCCGGACCGATACCCGTCGTTCCTGGACTTCTCCGGCCAGGACGAACCGTCGACCGGTGACCACGAGGACACTGTGGCTGCGATGTTCAACGGCGACGAAGACGCTTTCGACGCGGTCAACGCCCGAGACCTGATGGCGCAGAATCGGTATCCGCAGTTGTCTGGTGTATTTGTCGCGGGTGAAGACGACGACATCTACCGCCCTCAGCAGGAGATCATGTTCGAGGCCGCGCGCGCCGCCGACATGAACGTGGACTACTACACCCTTCCCGGCGGGCACTCGGGTGATGTGTGGGGCACTGCTCTGGAACTCGAAATGGACTGGCTGGGCCGGACACTCGCACTGACTCCGTGAGAGTGTCCGGCCCGCTACACAGCACCGACTGACATCAGGTCAGGCGTCGAGATCAGCGGCTACCAGTTCGGCGACCTTGGCGAGTGCGTCGGCGTCGTCGGACTCGATGGTGACTTCGGTGTCCTTGGCGGCTCCGAGCGTCATGATCATCAGTGCCGAACCTGCATCCACCGGTTCGCCGTCGGCGACTGCGAGGGTGACCGTGGCGCCGGAGGCTCCGACTGCTTCGGCGATGAGAGCGGCGGGGCGGGCGTGGAGGCCGACTGCGGAACCGACGGCAACTGTCTTGCTGGGCATGGGATCTCCTCGTTGTGAATCTATCGGTGCGGACGTTGTGGGGTCTTTGGGCGGATTTGGTGACAACAGTGGTGACTGCAGTGTTGCTTGCTGTCGATCATGCCGCAGCGGGCACGATTTCGGGGTCGAGTTCGGCATCGGACGGACCCTTGCGGAAGAACTCCTTGGCTCCGACGACGGCGAGCGCAGCTACCACGGTTCCCGCGGCGAGCGAGACCAGGAACCAGCCGATTCCGCCGACTGCGAAGAAGACGAAGATCCCGCCGTGCGGGGCGCTGAGAGTGACGTCGAAAGCCATGATCAGCGCACCGGTGACGGCGCCGCCCGCCATCATCGAGGGGATCACGCGAAGCGGGTCGGCAGCGGCGAACGGAATCGCGCCCTCGGAGATGAATGCCGAACCCAGCAACCAGGCAGCCTTTCCGTTCTCACGTTCGGCTTCGCTGAAGAGCTTGGGACGCAGCACCGTCGAGGCAAGTGCCATGGCCAGTGGCGGAACCATACCGGCAGCCATGACTGCCGCCATGATGCGCAAAGTGGCCGGGTCGTTGACGTTGAGTCCGGCTACAGCGAAGGCGTAAGCCGCCTTGTTGACCGGTCCGCCGAGGTCGAAGCACATCATCAGGCCGAGAATGATGCCGAGGAAGATGGCCGAGCTGCCGGACAGTCCGTTGAGCCAGTCGGTGAGACCGGAGGTGATCGCGGCGAGCGGACGACCGAGGACGATGAACATCAGTGCTCCGACAACCAGCGTCGCGAACAGCGGAATGATCACCACCGGCATCAGGCCCCGCAGCCACTGCGGGACGGCGATCCGGCCGATGTAGAGCGCGACGACGCCGGCGATGAGACCACCGACCAGGCCGCCGATGAATCCGGCACCGACAAACACGGCGACCGCGCCGGCTGTGAAGCCGGGAGCGATGCCAGGCCGGTCGGCGATAGCGAAGGCGATGTAGCCGGCCAACGCGGGCACCAGGAAGCTGAATGCCAACGAACCGATCTGGAACAGCACTGCGCCGAGATAGGTGGCCAGACCACCGTCGGGAAGGTTGGTGATCGAGTTGTTGAGAACGATGTCCTTGGCAGGACCGGAGATCTCGTATCCGCCGAGCAGGAAGCCGAGTGCGATCAGCAGACCGCCGGCCGCGACGAACGGGATCATGTAGCTGACACCGGTCAGGAGGACCTGACGGAGGTGGGTGCCGAACCCTACGGAACCGGCATCGGAATCCGCGGCCGCGGCGGCGGTGCCGTCCACGGTGGCGGCGGCGGGATTCTCGGAGGCGCGCAACGCTTCTGCAAGCATCTTGTCCGGCTCGTTGATCGCCCGCTTCACACCGGAAGCGACAACGGGTTTGCCGGCGAACCGTTCGCGGCCCTTCACTCCGACGTCGGTGGCGAAGATGACCGCGGCGGCTCCGGCGATGACCGAAGGGTCAAGGGGGGTGCTTCCGCTCGAGCCCTGCGTTTCGACGTGAACCTTGACCCCGGCGCGTTCACCCGCGGCGACGAGTGAGTCCGCAGCCATGTAGGTATGAGCGATTCCGGTCGGGCACGCGGTGACCGCGACGATGTGACGCTCCGCGGGCGTTGGGGCCTCCTCGGTGGAGTGTTTCCCAGTGGAAACAGGAGGAGTGGGTGTGGCTGCCGCAGCCTTTGCTGGAGCATCCTTCGGCGCGGGATTGAGTACCTCGTCGACCAGTCGCACGATCTCGTCCGGCGTCGACGCCTCACGAAGCGACGTGACAAACGCGGGTCGGACGAGCGCTCGGGCCAAGGACGAGAGCAGCTTCATGTGCTCGGCTCCGGCGCCTTCGGGTGCCGCGATCAGGAACACCAGATCGGCGGGGCCGTCGGGTGCCCCGAAATCGACCTTCGGATCGAGTCGAGCAAATCCCAGGGACGCGGACGAGACGGCCTCGGCGCGGCAGTGGGGAATGGCGATTCCGCCCGGCAGTCCGGTCGCGGACTGCGCTTCGCGAGCGAGTGCGGCAGCGACCAGCCCCGCGGCGTCGCTCGCCCGTCCCGCTGCAGTCAATCGCGCTGCGAGAGAACGAATGACATCTTCCTTGGTCGTACCCAGGTCGGTGTCGAGTGAGATCAGTTCGGGACTGATGATCTCGGGGCCGGAACCGCCGGCTGCGTTGGTATCGGACATGTCAGGTTCCTTAGGGCGTCAGGCGAGTTCGGTGGGGACGGGGATGGGAGAGGAGGCATCGGCTGCAGATACCGAAACCGCTGCCAGATCGATCTGTTCGGGCGTGGGAAGAGTTGTGCCGGGAAGGGAGGCAGCGGCGCTTCCGTAGGCGACCGCGTGACGTAACCGCTCGGATTCCGAGCCGCCTCCCGCTTCGGCGAGGATGTAGCCGGCCAGCGAAGAATCGCCTGCGCCGACGGTACTGACTGCGACAATCGGGGGAGCAGTGGCGATCCACGCGCCGTCGGCGGTGACGAGGACAGCACCCGCTGCGCCGAGCGTGGCGAGCACACTGCCGACGCCGCGGTCGACCAATCGCTGCGCCGCCGTGATTGCAGGCCCGGGATCACCGTTCTCGGCAGCACGTTCGAGGACGTGGCCGTCGACGCCGGTCAGTTGTGCGAGTTCCTCGCCGTTGGGTTTGAGCAGGTCGGGTGCCGAGCCGGGGAACGCTTCGGCGAGTGCCGTCAGCGGGGCGTCCGAGGTGTCGACCGCAACCTTGCACGGGTGATCGCGCAGCGCCGCGACAAGTTCGCCGTACCACCCGAGCGGAACGCCGGGGGGCAGTGAGCCGGACAGCGCGAACCACAGTGCGGTATCGGCGCGGACAATCAACTCCTGTGCCAGGGCGTCGAGCGTCGAACCGGACAGCGTTGCGCCGGGTTCGTTGATCTTCGTCGTTGTCCCGTCCGGTTCCGCAATGGTGATGTTGGTGCGAGCCAGACCCGTTGTGGCGACACCGATGTGGGGAATCCCACCGGCTGCCAGCGCCGAGAGCAGAGGGTCACCACCGTTTCCCGGTAGAACCGCGAGAACGTCGAGGTCGGCGGCGGCGAGAACACGCGCGACGTTGACCCCCTTGCCGCCGGGGTCGCTGCGAGTGGAGTGGGCACGTAGGACGGAGCCTCGTTCGAGCCGTTGCTCGAGTTGCACGGTCCGATCGATACTCGGGTTGGCTGTCAGTGTGACGATCATGCGATCACCACCTCGATTCCGTGGTCGTGGAACTCGGATGTGTCTGAGGGACTGATCTCTTCGTCGGTGATGAGGACGTCGATGCTGTCGAGCGGGGCGAAGCTGATCAAGTGCTCGCGGCCGACTTTGGTGGAATCGGCCACCACCACAACGTGATTGGCGGCTTTGACCATTGCTCGTTTGACGGCGGCCTCTTCGCTGTCCGGAGTGGAGAGTCCGTGCCCGACGCTGATCGCGTTCGTTCCGATGAAGGCGACGTCGACTCGCAACGTGCTCAGCAGGCGTAGGGCGTCCTCGCCGACCACGGCTTGAGTCACCCCGCGTACTCGACCGCCGAGCAGTATCAGGGAAATCGAGTTCATCGATGCCAGGCGTGCGCCGATCGGGACGGAATTGGTGACGGCTGTGAAGTCGTTCTCGGTCGGCAGTTCGGGGATCATGCGGCCCGTGGTCGTGCCCGCGTCGAAGATCACGCTGCCGCCGGTGGGAGGGAGGTAGGTGACCGCGCAGCGGGCGATCCGGTCCTTCTGTTGCGCGCGGGTCTGATCGCGTTCCGCCATGCCCGGTTCGGTGACGTGGAGGGATCCGGTCGGAACGGCGCCGCCGTGTACACGCCTGATCTGTCCGATCCGCTCGAGGAAGGCCAGATCGCGACGCACGGTCTCGGTGGTCACACCGAAGGTCTCCGACAGAGCCGCCACGGACATGCGTCCGCGCTGCGACACCATGGTGCCGATCGCTTGTTGGCGTTCTTCCGCGTACACGTGCTCTCCGATTCCGAAGTGTGATCCGACGGTGCGTTGTGGATCACAGTGAATGTTGCTTTATGTTGTTTTACGCCCGAGTGTGTTGACATGTCAAGACTTGGGAGTAATCTTCGTCACAACGAAGGTGAGGGCTTTACGCGCTCGAGGTGATCCGGTGTGACACCGGGCCCATCGCTCAAGGAGGACAGATGACCGAACAGCTCAACCGAATCACCGTGCACGGCACCCCCGTGGTGCCTGGAATCGCCTACGGCCCGGCGATCTGGCCGTCCAGCCGACCAGAACTCGTCACCGATGCGCCGGCACTCGACGAGGCCGATCGAGAGGCCGCCGTGGACGCCTTCGTCGCAGCGGCGAAGGCTGTCGAGAACCGCCTTCTCGGACGGGCCGCCGAAGCTACCGGCGCGGCCGCAGAGGTTTTGCAGGCCAACGCGGCGATGGCAGCTGATCGTGGCTGGATCGGGGCGGCCAAGAAGTCGATCGCCGGCGGAGTGCCCCCGGTGCAGGCTGCGATCGCGGCGACGGAGCAGTTCGTGGTGCTGTTCACCAAGGTCGGCGGTTTGATGGCCGAGCGCGTCACCGACCTCGAGGACATCCGCGACCGCGTGATCGCCGAACTCTCCGGATTACCCGAACCTGGAGTTCCGATGCCCGAGACACCGTCGGTGCTGTGCGCGGACGATCTGGCTCCTGCAGACACCGCGGGCCTCGATGCATCCAAGATCATCGGACTCGTGACCATCTACGGCGGCCCGACCAGCCACACGGCAATCATCGCGCGGCAGTTGGGCATCCCGTGCATCGTCGCCGCGAAGGAATTGGAATCCATCTCGGCAGGAATACCGATTCTGATCGACGGAACAACCGGCGACGTGATCGCGGAGCCGGATCCCGGGCACGCGCGAGAACTGGTCGAACAATCCCGGATCGATCGTGAACGCGTCAGCACCTGGACCGGACCGGGCCAGACGGCGGACGGCCGGCCGGTAGACGTTCTCGCCAATGTTCAAGACGGCGCGGGCGCTCGCGCCGCGGCGTCGACTGCTGCGGGGGGCATCGGGCTCTTCCGGACCGAACTCTGCTTCCTCGGCCGTGAGACCGAACCGACCGTAGACGAGCAGGCGGCGATCTACGCCGAGGTTCTCGAGGCCTTCGCAGGAACGAAGGTCATCATTCGCACGTTGGACGCAGGTTCGGACAAGCCGCTCAAATTCGCCAACCATCAAGAGGAAGCGAATCCGGCACTCGGCGTTCGTGGGGTCCGAATCGCCTGGCAGGACATGGGAATTCTCGACCGCCAGCTCGACGCGATCGCGGCAGCCGCGGCGTCGACCAACTCGTCGCCGTGGGTGATGGCACCGATGATCGCCACCCCGGCCGAGGCGAAACGTTTTGCCGATGCGGTGCGGGCACGCGATCTTGTTCCCGGTGTGATGGTGGAGATCCCGGCGGCGGCGCTGTTGGCCGACCAGATTCTCGAACACGTCGAATTCCTCTCGATCGGTACCAACGACCTCGCTCAGTACACGATGGCCGCTGATCGGATGTCCTCCGAACTCGCCGACCTGACCGATCCGTGGCAGCCCGCGGTGCTCGCCCTTGTCGCACGTACGGCCCAGGCCGGTCAGGCGGCAGGCAAGCGCGTCGGCGTCTGCGGTGAGGCGGCCGCCGATCCACTGTTGGCGTGTGTTCTGGCCGGACTCGGAGTTTCCTCGCTGTCGTGCGCTGCGGCGTCGGTCGCGGGTGTGGGAGCGAAGGTCGGGTCAGTCACCATGGCGCAATGTGAGGCGGCTGCGGCGGCGGTGCTGGCAACCGGTGATCCGGTGGCAGCGCGCAAAGCGGCGGCCGACGCAATCAGCTGAACTGGTTTCGTTGGTCTCGGTCGGAGACCGAGCGCCTGACCTCTAGTATTTCGACCTGTGATCGAACGAGAAACAATGACCGGGGCCGGCGGAATCGGCTGGACTGTCCACGGAGACGGCAAGCGGATCGCCGACGGAGCCGTCGTGGCGCCGGACGAACGACTGAGTTGGCCGCGCACCATCGGAATCGGGATGCAACACGTCATCGCGATGTTCGGAGCGACACTGCTCGTTCCGACCATCACCGGCTTCCCCGTCACGACGACGCTGTTGTTCTCGGGTATCGGCACCGCGCTGTTCCTGCTCATCACCCGGGGCCGGATCCCGAGCTATCTCGGTTCGTCCTTCGCGTTCATCGCCCCGCTGACAGCGTCGGCAGGATCGGGCCCGGCCGCGCAACTCGGTGCCGTCATGGCTGTAGGCATCGTGTTGATGTTGATCGGCGTCGCCGTACGTCTGATCGGCAGCCGGGTCATCGACGCCGTCATGCCGCCGGTGGTGACGGGCGCTGTCGTCGCGCTGATCGGTCTCAACCTCGCTCCGACGGCGGTCGGCTCCTTCGAATCGCAGCCGCTGATCGCCACGGTGACGCTCGTTTCGATCCTGCTGGTCACGGTCGTCGGTCCCGGGTTGCTCGGCCGGCTGGGCATTCTGGTCGGCGTCGTGATCGGCTGGGTTTTCGCCGCGGTCATCGGCGGACTCGACAGTGAACGAGTGTCCGCTCTGCGCGAAGCGGACTGGTTCGGGCTGCCGAGTCTGCACGGACCGTCGTTCGACTGGTCGGTGATCGTGCTCGCGCTCCCCGTGGTGATCGTTCTGGTCGCCGAAAACGTCGGACATGTCAAAGCGGTGTCCGCCATGACTGGTAAGTCCCTCGACGATCTGGCCGGCAATGCACTGTTTGCCGACGGTCTCGCCACTACCTTGGCGGGCGCCGGTGGCGGATCCGGAACCACCACGTATGCCGAGAACATCGGTGTCATGGCAGCGACGCGTGTGTACTCGACCGCCGCGTACTGGGTAGCCGCCGCTACCGCTGTGATCCTGGCATTTTCGCCCAAATTCGGCGCACTGGTCTTCACGGTTCCGAACGGCGTCATCGGCGGCGCAACGATGGTTCTCTACGGCCTCATCGGCATTCTCGGTGTGCGCATCTGGATGGAAGCGAAGGTCGACTTCACCGATCCGGTCAACCTGACGGTCGCCGCGGCGGCGTTGGTCGCCGGCATCGGGAACTTGACGCTGACCATCGGTTCGGTCGAGTTGGGCGGCATCGCCTGGGGATCGATCGGCATCCTCGTCGCGTACCCGATCATGCGATATCTCGCCAAATTCCGTACTTCGAGTAGCAGATAACCGCTACAGTCACGAATCGTGATCGTTCGGGTCATCGACGGGTATCGCAACAGGTTCTACCGTCGGAGGCAGTGACGTGGGCCCGCGCACTTCGGCGTGCCCAGTCTCAGCGAATACACCCCAGCGGGTATATCCCCAGCGGGTACATCACTGAAGTGCCATATATCGAATTGCAAGGAGTCGGCGTGGAGCGCACCCTGTTCGAACCGGAACATGAACTCTTCCGGGAGTCGTACCAGAAGTTCTTGGCACAGCACGTGGCACCGAACCACGAGAAGTGGGAAGAGCAGAACATCGTCGATCGTGACGTCTGGGTCGAGGCCGGAAAGCAGGGCTTCCTGGGAACTGCGGTCCCTGAGGAATTCGGCGGCGGCGGTGTCAAGGATTTCCGCTACAACGCGATCATCACCGAGGAAACCACCAAGGGTGGGTTCAGCGGTATCGGCTTCACGCTGCACAACGACGTCGTGGCACCGTACCTCCTGGAGTTGAGCAACGAGGAGCAGAAGCAGCGTTGGCTACCCGGATTCGCGTCGGGTGAGCTGATCTCGGCGATCGCGATGACCGAACCGGGTACCGGTAGCGACCTGCAGGGCATCAAGACGAAAGCGGTTCGCGACGGGGACCACTGGGTCCTCAACGGTTCGAAGACCTTCATCACCAACGGAATCAACGCCGACATCATCATCGTTGTCGCGTGCACCGACCCGGACAAGGGTGCTCAGGGCTTCAGCCTCCTCGTGGTCGAGCGGGACATGCCTGGCTTCGAGCGTGGACGCAACCTCGACAAGATCGGCATGAAGGCTCAGGACACCGCCGAACTCAGCTTCACCGACGTACGCGTTCCCGCTGCCAACCTGCTGGGCGAAGAGGGAATGGGCTTCTTCTACTTGA
Organism: Rhodococcus sp. 66b; assembly: GCF_002076325.1. Classification (NCBI taxonomy): domain Bacteria; kingdom Bacillati; phylum Actinomycetota; class Actinomycetes; order Mycobacteriales; family Nocardiaceae; genus Rhodococcus; species Rhodococcus sp. 66b. Next base: position 259,589 of record NZ_MUZB01000012.1, read on the forward strand.
TGAAGAACCTTCCCCAGGAACGACTCTCGATCGCCGTCGTTGCCGCTGCCGCAATGGAATCGGTTCTCGAGAGCACGATCCAGTACTGCCGCGACCGCAAGGCATTCGGCAAGTCGATCGGTAGCTTCCAGAACACCCGATTCGTACTGGCCGAATTGGCAACGGAGACCACGGCAGTGCGCATCCTGGTGGACAAGTTCATCGAGCAGCTCAATGCCGAGAAGCTGACCGTGCAGGAAGCTGCGATGGCGAAGTGGTGGACCACCGAAGCTCAGGTCAAGCTCATCGACCGCTGCCTCCAGTTGCACGGAGGCTACGGCTACATGAAGGAATACCCGGTTGCCAAGGCGTACATGGACTCTCGTGTGCAGACCATCTACGGTGGCACAACCGAGATCATGAAGGAGATCATCGGACGTTCGCTGAATCTCTGATTCGGGTGATGGACCGCTGATCGTCACGAAAAGACTTTGGGCCCCGGCTGATGCCGGGGCCCAGAGTTTTGTGATCGAGGGCGCGAGCGAATTCAGATCTTCCGCATGACGGTGACAACCTTGCCCAGGATGACGGCGTTGTTGCCGGGAATCGGCTCGAAGAGTTCGTTGTGCGGCATCAGCCACACCTCCTTCTTCGTACGCTTGAACGTCTTCACGGTGGCTTCGCCGTCGATCATGGCGGCCACGATGTCACCGTTCTCCGCCACGTTCTGCTGACGGACCACAACCCAGTCGCCATCGCAGATCGCTGCATCGATCATCGACTCGCCGACAACCTTGAGCATGAAGAGCGAACCCTGGCCGACGAGTTCGCGGGGGAGTGGGAACACGTCCTCTACCGCTTCCTCGGCAAGGATCGGTCCGCCGGCAGCGATGCGACCCAGGATGGGGACGAACGCCGGCTCCGGTAGCGGGTCGGCACTGTTGTACTCGCCGGAATGCTTCGACACCGACGCGATGGCGGTATCGGCCGCAACCTCGTCGAGACCTCGAACATCGACTGCACGAGGGCGATTGGGATCGCGTCGAAGGAAGCCCTTGCGCTCCAACGTTCGCAGTTGATGTGCGACCGACGACGTGGAGGTGAGCCCCACCGCATCACCGATCTCGCGGATGCTCGGCGGATACCCGCGCTCCGTCACCGAATCGCGGATGACTTCGAGAACGCGCCGCTGACGCTCGGTGAGCGTCTCGCTCGACGGAGACGGAACTGCAGAAGCTCCTGCCTCCGCGGCTGTGCTGGAGCGATCGTCCTTCATGGCCTGTTGCCTCCGTGTCTGAAGAAGTCGTGTCTGTAAAGGCTGTGTCTGAAAAAGTGCCTGGTGCAAATCGCGCAGAAACCTGTCGGTGCCTCCTGCCAACATTCGAGCTGTCGACAACACGGAGGCTTTCGCAATTCCCGCTGTGTGGTCTGACACGAATCTAGCCGGATTTGCTCGCGGTTTCAAACATCTGTTCGATTCGTGTCGCTTGAAGTAGAGACATTGTCGGCCAGGCGTGGTAGAAATTCGAACATGCGTTCCATCGAACGCATGATCGAACACATCGATCGGTGTCGACCAGCGGAGGTCACGATGGGTAACGCAGCACTGAGAAGCAACAGGGTTTTCGACGACGCGATTGGTGATGACGCGATTGGTTTCGACGGCACGTCGGCGTTGAAGTACCACCCCTCGTTCTATGGGCCCGATGGTGGATCCGACGCTGACGGTGTGTCGTTCGAACGGCGCGGCACGGCCGAAATGCGGGGCGTGGCCAGGTATGTCGACAACGAACCGCAGGCGGCCGTCGTTCGTCGTGTTCCGGCGGTTGGCGCGGTTTCAGGTTCGCGTTCATTGCGTGAATCTCCTCGCCGGTGGGACGGCGAGCACGATTCGTCACGCCCGTACGGAGGAAGTTTCGCGCACCGAAACAGAGTCGGTGTCTCACGGGTCGAACATGAAGTGGCTGCCGAGGACGTCAGTTGGAAGACAGTGTTCCTTGGCGCCGTATTCACTGCACTGGCAGTGTTGGCGTTGGTGGGGATCGGCGCTTTGTCGAGTGGTGATGTCGCTGCGACAAACGGTGCGACCGAAGTGGTTCGTGTTGCTGCGGGTGAATCCCTCAGTGATATTGCTGCCAAGGTTGCGCCTGGCCAGGCTGTCGGCTCGGTGATCGAGCAGATCATGGATCTCAATGCGATGTCGAGTTCCGGACTGTCCGTTGGGCAAACGCTGATCGTGCCGGCCTCGGGCCGCTGACCGTACCCCGTGCCAGGCGGGGGCGTACCGAGCGTGAGAGCAGTCGGTTCACAGCGAGTAAGCTGTCCACTTGACAGTCCCACCACCTCGGGTGGTCGCGTTGAGTACGTGGATCTGCTCTGTAAATCGTCGGAGGATTTGCAGTCGGTAGTGAATCTGAGTTGCGGCCATTTCGGCGACAACGAAGGAACCCCGATGCATTGCCCGTTCTGCCGGCACCCTGATTCCCGAGTGGTCGATTCGCGCGAGGCCGACGAGGGCCAGGCGATCAGGCGGCGCCGTTCGTGCCCCGAGTGTGGCCGCCGATTCACCACGGTTGAGACGGCAGTTCTCTCGGTTGTGAAGCGCAGCGGCGTGACGGAGCCGTTCAGCCGAGAAAAGGTGGTCAAAGGAGTGCGTCGCGCATGCCAGGGCCGCCAAGTGGACAACGATTCGCTGAATTTGCTGGCCCAACAGGTCGAAGATGCCGTACGTGCTTCGGGTTCTGCCGAAATTCCCAGCAACGAGGTAGGGCTCGCGATTCTCGATCCGCTTCGAAATCTCGACGAGGTTGCATACCTGCGATTCGCATCGGTGTACAAGTCCTTCAGTTCTGCCGCGGATTTCGAACGTGAGATCACCGACATGCGCGAACATGCCGAGACCCGTGCCGCCGACAAGGCTTCCGGCGCCGAGACCGTTTCCGTCGACTGAGGCCTTTGCCTTAGATAACGCTGAGAGCACAAAGCGGCCGTAGGTAACGCTGAGAACACAAAGCGAACAATCGAACAAATCGGGCAAGTTATTCGCTTAGTGTCGACCAAGTACGTTCGTCCGCATCTCGGATCTTCACGGAGGCGTTATGAACTTAGTTGCAGTTCTCGGAGTCGTGAACAGCCTGGTAACCCTCGGGTTCGCCAACACTGTTGCCACCTTTGGTGGTTTCCTCACCAACGTCAACATTCAGACAATCTACTGATCGCGCAATTCTCGCCGAACGTCAACGCTTGATCGCTTCGATAGCTTTCAGGACCCGCTTTTCGGAAATCGGTGTGGGTGTACCGAGGGACTGCGCAAACAGGCTCACGCGCAGTTCTTCGATCATCCAGCTGATCGAGTCGACATCTCGAGCAGTGCGACGCTCTTCGGGAAGTGAACTCAACAACCGGTCGTACGCTGCGTACACCCGGTCGAGGACGTCCATCGCCTGCTGATCTCGTTGTGCACTTGCGGGTAGAGCTTCGAGACGGAATTTTGCTGCGGCAAGATACCGCGGCAAATCGCGTAGGCGGGCCGAGCCCAATTCGGCGACAAATCCCGGAAACAGCAGTGAGGTCAACTGTTCTCGGACGTCGTCTGCTGCTTCGCCGCGCGAGCGGTCCAGAACGACGCTCAGTTGGTGTGCTTGTTCGAGGATCGGAACAATCATGCGCAGGATCGCGGAGACGCGTCCGGCCAGTTCGGAGCGTGCGATCTTCACCAGGGCATCGAACGCCTCAGGCGTGCGTACCGGTCCGCCGTGGGCAGCTATCACTTCGTTGGCAGCTGCCACCCGGCAATCTTCGACGAGTGCCTCCAAGCCGCCGTCCGGATTCTGGCCGAGAGCCAGACGCTGAGTGTTCGACAAGCCGGCGGTCACGGCCTTGAGCTGGGTGGGAACGGCCGCGAGAAGAAGCGCCCGAGTGCCTTCCCGCATCGCCTGCGCCTGCGCAGCCGGCGTACTCAGGACACGAACGGCAACTCCGCCGTTTTCCGGCACCAGTGCTGGGTAGCCGGTTACCTGCTGTCCGCCGATGGAGCGAGTGATGGTCGGTTCCAGTGCGCCGAGCGTTTCGGATGTCCAGACGGTTGCCGCTGCCCGTTCCGTACCAGTTGCCGCCTTGGCCACTTCCTTCTGTACGCGCGGGGCGAGCGTGCGTCGTAGCTGCGCCAGATCCTTACCCTTCGCGAGAACCGTGCCCGATTCGTCCTCGACGACAAATGTCATCCGAAGATGGTCGGGCAGCGCGGCGGGATCGAAGTCCTTGGCGTCGATCTGGATCCCGCCCAAGTGCGAGAGTTCGCGGGCCATTGCGGTCATCAACGGCTCGGATCGAGGTTTGACTGCTGCCAATGCTGCGGCGGCGTAGTCAGGTGCGGGTACGACAGCGCGTCGGATGTTCTTGGGCAACGTCTTGATCAGAGCAGTAACCAGATCGACGCGCATACCGGGGACCAACCAGTCGAAGCCGACCGGCTGAAGTTGCGCGAGCAGGCCGACCGGGATGTGCGCGCTGACGCCGTCGTCGTCCTTTCCAGGCTCGAATTGGTAAGTGAGCGGAAACTGCATGTCGCCCTGGCGCCAGGCGTCCGGGTACTCGCCGCCCAGTACTGCAGCCGCGTCGGAGTTGACCACCGTTTCCGGCGTGAAAGTCAGCAGACTCGGATTCTTGCGCCGCTCGGTCTTCCACCACTGGTCGAAATGCTTGGCGGATACGGCTTCCTGGCCGATACGTTCGTCGTAGAACTCGTAGAGGGTTTCGTCGTCGACGAGGATGTCGCGTCGGCGCGCGCGGTTCTCGAGTTCCTCGACGTTGTCGAGCAGTGCACGGTTCTCGTGGAAGAACTTGTGGTTCGTCTGCCATTCGCCCTGCACGAGCGCATGGCGGATGAAGAGATCGCGAGAGGCCTCGGGATCGATTCGTGAGTACGTCACTGCGCGGCCGGTCACCAGAGGAACTCCGTAGAGAGTGACCCGCTCGTATGCCATCGCCGAGCCGCGCTTGGAGGACCAGTGAGGTTCGGAATAGGTCCGTTTCACCAGGTGCGGGGCGAGCTTTTCAGCCCACTCGGGTTCGATGCGCGCGGACATGCGAGCCCACAGTCTCGACGTTTCCACGAGTTCGGCGGCCATGACCCAGCGTGGTGGCTTCTTGAACAGTCCTGATCCGGGGAAGATCGCGAAGTGGCTGCCCCTGGCGCCCAGGTAGTCCCGCTTCTCGCCCTCGCGTAGCCCGATGTGCGAGAGCAAACCGGCGAGGAGTGACTGATGGATCGCGTTCTCGCTTGCGGGTGTCTCACCCACCGTCCAGCCGAGGCCGCGGGTGATCTGCCGGAGTTGCCCGTGCAAATCCTGCCATTCGCGGATGCGGAGCCAGTGCAGGAACTCGTTCCGGCACATCTTGCGAAACTGGTTGGAGGACAGATCGTTACGTTGTTCGCGTAAGTAATCCCACAGTTTCAGGTATGCCAGGAAGTCGGAGTTCTCGACATTGAACCTGGCGTGCTTTTCGTCGGCGGCCTGCTGGAACTCGGCGGGCCGCTCGCGAACGTCCTGGATGGACAACGCCGCGACGATGACAAGGGTTTCGTGAAGGCAACCGTTGTTCTTGGCTTCCACCAGCATTCGTGCCATCCGCGGATCCACCGGAATCTGGGCCAGCTCGCGGCCGACCGGCGTCAGTTCGGGGTGGCTTGCCTCGGAACCTCGCGCGATGGCGCCGAGTTCTTCGAGCAGTCCGATTCCGTCCTTGACGGCGCGCTGGTCCGGCGGTTCGACGAAGGGGAAGGCAGCGATGTCGCCCAGACCGAGGGCCGTCATCTGCAAGATGACGGATGCGAGATTGGTCCGCAGGATTTCCGGCTCGGTGAACGCCGGCCGTGACTCGAAGTCCTCCTCGGAATACAGGCGGATGCAGATTCCTTCGGCGACGCGGCCGCAACGCCCGGAACGTTGACGAGCTGACGCCTGCGAAATGGGCTCGATCGGCAATCGTTGAACCTTGGTGCGCACCGAATATCGCGAAATGCGCGCGGTTCCCGGATCGACGACGTACCGAATGCCGGGAACGGTCAACGAGGTCTCGGCCACGTTGGTGGCAAGGACGACGCGTCGGCCGGTGTGCGGCGAGAACACTTTGTGTTGCTCGGCAGCAGACAGTCGCGCGTACAGCGGGACGATTTCGGTGTTGCGAAGACGCCGATCGCGTAAAGCGTCTGCGGTGTCGCGAATTTCGCGTTCGCCGGAGAGGAAGACCAAGATGTCGCCTTCGCCCTCCGCGCTCAGCTCGTCGACCGCCTCGCAGACCGCGTCGACGGGATCACGGTCGAAGGTGATGTCGCCGGACTCGACGGTCAGTGGCCGGTAACGCATTTCGACGGGGAATGTTCGCCCGGATACCTCGACGATCGGCGCGGGCTTACCGTCGACAGCGAAGTGCTTGGCGAAGCGTTCGGGATCGATGGTCGCCGACGTGATGATGACCTTGAGATCGGGTCGGCGGGGGAGCAGCTGAGCCAGGTAACCGAGGATGAAGTCGATGTTGAGGCTGCGTTCGTGCGCTTCGTCGATGATCAGCGTGTCGTAGCGTCGGAGCATACGGTCGCGCTGAATTTCGGCGAGGAGAATGCCGTCGGTCATGAGCTTGACGTAGGTGCGGTCCGAGACCTGGTCGGTGAACCGCACGGTGTATCCGACGGCGTCGCCGAGTTCGGTGTCGAGTTCTTCGGCGATACGTTCGGCAACGGTGCGTGCTGCCAGCCGGCGAGGCTGTGTATGTCCGATCAGGCCGCGGACGCCACGTCCGAGTTCGAGACAGATCTTCGGGATCTGAGTTGTCTTACCCGAGCCGGTCTCGCCGGCGACGATGACAACCTGATTCTCCGAGATCGCGGTCGCGATGTCGTCCTTGCGCTGACTGACGGGCAGAGCTTCCGGATACGAGACTGCGGGAACATTGGCGGATCGTGCCGCCAACCGTGTGCGCGCCGTTTCAATTTCCTCGGCCAGCGCCACCAAAGCGTCTGGTGTGCGGGCACGGTCGAGTTTGCGACGGAGTCGACTCTCGTCGCGGAGTGAGACCTGCGCCAGCGCGCTCTTCAGGTCACTCCGCTTGGGGGAGAGTGGGGCCGGTGGTGTTGTAGACATGCTGATGACAGCCTATCGAACGCGTTCACAACTACCGCTCGCAGATCGTTTTGATGTGCAAATATCGACCAGTGACGACAAATACCGCAAATGAGGCTGCTGCACCGGTCGCGTCGACGCCTGTTGCCGTGCGAGTACTTCGCCTGTTGTTCGCGTTATACGGACTCACGGCGCTGCTGTGGATTCCGATTCGAAACGCCGACGGATTCTCGTTGTCGAACTATCTGAGCTACTTCACCATCGAGAGCAACATCCTTGCGGTGATCGTATTGCTGGTCGGCGCCCTTCGGGATCCGCAGTCTCGGACATGGCAGTCGGTTCGCGGTGCGGTGACGCTCTACATGGTGATCACCGGAATCATCTACGCCGTTCTACTGGCGAATATCGACGTCAATTTGAACGACGCGTGGATCAACTCGGCGCTCCACCGCATTCTTCCGCTGGTGATGCTCCTCGACTGGGTGTTCTTCGCTTCGAGGCACAGGATCTCCGAAATCCGCTCGCTGCAGTGGCTGCTGTTTCCAGTGATCTACGCGGTGTACACGTTGATTCGAGGGCCGATCGTCGACTGGTATCCGTATCCGTTCATGGATCCTCGCCACCAGGGCTATCTGGCCCTGTTCATCGGATTTGTCGTACTGGGCATCGCGATGGCCCTGATGGCGTTGGCGGTCAATGCCGTCGGACGGCTGGGAGCCGGGCTACGCGGACGGAACGCTGCGAAGTCCTAGTGGATTGCCGGAGGCGAGCACCTGCTCGAGGCGGTCCACGTTCGGGTGCTTACCGGGGTTCGCCCGCGCGTCCTCGGTGTGTTCGGCAAAGATCGTCAGTCCTGCCGAGGCGGCTTCGGGTGTGAGCGCGCCGTAGACCTGAGCGAGATGGTTGTACACCTTGACCGAGCCGGACTTTCCGGGCTTGTTCTCGACGGTGTCGATGACGGTTCCGTCGGCGTCGAGTACCTCGATGGCGGCCAGATGATCGATGGTGGGCAGTGCGGCGAGATTGTCGGCAAAAGTCATGGTCGACAGATTACGTGTGTACCCGGAAATGCCTGTGCCCGGCGAGCGCCGTCGTGCGCCGATTCCCGGTGTCGATATAGTCGCAGCACATCGTTTGCACACCAGCATCGTTTGTATTCGAAGGGGACAATGATGGCTTCGGCATTGTGGCACGGGTTCGCGGACATGGGCGCTGTGGAGAAGAACGGCGCGTTTGTCGTCTCTCGCG
>NZ_MUZB01000013.1:0-242460 GCF_002076325.1 Rhodococcus sp. 66b
CACCGGAAGAACGTGCTGCGCTCGAAGCGCAGGCGAACTTCATCGGCCCGATGACCCCGGAGGGCGAACAAGCACGCCGGGACGCACAAAACGTCCTCGCCGCCAACCCTCCGGAGTCGGCGGATTCAGACCTCGGCCAGCTCATGGTCGGTGACCCCAACCACGAGGTCTCCGAACCACCGATCGCCGAAACAGGAACCGGAAACCCTGTCGGCGACGCGATACTCGCCGATCAAACGCAGGAGCCGATCACTTCGAACATCGGCGGGCAGGACTACACCACAGAACCTGCGGACCCAGCGGATTCAGACCTCGGCCAGCTCATGGTCGGTGACCCCAACCACGAGGTCTCCGAACCACCGATCGCCGAAACAGGAACCGGAAACCCTGTCGGCGACGCGATACTCGCCGATCAAACGCAGGAGCCGATCACTTCGAACATCGGCGGGCAGGACTACACCACAGAACCTGTCGTCACTGACACCTCCTTCACGGACGAAAACGGAACCAACTGGTCCGGCACACCCTCGAAGGTGCCGAACGTGTGGAGTTGGACGTACACCGACGCGCAGGGAGAAGAGCACGACCTGCAGGTCACCTACGACGAGCAGGGACGTCCCTACCAGGTTTTCGACCATTCCAACTCGGAACTGTCCCTGTACGACTGGAGCACCGGCGAACCAGTTCGGATAGGCGACGCGCAGCATCTGGACCCCGGTGTCGCTTACGATCAGCCTTACACCGGCGAGATCATGAGCTTCGTTCTCCCACCATTGCGTGGGGGGCGTCTGATTGCTGGCGCAGTCCGGGCCGAAGACCTGATCGTCTCGAACCGGACAGCACCGACCCGCCCCCCGGTTACTTCACCGGCTGTTCCGGCGCAGAGTGTTCCCCGGCCGGGCACAGTGCCACCGCGCGGCATACCCGTCATCGACGGCACCGTTCCACCTGCCGAACATGACCAACCCACGATCCCTTCCGTGAATGAACCTGCACGCCCGGATCCCACGATTCCGGAACCCTCGCAACCCACTTCGCCCGGCGATCCCGATCGTGGCGAGTGGGAATCACCCTCGCCCGGTGAGGTTGCTGATCCGGGGTCGAACCCAGAACCGAAGGCTCCCTCGCCAGGTCACGTCGAGGAACCGAGTGTGCCGACTTTGCCCGATGTCGGTCATGTGCCGGTGAATCCGGATGCTCCCGGCGCTCCGCAGCAACCCGGACCACCGGAATTCGACCCCTTCGCCACCGATCCGAGCACGATCGAGCAGCCAGGTGTTATTCCAGGTCCGACAGACCGGCCGACTGTCGCTACCCCGCCGCTACAGCCCGATTCTGGCGAACCAGGCGTATCGCTTCCGATTACCAACACGCAGACGGATCCTGGCGGAATCGAAACCGGTGAACCCGCAGACGTTCCTGCAGGTCGTATTCCGATACTCGGAGATCCTGAGGGCGGTCACGGTATTTGGGACAACGCCTATCCATCAGAGATCGCGTCGATGTTCGACCAGAACGGCAATTTGACACCCAACGCAGCTTTTCAGCAGTTTGTTACCGGAGTTGACCCAGCGTTCACTTACTACCTTCCGGCGCCTTTCAGACCAACCGGGCGCATCAGTATCGACAACTGGATCCAAGAACTCAATATGCTTCAAGAGGTCAAAGGTAATTACGACATGCTGTTCAGACCGCATGTACCAGACTTCATGCGCGACAATATTGTCGATGGCATGCTTGAGCAAGCTGAGCGACAGGTCCGAGCCATAGCTCTTGCGGGCAGCGATGCACACCTCCAATGGGTGTTTCTGCAAGAACAAGCTGCGCAGATAATGGAGGATGCGTTCGACGAGGTCATCGGGCTGGAGAACATCAACATCATCGTATTTGGAGGGGAGTGAAGAGTGCCTACATCATCACTGCGCCGCAATCCTACGGCGGGCTTGACAGTGAAGGTCATTCCACGAAAGGGTGCGCCTGAAAGCGAGGCCGTCACGGCCGCGCTCGTTGCACGTTCGCTACGATTGCTTCGCGACATCGATCCTGTCTTCGACGTCGACTTGTACCAAACAGTAGGCGATGCCCTCCCCGACGGTGCCGGAGTCGAGCAAGCCTTGGCGTCGAATATCCGTCAGATCCTTGTACCTCCGACGGAAAAATCGATCGAAGCCGCATTGATCGAGCGCAGACGATCCCCTGATGCCACCGGCGGTATGTATCCCCTCTCATTGGGACGACATATGACCCTGTATTCACCCGCTGGAGACGTCAAAGTCGTTGTTAGTTTCGGGGGCACCTCAGGGTCCGGCGCATTCGCATGTGCCTTTGCCGACGAATCACTGATTTCGCTGGCATCGAAGCTCGTACAGGGACTAGCCGACATCTGGGACTCGCGTGTCACCGTGCTCTACCGCCGAACCGAATCATCGCCTCAGCGCAACGTACCGGGTGACGCAATCGTGGGCAGTTGCACCTACTTCGGTCCTGAGTTGCCGATCAAGGAAACGCAGCTCCCGCCCAGCGTGGAGGCATTTCCCTACCAGGACGGCACAATCGTCATCCAGAAGAATCTGTCCACGCCGTTAACCGTCGAGGACATCCGAAGCATCCGCGCAGCAGCAGGACTGCCGACCGAACGACCGGAGATTCCTCTACCCAAAGGTTTCAGACGGCTGTGAGCCCTACGTTGGGCGCACTCGGGGCTGCCTGCAGGTAGGATGGCGCGGACCGACCAGCCTGCCCGCAATTACTGCGCCACGATCCCGATCCGGCTACGCACCAGCTGATCGACGCTCCGGGTGGAGTGCCACCGCGCGGCATACCCGCCATGGACGGCACAGTTCCACCTGCCGAGCATGATCAACCCTCTGTTCCGTCCGTGAATGAACCTGCACGCCCGGATCCCGCGATTCCGGAACCCTCGCAGATAGTGCTTGATACTGAGGGATGATGTCCGGACTGCCAGGTAGGCCGGGGCTAATTGTGCGGATGATTCGTGGGTCGGTAGTGAGGCGGTCAGCGGAGACCATACCGTTTTCGAAGGCTGGCGGCCGGCTGCGGCCTTTGTCTATGGCGTCGAACCCTTCGGCGATCCAGTCGATGTGGGAGATTCCGGCGCGGTCGAAGGCGCTGGGAGGTGCATCACATACTTCCCCGAAAGTACGGAGGTACGAATGAATTCTGGAATCTAGTTCCCCTGCCCACTTCTATACATGCACTCTTCACTCGATGGTGGGAATTTTATGCCGATATCTATAACTGATGCGCTGGAGTCCTATTCCGACATCCAGCGGTTCCTAGTCCCGACGCATCCAGGCCGATCATTCGACATCTGCAACACCTACGACCCGCCGGCAGAGGCTGAAGAGGTGTCTCAGTATTGGAATCTAGATACCCTGCCGAGAGATCTCTTCGATTTATGGAGAAGCGCGAGAGAATGCAGACTTCACCACGATAGGGGCTCAGGAAAGGGTGGAATAACACTCCTTTCTCCGCCCAAAGCTCGAGAAGTTACGGAACGCGAGCTGGAATTCTGGGATGACGAGGATGGGCGCTTCTTGAAGAGTGACATAATAATCGGCACAATGGTGGTCGAGCCAGATTTCATTGTATTCGACACAAGAAAAAACGACTTCAATGTTCTGTTAGCTTCAACTCTCGACGGACGTGGGGACTGGCCTATCGTGGGGCGGAATATTTCCGACTTCTTGCTGCGTTATCGTGATTTACCTGGAGAAGGCCACTGGCAGCGCTCGATCGTTTGATGCACCGGAGAGCGAAGTTGGCTTCCATCCTCGAGGGAATCGATGGCTTGGCCATGGCGACCCCGAGGAAGGTGCGCGGTTCTGCATGGGAGCGGGTGTTGAAGGCTGCGGCGAGCAACCTTGGCCCATAGTGGGTTGTGGCACGATCTGGCACCTAGGGGGAGTTGATCCATTTACCAGTGCGATGGTGGTTCAATTCCATTGGGTTGGATCCCAAACCGAACCGGGAAGAGTTGACCTTCAGTCATGTGCCCCTGATGAGAGAATTCACGCCGGGCACTATCACCTTTCGGCAGAGTTCATATCAATCTGGTCCCACAGATTCTGGACCACCGAACATGCAGATGGACATCTTCGATACCCGCGGTGCTGCGGAGATCGTGCGCTGGTGGGCGCTCGGTCCGTCCACCAAGTTCTTTGCTGCACCGCCGCTTCCCGACTCGGTAGCTGCAGACGAGCAGGCTTATGCCGACCGCAAGGAAGAGCCTTGCCGGGATTGGATGATTTCGGCTGGACTGCGGGTGATAGCTGACACCGGTTCGCCAATCGAGGTCATCGACAGCGTCCTCTGGGAGTTGGCTCGCCGTGACGTCGGTGGCCACGTCCAAAGTTTCTGACGAGAATTTCGCGCGGTCGCGGAAAACAGAGACCGACTAGCGACATTGCAGTGGCTGGACGAAGAAAGACGTCGTTCTGTAAAGGATGCATACGGGCTTCGGGATTCTGCGTTTGCCGATGTGATTTTCCGTACTGAGGACTCGTAGCCGAGGGAAGTAGGCGTGAGGGAGTGGAATCGGATGGATCGCGCGCCGCGTCGGAGAAACCGCTGTCGGTGCGCACAGTCGCTCCTTTTCGTCTACCAAATAATATGAATGGTCCTTTATGGCAAGCATGCACATGAGCGATGACAAGCCTAAGCCACCGAAATCGGTCACTGAGGTGCTCGAGTCCCTGGGAACGGACCGGGATCAGTTGCGGGAGATGGCGAAAGATGCGATCGCAGACTTGACTCCGAAGAAAGGAAGAGGCGCTGCGTGGGAGAAGGTGCTGGGCACGGCGGTGAAGAAGCTCGGGCCCAACTGGACGATCATCGGTAGCGGTTTGCGAGCGGAACTGCTGCACACGCCAGTTCGGTGGTGGTTCGACACCGTCGGGATCGATCCGATCCCCAACAGAGAACAACTGACCATCGGCCATGTCCGGCTCTTCGAACCGCTCATTCCTCGTGCCATCACTCTGAGGCAGGACATTCCCGACAGTAGGCTTCAGGACCAGGAGTTCCGCCGACTGCAGATCGACATCTTCGACACCGCCTCCGCTGCGGCAACAGTGACGCAGTGGGCTCAGGGCCCAGCAATGCAACTATTCGACACCAAGCCTGCTGAGCTTTTCTCGGCATTTCTGGAGGAGAAGTATCTGGTCCGAGACCAGTCGCGTAGCACCAGCTGGAGGTTTCTGGCGGCGTATCGCGTGATCACCGACACCGGGTCACCGCTCGAGGTCATCGACAGCCAACTCGACTATCTCCGCAGCCGGGCTGCCGACCCGGCAGGTCCACTTGTGATGTTCTGGGAACAGTTTCGTGAGGTCGCTGCTGCCGGTGATCGAGAGAGGACACTGCGGTGGCTCGACGAGCATCGACGTGCCACGGTGCGTGAGCACTACCCGTTACCGGATTCGGTGTTCGCCGATGTTCTCGAAGACCTGGGCGACGGTTAGTCATGTGAGTGCAAGAATCTCGGATTTGCTTCGACCACAACACTTCAAGGGGAGAAATTAATGGACTACTGGGTCGTCGTCCCGGAAGAGCCAGGGTTTGTCGGGGATCGTACAGTTGTCGATACCGCAACCTTGCCGCCGACGGTGGAGAGGGCGCACTTCGTGTTCACGCGGCAACCTACCGACGGACTGATCGGTGCGGGCCCGCTGGTGTTGGTGGACCGTGAGACCGCGGAAGCGCTCGAGAACAACGTCTTCGGTGAAGTGTCCCTTCATCCGGCGGACCTCGATACGGACCCGGCGTCGGGGTTGTTGCGGGTTCCCGACTTTGTGTGGTGTCAGGTGCATGGGCAAGCGGGGATGCTCGATATCGGCCTCACCGAGGACGGTCGCCTGGTGATGTCGGGGCAAGCGTTGCTGGTGTTCCACTCTTTCGGTGGCGGTATCGACAACGCCACCATCTCCGAATGGCTCGGCTGAACCAACTTGCCCAACATATGCTTTGCCGTGGTGAAACTATGTGATGGCATGCCATGAGCGCAGCGCGCTCCCCCAAGTCGCCGTGATCGAGGAACTACCCACTGACACGTTGATCCGGTTGGGAGACAAGCCTATGCACGTCGGTGCCGCCGACATCGTGGCAGTGCGCGCAGTGTCGGGCTATGGAGATCAGGTCGGATTGGAAAGGACGGGGCGATGAGCATGTTTGGGCGGCGGCCGACGGTAGCCGGATATTGGGGCACGCGGGTGCAGTCGAGTCTGGAAGTGGCGCAGACGATGCGCGCTTTCCTCGACGACCTGGAAGCGATCGACCCGGAGTTGGCGTTGTCGTTGGTCTCGACTGCCGAGTTCGACAAGGTGCCAGCAGATCTCAGTGTGGACGGGTTGGTGCGTACCTTCGAGCATTCCCGCTCGAAGGAGATGGGGTATTCGGACACCCCGGGACCGGGCTACGACATCGACTTGTCACCCGAAGATGGGACCGCGCGCCGGGTCGGTGCCTGGGTCGGCGGGCTGGAAACCAGTGCTCCCAACAGTGTCCTGGTGTCGTTGCCGACGGAGACGCAGCTCACCGACAGTACCCGGCGGTTGCTCGACCCGGATATCGGAGACGCGATCATGAGAGTGATCGTCAAGCATTGGGAACCGGAGCGAGCTCGGTGGAGCATCGGAGACTACCGGCACCTTCAGAATCGGTCGAAAGGTGAGGTCGAGGTGGGATGGGAAACGTACTTCCATTCCGGAGTTACGTTCGATCGCAGCGCGCTGCCCCAGTCTGCGGTGGTAGAGGATCTGCTCAATGGCACGTTGATTCGGTTGGGGGACAAGCCAATGGAGGTCGCTGCCGCCGACATTGTGGCGGTGCGGGCGGCGTTGGGTTACCCGGTGTAGGCCCCGCAATGGGTCCGGAGTTCACCATTGCATCAGACGTCGAGAAATGTGTTAACCGGATGGCCTGCTTCGCCTTTCGATAGTATCGTCAGATGGCACTCCGAACCGACTTGCTCGCGTGGCTCCTCGATTCGGATCCGGCGATTCGGTGGCAGGTGGAGCGCGATCTGTTGAACGAAGCGCCCACTGTGTGGGTGGCGACGCGCGCGTCGATCGCTACCAAAGGATTTGGTGCACGCCTGCTTTCATTGCAGGATCGAGACGGCCAATGGGCGGGTGGGGCGTTTTTCCCGGCAGAATTCGACTTTGCGGGACCCGAAGCAGCAGAACAAGGTCCGCAACCCTGGACGGCAACTACTTGGACGCTCAACTCCTTGCGTGAGTGGGGCCTCGATGCCGGTGTTCTGCGGGAGCGTCGTACCGCAGAACTGCTCGCGGAGAACTGTCGCTGGGAGTACGAGGGCCGGCCGTACTGGGACGGTGAGGTCGATTGCTGCATCAACGCCTGGACGGTGGCAAACGGTGTGTGGCTCGACATGCGTGTTGATGAACTGGCTGATTGGTTTGTGCAGCATCAACTTCCGGATGGCGGGTGGAACTGCGAGTGGATCGAAGGTTCGACGCGATCGTCGTTTCATTCGTCCCTCAATTCACTCAAAGGGCTTCTCGCGTACGAGATCGCGACCGGGGGAACAAAGGAGACGAGCGCGGCTCGACGATCCGGTGAGGAATTCTTGCTGCAGCGCGGTCTGTTCCGGCGACTCTCGACCGGCGAACCGGTGGGGCCTTGGGTCGGCCGGTTCGCGTACCCGTTCCGGTGGCGTTACAACGTGCTCAACGCAGCCGACTACTTCCGTGAAGCGTCGTTGTCGTATGGAAATGAGCCTGATCCGCGAATGGCGGACGCGATCGAGATGATCCGGGCCGCTCGAGCCTCGGATGGGACGTGGCTCCAGGCCGGTCGCCAACCGGGGCGGGTGTGGTTCGAGGTCGACACAGAGGCGGGGGAGCCGTCGAAGTGGCTGACTTTGTCCGGCATCCGAGTGCTCGCCTGGTGGGATCAATCCTCCCCTCTAGGTTCTGCATAACAAAAGAGTTACAGCGAGAGTTTTTCACCTTTAAAGGTTATCGAAAGGTGATCTTCGACTTTCCGGTCGAAATATCCAGTACGGATGAAGAACATATTAACGACAGGATTGCCCTCAGTGCGGTGAAGGTTAATCATCTGAACAGGTGAGAAGATGTTCGGTGAAATTACCTACCCGATTGGATAGGCGGGTCACCGACGTTGGTAATCAAATAGGGCGCTCGCGGCTGTCTTGGTTAGGGAGCTAAGTCCCGAGCTGGAAACGGCATTTCTGCTTCGAAAGTGTCGCTCACCTGCGGCTACGTTCCCCATTTTGCAAGACTTAAACCACTTTCGGCGAGAATTGGTCCCGCAATTGTAGGTTGTGGAGCGTCCGCAATGTTTAGGCAAAGTCCCATCTTTTCCCAGAACAATGCTCTACTAAACGTGAAAACCGGATGTTCCCCCGATTTTGCTGAGAAGGTGCAACTATGGGGCGTAGCGTAACTGTCGCAGCGAACCGGAACATCGCGAATTGCTGCTCTAACCAATGACTTTGTTCAGGTCCGAATAATGCTCGGAGGTCGTCGATGTCGATGGAAATGGTGTTAGCCGAAGCAGTGATAGACAGTGGGGACACGGCATGGGTGCTGATCTCCGCGGGCCTGGTTCTGTTCATGGTTCCCGGACTCGCCTTCTTCTACGCCGGTCTGGTGCGTGGTAGCAGTGCGCTCGTCATGTTGCAGCAGAACCTCGTCCCACTCGGACTCGTCTCGATTACCTGGGTCGTGTTCGGATACAGCTTCGCGTTCAGTGGAGACTGGGGTTCCGGCTTCCTCGGTGACCTCAAATTGTTCGGCTTGCAGGACATACACACAGCCGCCGCCCCGGGCTTCCACCTGATCGAAGGTGCAGTCGCGGTACCGACTCTGGCGTTCGTGGTCTATCAGATGATGTTCGCGATCATCACGCCCGCGCTGATCACCGGTGCGACCGCAAACCGGCTCAAGCCCTTGGGCTGGGCCGTTCTGCTCGTGCTGTGGTCGATCATCGTCTACCCCCCGATTGCGCACTGGCTCTTCAATCCCGAAGGCTGGCTGGCGCTCCGCGGAGCTCAGGACTGGGCCGGCGGAATTGTCGTCCACGCATCCGCCGGTGCCGCCGCCCTGGCAATCTTACTGGTGGTCGGTAAACGCCCGGGATGGCCCAACGCCGAGGCAGTCCCGCACTCGGTGCCCCTGGCGTTGATCGGCGCAGGCATCCTGTGGTTCGGCTGGTTCGGATTCAACGCAGGCGACGGATTGGCCGCCGATGGTGTTGCGGCACAAGCCTTGATGAACACTCACATAGCCGCAGCGGGCGGCATGGTCGTCTGGCTCGTCATCGAAAGGTATACCGAGGGCAAGGCCACGGCGATCGGTGGGATCACCGGCGCGGTAGCCGGTCTCGCGACCGTCACCCCCTGCGCCGGCTTCGTCAGCACCTTCTCCGCGTTGGCGATCGGCGCGCTTGCCGGACTGGTCTGCCACTTCGCGCTCGCGCTCAAGTCGATCTTCAAGTTCGACGACGCGCTCGACGTCATCGCGGTCCACTTCATCGGCGGCATCCTCGGTTCACTCCTCCTCGGTTTGTTCGGCGAAAAGGCGATCAATTCGATCGGCCGCGACGGACTCTTCTTCGGCGGCGGCGCCGGACTACTCGGCGAGCAGGCGTTGGCGTTGATCGTCGTCATCGCTTTCTCGTTCGTAGTGACCTGGCTGATCGCCACGGGCATCGAGAAGACCATCGGTCTCAAGTTGGCCCCGAAAGACCAGGTGGACATCGACCGTCGTCAGCAAGGCATGGACGCATACCGCTACAACGCCGCGTTCGTCGACGCCGGTGGTGCGCCGCAGACCAGCGGGTTCGACTCGGGGGTCCTGGTCGAGGGGACAAAACTTGTTCCGAACCTCGCCGCCCCGAAGCACGAACTCATCACCGCGGTATTGCAGACCATCGAGTCCGAGAAGCTTCGGGAGGCGCTGCTGGCTGCCGGAGCGGAGTCGATAGTCGTATCGGAAGCGCATGTCTCCGCGAGTGACTCGGCCTCGCTCAAGTTCCGCGGGCAACGCAACGACGTCGTGTTCACCGAGCGGTTGCGTGTCGAAGTGTTGGTCGCCTCGGAACATGCCCAGGCGGTCCTGGACGCGATCAACGAGTACTCGGGCGGCAGGAGGAGCGGTTTTGTCCAGCAAGCGGCCGAACCACTCACCGAAGCGACGGAACAGGGGAGCTGACATGTATTCGACGACAGGGAGTTACCGCATGATCGACAAGGAGCGTTCGGAATGCATCTGACACCGCGAGAACTCGACAAGCTGACAATTCTCATGTTGGCGGATGTCGCACTGAGGCGAAAGGCAAAGGGGCTCAGACTCAACCATCCGGAGTCCGTCGCAGTCATCACTGCAGCCGCTCTGGAGGGAGCTCGGGAGGGCAAGACTCTCGAGGAGGTCATGGCCGACGCATCGCACGCCTTGACGGTCGACGACGTGATGGAAGGTGTCGCGGAGATGATTCCGCGTGTGCAGGTCGAGGCGGTGTTCCTCGACGGTAGCCGGCTCGTCACCGTGCACTCTCCGATCCAGTAGCCCGACCGAGATGTCAGGAGCACTCCAAGATGGCAAGCAAATCGACGAAGAAGGATTCCGGCGGCGAGAAGAAAGTGCCGGTCGGCGGATACGTGTTGCGGGACGAGCCGATCGAACTGAACGAGGGCCGTCCCCGTTTGAAGTTGCGAGTCCGAAACACCGGTGACCGTCCCATCCAGGTGGGTTCGCACTATCACTTCATGGAAGTCAATCGCGCGTTGTCCTTCGATCGTGAACAGTCCTTCGGCTGGCGCCTCGACATTCCAGCGGGCACGGCGGTCAGATTCGAGCCGGGCGACGAAAAGGAAGTGACGTTGGTGCCGTTAGGCGGCAAGCAACGGGTTCAAGGCTTCAACGGACTTGTCGACGGTTGGGCGCCGACCCACGCCGCCTACCGCCCTCGGCTTCCCGGAGCCGTCCAGCGTGCCGAAGAACTCGGCTTCCTGTCCGAACCTCAAACCGACTGATTCTCGTTCACGGCGGACGAAGGAGAGCAACACCCATGACAAGCATTTCGAGACAAGAGTATTCAGGTCTGTTCGGGGTCACCACAGGTGACCAGATCAGACTGGGTAATACCGACCTGTACATCGAGGTCGAGGAAGATCTTCGAACCATCGGAGACGAGTCGATCTACGGCGGCGGCAAGACGCTGCGCGACGGCATGGGCCAGGATCCGGAGTCGTGCAGCATCGACGGTGCGCTCGACCTCGTGATCACCAACGTGGTCATCGTCGATGCGACCATCGGGGTCGTCAAAGCTGACGTGGGAATCAAGGACGGCAAGATCGTCGGCTGGGGCAAGGCGGGAAACTCCAGCACGATGGAAGGCGTCACTCCGGGGCTGACCACCGGTCCGGCGACCGACGCGATCTCCGGTGAGCAGATGATTCTTACTGCCGCCGGCATCGATCCGCACGTGCACCTCGTGTCACCACAACAGGCGTACCACGCACTCAGTGGGGGAGTGACGACGCTGATCGGTGGTGGTATCGGCCCGACCGACGGAACCAACGGCACCACCATCACTTCCGGTATCTGGAACATGGAGATGATGCTCAAGGCCAATGAGGGTTTGCCGGTCAACGTATGCATGCTGGGCAAGGGCAACTCGTCCGGGCATCAGTCGTTGGTCGAACAGATCAAGGCCGGTGCGGCCGGACTGAAGGTCCACGAGGACTGGGGCGCAACCCCGGCCACAATTCGTGAGTCTCTGCGGGTGGCAGACGAAATGGACGTTCAGGTCGCCATTCACACGGACACACTCAACGAGGCCGGATACGTCGAGGACACCATCGCGGCCTTCGAAGGCCGTACCATTCACACCTATCACAGCGAGGGCGCGGGCGGCGGTCACGCACCCGACATTCTGCGGGTGACGGGAGAGGACAACGTACTTCCGGCGTCGACCAATCCGACGTTGCCGTACGGCATCAATACTCAGGCCGAACTCTTCGACATGATCATGGTCTGTCACAACCTCAATCCCAAAGTGCCCTCCGATGTTTCGTTTGCCGAGTCCCGCGTTCGCGCCGAGACGATCGGGGCCGAGAACGTACTGCAGGACATGGGCGTCATCTCGATGTTCTCGAGTGACTCACAGGCGATGGGCCGCGTCGGAGAAAACTGGCTACGCGCGATCCAAACAGCGGACTGCATGAAGCGGTCCCGCGGGAAGCTGCCCGAGGATTCGCCGACGCACGACAACTTCCGCGTGTTGCGTTACGTCGCGAAGGTCACGATCAATCCCGCGTTGACGTTCGGTCTTTCGCATGTGGTCGGGTCGATCGGTGTCGGGAAGATGGCGGATCTTGTTCTCTGGGAGCCCGCATTCTTCGGTGCGAAGCCGAAGACGATCATCAAGAACGGTCTGATCAGCTGGCACGCCATGGGAGATCCGAATGCGTCGCTCCCGACACCACAACCGGTGATCTACCGGCCGATGTTCGGTGGATTCGGCAAGGCGTTGCCGCAGAGTTCGGTCTCGTTCGTCTCGCGAGCGGCACTCGACGACGGCATCAAGGACCGGCTCGGTCTCGAACGTCAGGTTGTTGCTGTCGAGGGGACCAGAACAGTCACCAAGCGTGATCTGGTTCGCAACTCGGCCACTCCGGAAATCAAGGTGGACCCGGAGACCTTCGCGGTGACTGCGGACGGCGTCCACGCATACGTCGAACCTGCCGAATCCATTCGCTTGAACCAACTTTACTTCTTCAGTTAGGGGTCTCCTGTGTCGGGAACAATCACACACACGCACGGCGCCGATGCGACGCCACACACGCACGGCGAGATGACCGCGCCGAGCGGAAAGCCGACGCGAGTCGACGCGCTGCTCGGGAAGGAGACCGACGAGGAGTGGGCCGGTCGACTCGACAATGCGGTAGTCGACGTCTTGTCGCTCGATCAGTGGGAAGCGCAGAAGAGTCGGTTACGACGCACCACGATCGGTGGCCGTGAATTGGCCGTCTCGCTCGATCGGGGTATTCAGTTGCAGGACGGCGACATTCTGCTGTGGGACGAGCCGGCGAACACCGTGGTCGTGGCCAGGATCAACCTCAAGGACGTGTTGGAGATCGACCTGAGCGCGCTGGTCGACGTCACGCCCGAGAAGATGATTCAGACGTGCCTGGAGTTGGGACATGCCGTGGGTAACCAGCACTGGCCTGCGGTGGTGAAGGGAATGAAGGTCTACGTTCCGTTGACCGTCGACAAGGCGGTCATGGGCTCGGTGATGCGGACACATGCTTTCGAGGGCATCGAGTACACCTTCATCCCGGGCGCCGAGGTCATTCCCTACATCGCTCCACACGAGGCACGCCGTTTGTTCGGTGCGGCCGCGCGTGAGGGCGAGGGGCATACCCATGACCCTCTCGTCTGAGGGATCCGGGCTCAGCATCAACCGCGCGATGCGGATGATGCAGTTTTCCGATTCCATGTTCCCGGTCGGTTCCTTCTCGTTCTCCAACGGTTTGGAATCGGCCGTGGCGCAAGGAATTGTCACGGGCGGTCCGTCGCTGCGGGAGTTTGTGCTCTCGGCCACCCATCAGGGTGCGACGTGCGACGGTATCGCCGTACTCGCGGCGCACCGGGGCGCGACCGCCGGTGACTTCTCGGCGATCCTCGCCGCTGATCATGCAGTGATCGAACGCAAGCTCAACGAAGAAGCACGCACGATGAGTACCCGGATGGGTAAGAAGTTGGCCGAACTCGGCGGGCGCTTGGCCGGTGAGACCCTGTTCAACAAGTGGTTGGCCGCGATCGCATCGGGGGAGACGCCGGGTACCTACCCCGTCGGCCTCGGAATTGCTTTCGCGGAGATGGGTTCTCCGGAGGAGGACGCTTTCACGGTCAATCAGTACGGTGTCGCGATGACGTTGCTCGGCGCTGCCCTTCGCATCGTCCGAGTAGATCACCTTGCGACACAGGAGATTCTGTTCGAGGTCAATCAGAGCGCCGGCCGTGAGTACGCCGCAGTGCGTGATTACGGACTCGACGACATGTCCAATTTCGCCCCGATGATCGACATTCTGGCTGCGGTTCACGTCAAGGCGCACGTCCGAATGTTCATGAACTAGAAGGAGAACGATGAAGAAGACAACGCGCATCGGAATCGGCGGACCCGTGGGTTCGGGTAAGACCGCACTCATCGAGGCGATCACGCCGGAGTTCATCAAGCGGGGCACCAGCGTTCTGATCATCACCAACGACGTGGTCACCACCGAAGATGCCAAGCATGTGCGCAAGGCTCTCAAAGGTGTTCTCGTGGAGGAACGCATCGTCGGCGTCGAGACGGGGGCCTGTCCGCACACCGCCGTTCGCGAAGACCCGAGTATGAACCTCGCGGCCGTCGAGGACATGGAGAAGACGTTCCCTGACACTGACGTGGTCTTCATCGAAAGTGGTGGCGACAACCTCACACTGACATTCAGTCCGGCTCTCGTCGACTTCTTCATCTACGTCATCGATGTGGCCGCAGGCGACAAGATTCCGCGTAAGAACGGTCCGGGAATCTCGCAGTCCGACATCCTGGTCATCAACAAGACCGATCTCGCACCGTACGTCAACGCCGATCTCGGAGTCATGGATCGCGACTCCAAGGGAATGCGGGGAGACAAGCCGTTCGTCTTCACCAATTGCATGACCGGGGAAGGCATCAAGGAAGTGGTGGACCTCATCGTGCACGGAGTCCTCTTCGACGAAGAGGAAGTGGGAGCGAGCGCACCGTGAGCGCACCGCCCGCCCCGGGAGCATCGCGGGCGCTCCCGGGTCCGATCCCGACCATCCCGGAACTCGACCAGTACCAGGACCAGCCGAAGCAGGCTCCGGCCGGCAAGGTCGGGAAGACCGGCGTTCTCGAGATGCGATTTGTCGACCGTGGCGACAAGACGATTCTGCGGGACATGTACCGCAAGACACCGTTGCTCGTTCAGCAGGCGCTGTACTGGGACGAAGCGTTGCCGACCATGCCGTGCGTCTACATGATCTCGACGTCCGGCAGTGTGTTGCAAGGTGATCGACTGTTCCTGACCATCGAGATGGAGCCGGGTTCTCTCGCGCACGTGACCACTCAGTCGGCCACCAAGGTTCACCGGATGGATGCGAATCACGCGTCGCAACTCCAGAAAGTGGTGCTCGCGGAGAATTCGTATCTCGAACTGATGCCGGGGGTGACGATCCCACACCGCAACGCGAGGTACTACGCGCGCACCGACATCACGGTGGATCCGACTGCAACGCTGTTGTTCTCGGAGATCGTGATGCCGGGTCGCAAGTACCACGACGGCGGAGAGATGTTCGTCTACGACCTGTACTCCACAATGATCAAGGCGGAGCGTCCGGACGGGAAGAACCTCTTCACCGAGAAGTTGGTGATCGAACCGGCACGCTTCCCCGTGCGATACGGCGGAATCATGGGTGACCACGACGTGTTCGGCAATGTCATCTTGTTGACACCGAAGGAGCATGCCGACGCGATTCTCGAAGAGGTAGTTCCGGGCCGTGACGGCAAGGTCGTTTCCGGAGCGAGTCGGCTACCGAACGACGCCGGTCTCATCTTCAAAGTCCTCGGTCCGGAGAGCGAACCCGTCAAGGCAAAGGTTCGTGATTTCTGGGCTCTGGTGCGAAAGGCAGTTCTGGACACCACCATTCCGCCCGTCCCGCTCTGGGGATGACGCGGATCGCCGGAGAAGGATCGAGGGACGTGCGATGACCACCATCACCAAACCGTGGGACGACGTCGCGGACAAGAACGTCGTGCTCAGATTCATCGACACCAATCTCAAAGGCTCCGGGCAGGTGATGTTCCAGGGCAATGCGCTGACGGGCCTGCTGTTTCTGGTCGGTATCTTCTGGGGAGCGATAGCCGCGGACACGATCACCGTCGCGATCGGTGCCGTGGTGGGTCTGGTGGTATCCACCGTCACCGGCATGATGCTGCACTCCGACGACGATTCGATGCGTATCGGCCTGTACGGATACAACGGAATTCTTGTGGGAGCTGCCTTTCCGACGTTCCTTGCCGGTGGCGTGATGCTGTGGATCTACCTCGTGGTGGGAGCTGCCGCGTCGACCATCGCGTTCCTGGCTGTCGCCAATGTCTTCAAGACCTGGGGCGTACCGGCGCTGACCTTTCCGTTCAACCTCGTCAACTGGTTTTTCCTCCTCGCGGCGTTCCAGTTCCTGCGGATCGAAACGTCGGACCTCAGCGCCGGCCAGTTTCCCCAGCACATCGGGGACGCGTCGGTTCATGCCGACATCACTTTCAACTTCTTGTGGGACACGCTGTTTCGCAACGTCTCCCAGATCTTTCTGATCAACAACACTGTCACCGGCATTATCTTCGTGATCGCGCTGCTGGTCGCGTCGCGTTGGGCGGCGTTGTTCGCGCTCATCGGTTCCGCGATAGCGATGGGTTCGGTACTGGCGCTGGGCGCCAACACCGTCGACATCGGGAATGGTCTCTACGGGCTCAGTTCGGTGCTGACGGCAATTGCTCTCGGATCGGTGTTCTACAACCCGTCGTGGCGTGTGTTCGTCTACACCGTCTTCGGAGTGTTGGTCACTGTTGTCATCCACGGCACGCTGGTGTCTGCGTTCGCTCCGATCAGCCTGCCGGCCGGAACGGGCCCGTTCGTCTTCGCGACGTGGCTGTTCCTGCTGCCGAAGAAGAAGTTCGTTCCCATCCAGCACGACACCATCGAGGGCGGAGCGGCCGAAGGCAAGGATTCGATCGCAAAGGCGAACGGCTAGACGGGCCGAATTGGCGAGGCGCCCGTACGCTGGGGCACACCGATGAGTTGATCCGATCGCCCCGCCACTCTCGAAGGAACGCACCTAAATGACAGACTCCAGCGCCCCTCGCATCCATCTCGGCCCCGTCGAGGATCCGCACATTGCCGACGGAATTCGCGGAGTCGGTGGGGTTCTCGTTCCACTCGCCGAGGCAGAGGGCGTGGTCTGGGTACATGGTCCGGACACGTTCCCGTCGTCGCTACCTGACTCGGTTCGTTGGGTGCAGTTGCCCTTCGCCGGGATCGAGCCATGGTTCGATGCCGACGTGATCGACGACAAGCGGGTCTGGACGTCCGCTGCCGGGGCTTACGCGGGCAATGTGGCCGAACATACGATGATGCTCCTCCTCGCCGGAGTGCGTTCTCTCCCCGAACAATTGGTGGCGCAGTCGTGGCGAAAAGAAGAGTTCGATCCACGGGTGGGCACCTTGCAGGGCTCGACAGTGGCGATCATCGGTTGCGGCGGAATCGGCCGTGCGCTGATCCCGTACCTCGCCGCGTCCAAGGTCAGAGTCATCGCCGTCACCCGCTCGGGATCCCCCGTCGAAGGTGCCTCCGAAACGCTCTCGGCCGATCGAACCGGTGAAATCTGGTCCCAGGCGGATCACTTCGTGATCGCAGCACCGTCGACGTCCGCGACGCGGCATCTGGTCGGCAAGGCTGAATTGGACCAGATGTCGGAGTCGAGCTGGATCGTGAACATTGCACGCGGCAACCTGGTCGACACGGACGCGCTGGTCGATGCTCTCGAAGCTGGTTCGATCGGCGGGGCGGCACTGGACGTCACCGACCCCGAGCCGCTGCCGGACGGGCACCGGTTGTGGAAGCTGCCCAACGCGATCATCACTCCGCACGTCGCCAACCCGGCTACGACGCTCACGCGTGTGCTGGCAGATCACGTGGCCGCCAACGTCGCTCGATTCGCTGCGGGTGAGGACCTTGCTGCGGTAATCGATCCGTCGGCGGGCTACTGAACCGACAGAACACGCAAATCCTCGAGACCGTCCACGACGGGAACGCGCCACGAGGCAAGCTCTTCCGGTCCCTGCTCGTCCCACAGTTCGAACAGTTCCGAATCGGTCGAGGAGATGGTGCGCTCCACCATCTCGATCAGCCAGGTGAGCCGTTCGCTGGTCAGGGCCGAGGTGAAGGAATCGAGATCGAGGTCCTGGGCGGCGGGGTCGCGTTTGCGATCGGCGCGCACGATCAACACCAATTCGAGCAAGGCGACGGCGATTTGGCCGCCGTCCACCTCGAGGTAGTCGTCCTCGAATGCCCACTCCACCGATTCGAAGGTGAAGTCACCGTGTCCGATGGACGCGATCAAATCCCCTGCACCGTCGTTATCGAACGGTCCCGATCCCCACGCGCCCACTGTCTACTCTTTTCCGATTGCCGTGTCAGCGCGCTTCGAGCGCGATCTTCGCTCCGAATCCTAGAAGAACTGTTCCGGTTATGCGCTCGAGTGCCTGTCGCACTCGGGGCTTCTCGAAGGTGCTACGCGCTCGCGAGAGAAGGACAACGTAGCCACTGAGCCACACGATGGTGATCGCTGCGTGGATGAGCACCAGCAGCGCAAGCGATGGTCCCGTCGGCCACCCGGCCGGAACCAGCTGCGGCAGCAGTCCGGTGTAGAAGACGGCGATCTTGGGGTTGAGCAGGTTGGTGGTGAAGCCCGTCTTCCACGTTCCGGCCTTCTGCGACCGTGGAGCGTCGGCATTGTGTTGCATCCGCGACGTCCGGCTCTCCCACAGTGCTCGCACACCGAGATAGATCAGATATGCAGCACCGGCGAGCTTGACCACGGTGTACGCCTCGGCTGACGCGGCCAGGATCGCCGACAACCCGAGGACGGTCAGCAGCCCCCACACCAGAAGGCCCGAGACGATGCCGGCCGCTACCCGGAATCCGGCGGATCTTCCGGCGCCGAGAGCAGCCTGCGTCACGACAGCCATGTCGGGCCCCGGGACCAGAGTCAGTAGGGCGAGCACAGCTGTGGCGGCGAGGAGAGCGGTCAGCATGCACCAAGTATGAAGCCGGGGTGGGGAGCGTTCTCGGTTGGTGGTGTCGTCCCTGTGAACAAAGAGTGGCGCAGTGAAGTGAACTGCGTGGACACGCCCGGAAACCGCTGTCTTGCCCAGCCTGTTCGTCAAAGTTATGCACACTGTGGGGAAACGAAAAGATGCAGGTAGAAGGAATGACTTCGGTGTAATTCATTCTTTAGTCCACAGGTTATGCACAACTGGGAAGTGGATGTGAATGAAGTTATCCACACCTGTGTGTGCATCGGTGGAAAACTGTCCAACTCCATTGGATACCCGCGAGTAATAAATCCCAACCAGTGGGTTGACCTCGGGACGTTCGTCCTGTCCAATCGAGGGTTAGCGATAGTCGTGCGATGCTCAGGGGGCGCTTGACGGATGCGGAGATTTGGGTTTGTCGGGATTGTGTTGGTCGTGCTCGCGCTTGTTGTGGGCGGAGTGGCGTATGCCGAACCGGCGCCCGAAAATCCACCAGGAGATCTGACAGGTCAGACCGGGGCTCACATCAATCGCATCGAGCAATTGTCGCCCACTCGTAGCGCCGTGTTCGTCGATTCGCCGGCTATGCGGCGCGAGGTGCAAGTGCAGGTTCTGCATCCAGCGTCGAGCGCCGGTTCGCGTCCGTCCTTCTACCTACTCGACGGCGTCAGTGCCGGTTCGGAATCCGGATACTCCGAAAGCACCTGGACTCAAAAGACCGACATCGAAGCGTTTTTCGCCGACAAGAACGTCAACGTCGTTCTCCCTGTTGGCGGTACCGGCAGTTTCTACACCAACTGGAAGAACGACGATCCGAACCTCGGTGTGAACAAGTGGGAATCGTTTCTCGCTGAAGAGCTTCCGGCGTTGATCGATTCTGCGTTTTCCGGAAATGGGACGAATGTGGTCGGCGGGGTGTCCATGGGTGCGCTCGGCGCGGCCAACCTCATCACACATCACCCGAAGCTCTACACCGGATTAGCCTCGTACAGTGGCTGTCTCGACAACTCCGAGTCGTCTTCGCAGGATTCCGTGCGGCTCACCGTGGCCAGTAAGGCAGGCGACGCCACCAACATGTGGGGCCCGTCATCGGACCCCGACTGGCAAAAACACGACCCGTCCACCAATGCTGAAACGCTGCGAGGAAAGACGATCTACGTTTCCTCGGGCACGGGCGCACCCGGAGAATACGACAACGTTTTCACCCCGGGCGGCCTGCAGACGGCCATCGAAGGCGGGCCGCTCGAGGCACTGGCAAACACGTGCACGCAACTGTTCGAGGCGAGGTTGGGGGAGTTGTCGATTCCCGCAGTGTTCGCGTATCGAAACGTCGGCACCCATTCATGGCCGTACTGGCAAGACGCGCTTCACGATTCCTGGCCGACAGTGAAGACCGCCCTGGGAATGTGAACTGGGCTGTGAGCTGAGAACTACTCGGCCAGTGCCAGTTCGAGCAACTGGAGGGCGCCGTCACGGGTCTGCGCAGCCGCGATGAACCCAGCTTTGTGGCAGAAGACCGAACTGTCGACGCCCGTCTCGGCGGCAAGGTCCGAGCCGTTCAGGCCGCGCCACGGCTCCGGCAACAGCTTTCGTGAACCGAACTTGGAGTCAGCGGGCTTGACCGTCTGAATCGACCAGCCGCCGTTGGTGTTCGGGAAGATGGTGAACAGAAGTTCTGGCTGGGCCGACGCGGCGCGGCCGTGGGGAACGAAGCGTTCCAGCACGACGAAGCGCGGATCCGTTGCTTTCTCGTAGGTCTCGGTGAACTCGCGCTCGGCCGCAGCGTCGCCGGCGTACTTGGCGCGCAGGCGAATCAAGACCTGAGTTGCGAGAACCACGGCCAGCTCGAACTGGGTGTCGAACTCTTCGTCGGTGGACGAGATCGGATTGAACAGGTCCAGCACGGACGACAAGTCAAAAGGCTTGGTGCCGTAGTCGTTGAGGGTGTAGATCTCCTGGCCGTTGTCGACGGCGTCGATGCCCTCGACCAGACGACTGTCGATTCGGCGGAAAACGGAGGCGTTGCCTTCGCAGAACTGCAGGCCGTATTCCTGCCAGAGCAGACCGAAAGCGGAGTACAGGATGCCGTTGCTGCGCTCGCCGGCATCGCGCTGGTGATGGTCGAAGCGACCCTCGGCCGGGTTGTAGCGACCGCCGACGTCGAGCACGATGTCCGCACTGTCGAGGACGGACTCGTCACGGCTGCGAACGACGGTGGCGTCGGGGTACAGCTGCTTGAGCAGCGATACGCCGAAGACGTCGTCTGCATGGAACTTGCCGTTATGGGTCGCGATGATCACCCGTCGAGACTAGGCAATCAAGCGGGGGGATGCCTATTCAGCCGACGGTGCGGATGCGATCGGTGGCAGGCGGCGAGACCGGGGACCCGGCTGCGAACAGGGCAGTCAAGGCGTCGAGGTCGTTGCCCGCGCCAGTCATCTGGGTGGAGTTCTTCAGTGCGGTGAAACCGTCCCCGCCCTCGGCGAGGAACTTGTTCACCACGACGCTGTAGACGCCGTCGGGGACGATGTCCTGCCCGTTCAAGCGCATTTCCGAGATTCGCGAGCCCGGCGCTGCTCGCCGGTCCATGGCGTAGGTGAAGCCCGCGGACGGGGAGAGGATGCGCTCGGTAGCGGTGCCGTCGAGGTCGATCTGGAATTGCTGTTCGAGAGCGTCCTTCAACACCGCTCCTGTGACGGAGAGCACTTCGAGGCTGTTGCCGAACGGTTGAACACCGTAGGCCTGGCGGTAGGTGACCTGGCCGGAAGTGCCGAAGTCCAAGTCCTCGCGCATGCCTCCCGGGTTCGTCAACGCGAGTTGAGCGCCTCGTGTCGATCCGGCCGCGAGTTGAGCGTCGGCGACCAGGTTGCCGAGTGTCGATTCACCGCTGGGTACGCGGTCCCGTGTCAGATCGGCGGTGATGGTCCCCACCGGTCGCTGAGCGCTTTCCGACGCCTCCGACCAGGCCCGGTCGGCGAGAGCCTGAATATCGGGATCCGGCGAAATATCGTGTGTCACTATCTGATTGAAAGCGGACGTCTGATCGCGAACGACCTCGCGTGTGTTGCGGTCGATGGTGACGTCTGCGACGGACACGATCCGGCCGTGCGAAGCGCCCTGCATGACGACTCTGGGATTGCCTGCGGGATCAGGGAATTCGCAGTTGTACTGCTGGTGGCTGTCGGCGGTGAAGATGACGTCCACCTTCGGTGAGGCACGAAGAGCGATGTCGCGGGCCGGGCCGGACTCGACGTTGCAGTCGTTGGGCCCACCTTCGACGGCCGGTTCGTCCCCACGGTGCAGGAGAACGGTGATGGCTTTGACGCCGAAGAAGTCGAGGACATCGGCGGTGCGGTTGATCGCTTCGACCTCGTCGCCGAACTGCAGATCGGCGATCCCGCCCGGTGTGACGATCTGCGACGTGTTGGCGGGGGAAATCGCGATGACTCCGAGCGGAATGCCGTCGACCATGTTCACGGTGAAGGGCAGCGTGGCCGGAGTGCCGTTGGTGTACGTCATGTTTGCGGCCATCAGAGGGAAGTTGGCGCCGCCGAAGGACGGACTGAACGTGCACGCGTCGACGGCGGAGCAACCGCCGGACTGCATACGACGGAACTCGGCGAGCCCTTTGTCCAGTTCGTGGTTGCCGATCGCGGAAGCGTCGATCTTCATCCGATTCAGCAGTTCGACCGTCGGTTCGTCGTTGAACATCGCCGATTCCAATGCCGACGATCCCCAGTTGTCACCGACCGAATACAGCAGCGAGTTGGTGGCTTGGCTGCGAAGTTGCGTCACGTATGCCGCGAGATACGCCGCGCCACCTGCGGGGGTGAGCGAGCCGTCGGCCTGCCTGATCTCGCTGCGAATGCCTTCCGGCGGGCGGAGGCTGCCGTGCAGATCGTTGAAGGCCAACAGACGTACCGACACCGTGTCCTGGGACTCGGCGGTGGCGACGGCACTCAGGGAGGTCGCGGAGGTGGCGAGAAGGGTCGTTGCGAGCACGGCACACGTTCGTGTCATGCGTCGCGTCATGCGTCGTGCTCCCTCACTCGGACCGGCCTCGAACCTCCCTGAGTGTGCCCGTCCGCCGAAACGAATTCCAGTCCTCGGCGTAACAGTTATGTATCGAGTGTCACGCGGTGACGCCGATGCCCGCAGCCTGCTTCGCGACGTCGGTGTTCGCGAAAGCGAGGAACGCGTCGTTCTCGTGTGGATCGCCGATGGTCATCCGGACGCCCTCGACGCCGTACTGACGGATCAGAATGCCCGCCTCGGTACTCGCCTCGGCGAAACCGGGGGAGAGCTCTCCGAGGGGGAGATAGACGAAGTTCGCCGACGACTCGGGGACGGTGTACCCGGCTTCGATCAGTGCACTGCGCACTCGCGTCCGCTCGGCGATGACGCCTTCGGTGCGGGCAAGCAGTTCGTCTGCTGCAGCCAGGGAAGCGATTGCGGCGGCCTGCGCGACAGCGCTCACGGTGAACGGGGTGTGCACCTTGCCGAGGGCCACGATGATCTCCGGATCCGCGACCGCGTAACCCACGCGGATTCCCGCGAGGCCGTACGCCTTCGAGAAGGTGCGCAGAACAACCACGTTGGGGCGGCTGCGGAACAGTTCGATGCCGTCGGCGTCCGAGCGTGAGTATTCGAAGTACGCCTCGTCGAGTGCGACGACGACGTGCGTCGGGACCGCGTCGAGGAAGCTCTCGAGCTCTGCCTTCGACAGCGCGTTGCCGGTCGGGTTGTTGGGGTTGCACACGAAGATCAACCGCGTGCGATCCGTGATCGCGGCCAGCATCGCGTCGAGGTCGTGGCCGAAGTCCTCGGTCAGCGGAACCTTGACCGAGACGGCATGGCCGACCTGGGTGACCACGGGGTACGCCTCGAACGAACGCCACGCGTAGATGACCTCGTCACCCTGATCGCAGGTGATCTGCACGAGTTCCTGGCACAGCGTCACGGAGCCACAACCAGCGGCGACGTTGGCCGGCTCGACTTTCAGGAAGCTGGCCAGCGCCTCGATGAGTGCGACCGCGGCATTGTCCGGGTAGCGGTTGGCATTGGCGACCGCGTCGGCGACGGCGTCACGCACACCGGGCAACGGCCCTACGGTCGTTTCGTTGCTCGCCAGCTTGATCGCACCCGGAAAATTGCGTCCGGGAACGTAGGCGGGGATGGAGGCGAGGTCAGGGCGAATGTGTGCGGTCACGAGTCGATTATGCGCGCACCGATTTGATGCGTAGCGGCCGTCTGCGTGTCAGAGTTAGAAGATGTCGGAAATCTTCCGGGCCACTGCGTTTCTGCGCGGAGCCGAAGGGGAGGTCGCCACGGCTGTTCCGCTGACGGTGGTGGAGCCGGACGGCCCGACGCGGGGCGGGATCGTCGTCCTGCATGAAGCCCGCCAGTTCAGCCCGGCTCTGCTGAATCTGATGTGCGCACTCGCCGGCGAAGGGTGGGTGAGCGTCGCACCGCACCTGTTCCACCGCGAACCCGAACACATGCAGGGCGAGGTGTTCGGTGACAACCTCTTCGCCGACTTCGACGCGACCCTCGATTGGCTCGTCGGACGCGAAGTTCTCGCGGACACCGTCGGGGTGCTCGGATTCGACGACGCCGGGACCGCCGCGATGCTCGTGGCCACCAGCCGTCCCGTCGGTGCCGCGGTGAGCGTCGCCGCCCGGGGAATCGTCGAAGCCTTGTCGGTGGATGCTCAGGCGCTCGTCGATGCGGCCACTTCCCTGCAGGCGCCGTGGCTGGCGCTGTACGGCGAGGACGATCCCAGCACGCCGCGTGAGCACGTGACCCTGCTCCGGGAAGCGACCGCCAAGGCCGACGTCGCGACACTGGTGGTCAGCTACGCCGGACTGGCCCACCGGGCGGACGAGCCGCCACAGCTGTCCGAGGACGCCGACCTCGACGACCCTGGCTCGGCCTCGATCGTCGAAGCTCAGACCCGGATCTTCGACTGGTTCGACAGCCACCTGCGGTAAGCCGACAAATCAGGGCGCTGACCACGCGTTTTGCCTTTGGTGGCGAAGGGTGTGTAATCTTTCGATCCGGCGGTCCGAAAGGATCGGAACCCCCAGGGAGGCGTGCCAGAGCGGCCGAATGGGACTCACTGCTAATGAGTTGTCCCTTTTACGAGGGACCGGAGGTTCAAATCCTCTCGCCTCCGCCAAGCCGGTGATTTTGACCGGCGGGTTAGAAATGATAGAAAGTACGACGGCAAGACACGCAAGATCAGCAAGACAACAGAACATGCGCCCGTAGCTCAACGGATAGAGCACTTGACTACGGATCAAGAGGTTAGGGGTTCGAATCCCTTCGGGCGCACAAGAAAGAAGGTCACAGACTCCGGTCTGTGACCTTCTTTTTGTTGTGGTGCATTCGCAATTTTTGAATGTGTGTGACGTCACCTCGGCGAATTTCGGTCGGTGACCCTCGCGATCGTATGAACCAACAACCGATCCCCGCGACCTATGCTTTCTCCGGAGCAGTCGCGCGAACCGAGGAGAACCCGTTGGAGACCGTCGACAGTCGGACGCTCCCGGTCTACTCGGCCGGGGCGGTCGAGGTGCCCTTTGTCATCGCGGGCATGGACGAGCTTGTCTCCCGCGAGACCCGGTGGGAGGCGCACTCGCACCCGACCCACGAATTGTTGTGGAACGAGCGGGGAGCGTCGAGCGCCACGGTGGGATCGCGCACGTGGACGATCACCCCGACTGTCGGTCTGTGGATGCCCGCCGGCGTCCTGCACTCGGCGATCGCGCCCGCCGGAACCTGGTATCGGGCCGCTCAGCTCGACATCGCATCGGTTCCGTCTCTGTCCGACGTGCCGGTGGCGATCGAGGTGACTCCGCTGCTGCGGAACCTCCTCGAGCGACTGGCAGACGATTCACTCGGAACCTCTTCGCGCTCGCTCACAGAGCAGATGGTGATCGACGTACTGGCGCCGTCACCCAACGAGTTGCTGGTTCTGGTGCCGGACTCGGCGCTTCTGCAACCCATCGTCGACGCGATCGGTGACGATCCGAGTGACATGCGAACGCTGTCCGACTGGGCAAGGCTCCTCGGCGTCAGCCCGCGAACCATCACCCGGGCATTTCGGTCGGAGACCGGGATGAGTTTCGGGCAGTGGGTGTCAGCGGTGCGCGCCCAACGAGCGGTGACTCTTCTTGCACACGGCTTGGATCTGCAAGAGGTTGCCGAGCGCGTGGGCTATCACTCGACCAGTGCGTTCGGTGCGGCATTTCGGCGCACTACCGGCGCTACACCAGGGATGTTCCGGGCTAGCTGATCGGCCATCACACCTTGTCTCGATCGCTACACCGGGTGTCCCAAACACGCGATTGCGCCACATTGCCCTCCCGTATACGGTTTAGGCAAACCTCACCTAAGTGCCTGATTGAGCCGGGTTGAGGGCCGTACCCCTTCTCGAGAGAGTTCTGTTTTCATGCGTTCAAAACGCTTCTTGGCGGTGGCCGCAGCAGCGGTCGCAGTCGCCCTCGGCATGACAGCTTGCAGTTCCGGCTCCTCGGAGACCGCCGACGGCGGCAGCGCCGGAAGCGGATCCAGCTCCTTCCCTGTCACGATCGAGCACGCTTTCGGAACTACGACGATCGACGCCAAGCCGGAGCGAGTTGCCACCGTTGCCTGGGCCAATCACGAAGTGCCCCTTGCTCTCGGCGTGGTTCCCGTCGGAATGGCAGCGGCGACGTTCGGCGACGACAACGGCAACGGAATGCTGCCGTGGGTCGAGGAAAAGCTCGACGACCTCGGCGCGAAGCCGCCGGTGCTCTTCGACGAGACCGACGGCATCGACTTCGAAGCCGTCTCCGATACGAACCCTGACGTCATTCTTGCCGCGTACTCCGGATTGACGCAGGAGGACTACGACACTCTCAGTGAGATCGCTCCGGTTGTGGCGTATCCCGAGGGGCCGTGGGCGACGTCGTGGCGTGACGTCATCAAGTTCAACAGCATGGGCCTCGGCATGGAATCCGAAGGGCAGGAACTGATCTCCACCATCGAGAAGGAGATCGCCGACGAGGTTGCCTCACATCCGCAGCTTGCCGGCAAAGCAACAATGTTCCTGACGCACGTCGACACTGCCGACCTGAGTCAGGTCAGCTTCTACACTGCGAACGACACACGTGCCGCGTTCTTCGAGGACCTCGGACTTTCGACGCCGAAGAGCGTTGCCGACGCCTCGACGGGTGGTGAGTTCTCGAAGAAGGTCAGTGCCGAGCGTGTGGACGTCTTCGACGACGTCGAACTGATCGTCACGTACGGTGACCAGGCACTTGTCGACGCACTCAAGGCTGACCCGCTGCTCTCGCAGATGCCTGCCGTCGCCAACAATTCGATCGTGTTCCTCAACGGAACCGGCCCGATGGGAACGGCGGCCAACCCGACTCCGCTCGCCATTTCGTGGGTACTCGGCGACTATGTCGATCTGCTCGCCGGGGCTGCTGGAAAGTCGGAGTGACTGTAACCTCGCAGGATTCGACGTCGGGCGCCAGCGATACGCGGCGCCCGACGTTCGGCAATTCGCTGTGGCTGATCGCCCTTCTCGTGGTCCTCGCGGTGCTCATGTGCGCCTCGATCGTCATCGGCTCTCGTGAGGTCGATTGGTCCGACATCGTTGCCGCACTTGGCGGTTCCACCGACAATATCGGTCAGGGTGCGATTGCCAAGCGCATTCCGCGGACGGTGCTCGCGATCGTCGTGGGTGCTGCGCTCGGTCTTGCCGGCGCGGTGATGCAGGGGATTACCCGAAACCCTTTGGCGGATCCCGGAATCCTGGGCGTCAACATGGGCGCTTCGCTCGCCGTGGTGATCGGAATGGCGTGGTTCGGATTGTGGACCCAGACCAGCATGATCTGGGTGGCCGTACTCGGTGCAGCCGGGGCGGCATTGTTCGTCTACGTAGTCGGGTCACTCGGGCGAGGTGGAGCCACGCCACTCAAGTTGGCTCTTGCCGGGGCCGCAACATCGGCTGCGTTTGCTTCGTTCATCACTGCGATCATGCTGCCGCGAAACGATATTGCGGGCAACATTCGTTCGTGGCAGATCGGCGGCGTCGGTGGCGCGAGTTTCGAGGTGATCCGGCAGGGTCTGCCTTTCCTCATTGTCGGCTTCGTGATCTGTCTGCTGTCAGCGCGCAGTCTCAACTCTCTTGCGCTCGGCGACGAGGTTGCGTCAGGTCTCGGCGAACGCGTCGCGGTGGTTCGTGCAGTGGCAGCGCTCGGTGCAGTGTTGCTCTGCGGTGCAGCCACTGCCATTGCCGGACCGATCGGCTTCGTCGGTTTGGTTGTCCCGCATCTGTGCCGGTTGCTGATCGGTATCGACAACCGTTGGCTACTACCGTTTTCTGCGCTGACAGGTGCCGGCCTTCTCGTCGCCGCCGACATTCTCGGACGAATTGTCGCCCGGCCGAGCGAAATCGACGTCGGCATCATCACCGCGCTCGTCGGAGCGCCCTTCTTCATTTACATCGTCCGCCGTCAGAAAATACGTGAGCTGTGACCACTACATTCGTTACTCCCGAAGTCGAGGTCGACGCAGTCGGAGCAAGCCGTATCCGACGAGGTAGACGCCGCCGCATCGTGATTGCCGTGCTGACGGTCCTCGTCGTCGCCTCCTTCGCGGTCACTCTGATGGTGGGAAAAACCTTCTACCCGCCGTCAGATGTGCTTCGCGTCGTGCTGGGGGAGAACGTGCCTGGTGCCTCGTTCACCGTCGGCCGCCTCCGGCTGCCTCGCGCTGTCCTAGCTGTGGTCGCCGGAATCTGTTTCGGCTTGGGTGGCATCACGTTCCAGACGATGCTGCGCAACCCGCTCGCGAGCCCCGACATCATCGGGATCAGCTCCGGCGCAAGCGCTGCAGCGGCTTTCGCGATCATCTCGCTTTCGCTCGGCGGCTCGCAGGTCTCGATCTTCGCCATCGCTGTCGGTCTGGGCGTCGCAGTCTTGATCTACGTTCTGTCCTTCCGAGACGGTGTAGCAGGCACTCGGCTGATCCTGATCGGTATCGGCATCGCCGCGATGCTCGACAGCGTCACCGCCTACCTGCTCAGTACCGCCGCCGCGTGGGATCTGCAGGAGACGATGCGTTGGCTCACCGGCAGCCTCAACGGTGCCAACTGGGGTTCGACGGTTCCCGTACTCCTGGCGCTGGTTGTCCTCGGACCTGTGCTGCTGAGCCAATCGCGCAACCTTTCGACCATCCAGCTCGGTGACGACGCAGCACAAGCGCTCGGCGTCAGAGTGGAACGAACGCGCATTCTGACGATCATTGCGGCCGTCGGACTCATCGCCTTTGCCACTGCCGCTGCGGGGCCCATCGCCTTCGTCGCATTTCTGTCAGGGCCCATCGCCGCCCGCATCGTCGGTCCGGGAACATCACTTTTGATTCCGTCGGCGCTGGTCGGAGCGCTGCTGGTGCTAGTTGCCGATTTCTGCGGACAGTACGCCTTCGGCACCCGCTACCCCGTTGGCGTGGTGACTGGCGCGCTGGGAGCGCCGTATCTCGTCTACCTCATCATTCGCTCCAACCGAACGGGAGGTTCGCTGTGACCGAATCCCATACTCTGACTGTCGAAAACCTCGAACTCGGTTACGGAGGACGGACCGTCGTCGAATCGCTCGACCTCGCGGTGCCGCCGGGAAAGATCACGACCATCGTGGGCGCCAACGCGTGCGGCAAATCGACCCTGCTGCGGTCGATGTCGCGGCTACTCAGTCCCCGAGGCGGTCATGTTCTGTTGGACGGCAAGGATGTTCATCGCCTACCCGCGAAGAAGCTCGCTCGCACGCTCGGTCTGCTGCCGCAGTCACCGATCGCACCGGAAGGGATAGTTGTCGCCGATCTCGTCGGCCGAGGCCGACATCCACATCAGCGGGTGCTGTCGAGGTGGAGTCGAGAGGATGACGCAGCCGTCGCCGAGGCGCTTGCGGCAACGGACACAACCGAATTGGCCGAACGATCGGTGGACGAACTTTCCGGTGGTCAGCGCCAACGTGTGTGGATTGCGATGGCGCTCGCCCAACAAACCGATCTGCTTCTTCTCGACGAGCCGACTACCTTCTTGGACGTGAGCCACCAGGTTGAGGTCTTGGACCTGCTCACCGACCTGAATCGGACTCGGGGTACAACGATTGTCATGGTTCTGCACGATCTCAATCTCGCCGCCCGCTACGCCGACTACCTCGTCGCCATGGCCGATCGTCGGGTCTACGCGGCGGGTGATCCTGCCGAGGTGCTCACGAGCGACAACGTCCGCACCGTTTTCGGTCTCGAGAGCCGAATCATCCCCGACCCCATCTCGGGTAAGCCGTTGGTGTTGCCGCTCGGGCGCCACCACGTTCTCGACGACGTGTTGACGTGACGGCGTCGAACGCCACGGGCGGGCGGATCGAATCCGTGGAACAACTCAATGCGATTCTCGGACAGCCCCATCCGACGATCATGGAGAAGCAGACCGCCTACACGACTCCGTTGATCCGTGAATTCATCGAGCAGGCACGGTTTTTTGTGCTCGCGACATCCGATGCGGCCGGAAATTGCGATTGCTCGCCGCGCGGAGACTTGGTCAGTCAGGTTCTGTTTCCCGACGAGAAGACGCTCGTGCTCCCGGATCGTCCGGGCAACCGGCGCGCTGACTCCTACCGGAACATGATCGAAAATCCTCACGTGGGGATCCTCTTTCTCGCGCCCGGGCACGACGAGATCGTGCGTGTCAACGGCACGGCGACTCTGTCCACCGATCCTGATCTGTTGGACTCGATGGCGATGAACGGCAAGCCGGCACAGCTTGCTGTGATCGTGAAGATCGACGAGGCGTATCTGCATTGCGCGAGAGCGATTCTGCGGGCGAAGCTGTGGGATCCGTCGACGTGGCGCGCATCCGATGACGTACCGAGTCTGCGCGACATGATGGCCGAGCAGCACAGCCTGCTGGTCGAGGATCTGGAGCCGGCTCGGCAGGAGGCGTACCGCAAGTACCTGTACTGAGCGCAGATCCGTCACCTATGTCCGATAATGATCCGTGCCTTCAATTGCCTCCTCGCTGTTCTGGATTGCGCTGATCGCGGCCATCGCGCCGATAGTCGCGGGCTTGATCCCGCGTCGACTGGTTCCCGAAGTGGTGTTGCTACTGGTCGCGGGCGCAGTGGTCGGGCCGTTCGCCCTCAACATCGCCGCTGACAGCGAAGCGATCGGAATCCTCCGCGAACTCGGCCTCGGCATGCTGTTCCTGCTCGCCGGCTACGAGATCGACCGACAGGAACTCAGTGGGCGCGGCGGACGTCGAGCGCTCTACACGTGGCTGTTCTGCCTCGCGTTGGCGTTCACGGTGGTCGCGCTGCTTGGCATGAGGAACGTGATCTCCGCGGAAGCCGCTGTTGCCATCGCAATGACGTCGACCGCACTGGGCACGCTGTTGCCGATCCTCAAGGACAACAAACTCCTCGACACACGCTTGGGCAAGACGGTCCTCAATCACGGGGCCGTCGGCGAACTCGGGCCGGTCGTCGCGATGGCGGTGCTGCTGAGTGCCCGTGGTGCCGTCCTGTCGCTCATCGTTCTTGCCGTCTTCGCCTTGATCGCCATCGTCGTGGCGGTGCTGCCCGGCAAGCTGATTCACGAAGGCTCGTGGACACATCGGCTGGTGCGGGCAGGAGCGGACACCACGGCGCAGACGACGGTCCGCCTCACCGTTCTGTTGTTGGTCAGCCTCGGAGTGCTGTCGGCCGTGTTCTCACTCGACGTCATTCTCGGCGCGTTTGCCGCCGGCTTCATCCTGCGGCGACTGATGCCAGAGGGCGACGAGCGCCTCGAGATCAAGCTCGACGGGATCGCCTTCGGGTTCCTCATCCCGATCTTCTTCATCACTTCAGGCATGGCAATCGACGTCTCGGCGGTCGCCGCCAGTCCCGGCACACTGATTGCGTTTCTGATCCTGATCGTTGTCGTCCGCGGCGTGCCGGTGTTCTTCGTGACCAAGTTCGAGAAGGTCGAGCCGCCCTTCACCACGCGCGAAAGTGCGCAAGTCGCGTTGTACGGGGCTACCGGTCTGCCCATGATCGTGGCGGTCACGGGCGCTGCCGTCGACGCGCATCAGATGTCCTCGGACAACGCGTCGATTCTTGTCGCGGCCGGTGCGATCACCGTTCTACTGCTGCCGATGCTCGCCACTCTCTTGACGAAAAAGGAGAAAGTGTCCTGATTCAGAGATCCAACTGCTCGTCGAGCCAGTCGAACATTCGCTGATCCGTCAGACGCCTCGCCATGGGCTGGCAGTGGAAGTTCGCGCCCTCGGCAGCGGTAAAGGGAACCACCGTCGTCGGTCCGCCGGATAGGGCGGCAAGCCGCTTGGATTGACCGGGCCAGAACTGCTCGCCTTCCGGATCGGTAATCAGCAGGGGAGTGGAGATCGAGCCGGCGACGTGTTCGAGGTGGTACTTCCGAACCTCGGCGAGAGTGTTGTAGTAACCGTCGGCGAGGTACGGACGCGCTCGGAAGCGCCAGATCCGGGCGCTGTCCTTCGAGAATTTCATCCCCAGCCCTATCGCCATGTCGCGGTCGAAGGCCTCCGACTTCCCCTCGTCGAGCAGCTTCTGCATGTTCTTGGGGATATGGGCGAGCCACGACGCGGCCACGTCCACGACCCCCGGATCGGCGATCGCTGCCGCGATCCGATGCTCGAACGCCAACGACTGCGGTACCCAGTAACCGCCCTGACTGATCCCGTAGATCGCCAGCTTCGACGCATCGACGTCCGGCCGGTCCACGAGATAGTCGACGACGGGCGTGATGACGGATTCCCAGTCGTGACGGAACGGGATGTTGCGCTCGAAGAGCATCGACTGCTGACCGGGACCGTCGAACATCAACACGTTGTAGCCCCGCTCGAGGGCCCCGGCGCCGCCGCTGCCCCACAGTCCGCTGATCGGGCCGTCGCTACCGTTCACCATGATCAACGTCGGCCGTCGCACGTCGCCGGGTGGCCGGAAGAAGTACCCGGGCAGGTACGTGTCCTCGTAAGGGATTCGGACGCGCTCGACGGGCTGGGCGGTGGTGTCGACGAAGCGGTCCCACGCTTGTCGGTGACGTTTGAAAGTGGGGACCAGAACCGAATCGTCGCTGAGACCGTCTACGGCGTTGATCGCCACACCGAAGTACGACGCCGCCCGCAGGTACGCGTTGGACGCGCTTCGCGAATGCCCGGCCGCGGCTGCCTCATCGGCCTGCCCGAATACTCGTGTGCCGAGGTCGAACCAGGCCTCGTACCAGCCCTCGAGGTCTTTCTCGCCGACATGAGCGATGGCCGAGAGCACTTCGCCGGTATCTGCCGCGCCGTAGGTGGCTTGCCCGAGAACGACTCTTAGCTCGAAGTCGAAGGACTCGTTGCGGTAGAAACCGGCAGTGAACGCCTGGTGTGGATGGGCGAAGAACGACGACGCGAGAGACATGGGCACACCTTCGCTAGTTCGGGGCAGCCATTTTCAGTTGTAGTTCCAGGATCGCCCGAATCGCTTGCCGGAAAACCTGTCAGCGTGGCGACGCCGGGAGCCCGGTGGATGGCGGCCTCGACATCGCAAATGCCAGGGTGCACAACCACAACGACATCCCCAGCACCTGTGCGCGTTGAGCGATACCCAGTCCGAGATTACCGCCGCCGGAGACTTCGATGCTGTTGGTCGTCAACATCCACACCGTCGCAAGGGAAGTCAGGATCAAAATGGTCAGGCCGGTCGTACGCAACGACCGGTGTTCGCGATACCTGAACGCTCCCACGGTGAATGCGATCATCGCGGTGAAGATCGCGAACACCGCCACGCTGCTCGTCAATGCGTGAACATGGTGGAGCTGCGGAAGTAGACCGTCGGGTGCGCTCGACGGGCAACCCTCGCCCGAGCATTCGAGAGGGAACGACGCGTCGGCGATTGTGGCGATGCCGAACACTGCAAGTGCAATCCAGCCCGTGACGTAGAGCCTGCGCCTGGGCGTGATCAGCAGACCCAGCGCTCCGGAGATCAACATCAAGATCGCGGACAGGACGTCGGCATTGCCGAAGACGTCACGGTATTTCTGGTTCTCGGCATCGAGTTCGCTGAGGAACGATGTCACCGGGTCGAGGCCGGTGTCGAGGAAAAATTCGAGAATCCACGACGAGTAGACGATTCCGCCCAGAGCCAGCGCAGCCACCAAACCCCACCGCGCAACGTTGCGTTCCTTCACGAAATCGAGCTTACGGACCGAGCAGGGCTTTCTGGACGCGTTCGGCTGCTACCAGCGGATCTTCGTGCTCCCAGATGCGGATGACGGTCCAACCCTGCTCTGCCAGACGTGCATCGGTGTCGCGGTCTCGAACCACGTTGGCGGCCAACTTGTCCGTCCACCACTGCGCGTTGTTCTTGGGAAACGTCGCATGCTGCGGGCAGCTGTGCCAGAAGCATCCGTCCACGAACACCGCGACTTTGCGGCGCGGAAACACCAGATCAGCGCGTCGGCGAACACCTTTGACAGGCGTCCGGTCCACGAAGTACCGGAGTCCGCGCCGATGAAGCTCGCGTCGAAGTGCAATTTCAGGTTTGGTGTCGCGCCGACGCTGAGCGCTCATCCGAGCGCTGGTGGCAGGATCCGTCGCAGGCACCGTGGTTCCCTCAGCCGTCGGAATCGTCGCTGTCTTCGGGATCGGACCAGGTGGGCGCAAACCTGTTGCGACGCTCCACTTCACCGTGCACGACGGTCACGAAGTCGGTGAACGAGAGCGTCTGAGCTTCGGTGGGCCGGCCGTTGCGCGGCGGCGGCTCGTCGACGTCGAAGAACCGAACCGCGCCATCGGGTTCGTAGAGTCCGATGTAGACCTTCTCGAAGAGGTCGTAGCGGGTGTCCTCGGCGCCGAGATCCACCCAGGCCTTTCCTGGAACGCCGACCACCGCGCGCTTGCCCCGGCCCGAGCGCTTCGAGAGCGTCGTGACGTGGTGTGCAAAAGAGGATTTGCCGGTGTCACTGGTCTTGGTCGGGTCGCCGTCGTCGCAGGTGGCGTACGGCTCGAACATGACGGCGACCAACACGCTGTACGGCTGGCGCTGATGCAGAACCATTGCCTCGCCACGCAATTCGTGGTCGTTGCGGACGATGTTCTTGGTCCACCGTCCAAGTTTTCCGCTGCGGGGACTGTAGTCCTGGAAGTTGTACGTCTTGATGGAGACGCAGAGGATCAGGCCCAGAGTGGGGTCGAGGGCCTTGACGTCCAAGCGCTTTCGGCCCTTGGCGACATCAACGGTTGCCTCCTGGCCTTCGCCGGACGCTGTCGGGGTGATGTTGGGATACAGCGGACGCAGAGCGTCGGCCACCGTCTGTGCCAGTTGATTGGACAGTCGCTGGGCGTAGTTCTTCTTCTCGCCGCGATCGGCGTCGGCCGGAGGCTTGTCGCCCGCGAGTTGCAGTGCGCTCCACAGTGGTTCGTGTTCCGGTTCGGAAAACAGGGGTTCGGGGAATAGCGTTTCAGGTTCGGGGAACAGTGATTCCGTCATGCCGCGGCCTCGGGGTATCCGCCCATCCGCTCGAGATGGCTTTCGACGTCCTCGATGAAACCGGGGATGAACCGAAGATTGCCCATGCGTGCGCGCTTGAGGAAGCCGGCCGTGGCCCGCGCCGACAGCAACCGCGTGTCCTCGAGGAAACCGCTCAGATCCTCGTAGTCGTACTGGACCGGCCAGGTCGAGGTATGGACGCGGAAGGCTTGGCGGTTACGGCCCCACGCCGCACTCGGCCAGGCGTCGCCCGGTTCGAGTGGCGTCTCGCCCGCGGCGTCGTATTCGATGGGATCGTTCAACCGGCCACCGACCCACGATGCCATCCGCACGCTCACGGCATTGCCGACGAGCTTCCATCGGTGGCTGTGGCGAAGCCCAGGAACCTCGACGGACGGCAGCGTCCAGTCGGGATCGAAACCCTGCAGGCGTTCGGCGTCGACGAGGCCGGGAGTAACTATCTCGCCGGACGGCAGTCGCACCGCCGGCTGGCTGGGGATGCCGACGGACGAGCCGCCCTTGAGTGTCGGCACGGCATTGACGGCCCATCCGAGTCCGCGGGTGCCTTCGGTCCAGTAGAAGCCGCAGGGGTAGTCCGCGGGATCACCTCCCAGGCGCTCGCCGGCGTCCTGGCCGAACAGGATTTCGCGAGGATCGTCCGTGCGCGAGGCAAGCATGATGACGCGCTGGCGGCGCTGGGGGAGTCCGAAGGCGCGGGCGTCGACCACCCGGTATGCCCAGGTGTATCCGAGGTCTTCGAGAGCGTCGGTGATGTGCCGCATGGCAGCGCCCTTGCCGAGTTGCAGCATGAACGGAACGTTCTCGATCAACAGCCAGCGCGGGCCTTTCTTGCGCTTGACCAGACGGAACACCTCGTCCA
This sequence comes from Rhodococcus sp. 66b, assembly GCF_002076325.1. Lineage (NCBI taxonomy): Bacteria > Bacillati > Actinomycetota > Actinomycetes > Mycobacteriales > Nocardiaceae > Rhodococcus > Rhodococcus sp. 66b. The sequence goes on from NZ_MUZB01000013.1 coordinate 36,307, forward strand.
CCAGGCCTGAGCGTGCGCCGGTGATGCCCGCCGTTTTGCCGGCTTGAGAGAGGTCCTGGCAGGGGAAACCGGCGGCCACCAATTCGATGTCGCTGGGCAGCGCGCGCAGTTTGGTGACGTCGCCGTGCAACGGCACGTCGGCGAATCGCGAACGGAGAACTGCCTGGGCGCCCGGATCGATTTCACACAGCAGTTCGGTGTTCCACCCATGTTCCGAGAGCCCCAACTCGAGCCCGCCGATACCGGCAAACAAACCCACCATGCTCCGCGACGACGTCACAGCACCCTTCCTCACGAACCGACCTAGAAGCACGGTACTCGAGAACTCCGACACCGTTTGCCAACTATTCGGTCTGCGGGGTGCTCCTTACGGAAGAACCGTTGTGAAACGCCTTACATCGAGATCTTCGGGGCCGATCGAAGTCCCTAAAAGGTCCCTGATCGAAGCAATAACCCGAACCAGCGGTGCTCCGCGCCCGTTCGTCCATTACCGTGGTCGGGTGAGCATCCAACCTTCCGGTGACGCGTCCTGGCCCGCGGTATTGACCTGGCAGGCCCACAACGCTCCTCGTATGGAGTCTGTTCGTGTGCAGCTGAACGGAAATCGCATCAAGGCTTCCGGCCGGATCATCGGTGGAGCCTGCAGTGAGCACCCTGCATTCAGCGCGTCATACGACCTGGTCACCGACGAGGCCGGCATCACCCGCAGGCTGTCGGTGCGGACCGCCCTGGCCGCCGGTGAGCGTCAGATGTCGATCAGCCGGGACGAAGAAGGCACCTGGATGGTCGAGAACGGCGCCAGTCACCAGCGCTCTGCGTTCGATGGCGCACTTGATGTCGACGTGATCCTCAGCCCGTTCTTCAACACGCTGCCCATCCGCCGCGTCGGCTTGCAGAACGACATCGAAGACGCCGAGGTCCCGGTCGTCTACGTCAACCTTCTCGACCTGCGCGTCGAGGGTGCGACCATCACCTACAGCAGCGGCACCGACGGAATCAGTGTGCTGTCCCCGGTGTCCAGCTCGACGCTGGCCGTCGATACCGAAGGCTTCGTCCTCGACTACCCGGGTCTGGCAACTCGAATCTAGGTTTCGTCCTTCTAGGTTTCGGATCGCCGGATGACACCACCGCGTCGACCGGCGTCCCGCATCCGCTCGATCCAGTCGGGTTCTCCGACCCGAAGGTCTTCGATGTCCCAACGCTCGTGCGACTCGTAAGCGCCGCGCGCAGCGAACCCTGCGTCCACCAATCGTGCCGTGGAGCCGTTGTCGAGCAGATCGGTGCGTGCACCCTGCAAAAGGTCGAGCGCTTCGTCCAGCGCGACCAGCAGGGCGTCACGGTTGCCCTCGCACATCGCCCGCACCAGGCCAGGAGCGCTCCCGGCTACGCGGGTGCCGTCGCGAAATGACCCGGCGGCCAGCCCAAGAGCCAGTTCGCCGCCGGCAGCTCCGGTGATCGCGAGTGTTTCCGCCAGTAGGTGGGGGAGATGCGAGATACGAGCGACTGCTCGATCGTGCTCGAGAGATTCGGCCGGCACGACTACCGAGCCGCAGTCGAGTGCAAGGTCGGCGACCTGCGACCACACGTCTGCGTCGACGCCTTCGTCGGTGGCAACGACCCACACCGCGTCGACGAACAGATCGGCATCGCCGACCGCCCAACCCGAAGCTGACGTCCCCGTCATCGGATGACCGCCCACGAACTTGGCGCTCAAGCCCGCTCGTTCGACCGCGGCCTTCACTTCACCCTTGACACTGACGACGTCGGTGATCGGATTGTTCGGCGCATGCGCGGCGATTGCCTCCAAGGTGGCGTCGACGGCAGGCATCGGCACGGCGATCACAATGATCGCGCCGCTCTCGTTCGCTCTCTGCAGCACTGAATCCAGATCGGTGTCGGCGTCGAAACCGTCGGCTCGGGCCGCGTCGGCGGACTCGCTGGAACGGTTGTAACCCCACGCCTGACGACCGGATCGGACGGCGGCGCGAAGTAGCGAACCGCCGATCAATCCGAGGCCGAGAACGCAGACTGGTGGGGCGGAATCGATCGCAGACACCGGTTCAGGTTGGCACATCGATGCTCGGACTTCACTCACTGGCACCAGGCGGGCTACCGTTGCGCCATGGGTGCACAGCGCGCGGGTAACAAGAGCGCCTCTTCGAACCAGTCGGAGGAGCTTGAAGGCTTCGGTGTCGCGGTGGTCCGTGAAGAGGGGCGTTGGACGGTCAAGGCACTGACGCCCGACGCGTTGACCTCGCTCTCGGCCGCCGAAACGCAGCTGCGTGAGCTGCGAAGTTCGGGTGCCGTCTTCGGTCTTCTCGACGTCGACGACGAGTTCTTCATCGTGTTGCGTCCGGCGCCGTCGGGCACGCAGTTGCTGATTTCCGACGCGACCGCCGCCATCGACTACGACATCGCAGCCGACGTCCTCGACGCCTTGCACATCGAGATCCCCGACATCGACCCGGACGACCTCGACGATGTCGAACCCTGGGAAGAGGGCGATCTGTCCGTCCTGGCCGATCTGGGCCTGCCGGAACCCGTGCTCGCTGTCATCGCGGCCGAGACCGATCTTTATCCGGACGAGCAGTTGGGGATGATCGCGCAGCGACTCGGGTTCGCGTCCGAGTTCGGCGCAGCGCTCGACAAGCTCCCGCGCTAGATGACTCTCGCTGACGATCAGCGCATGATCCGTGCGGCCATCGTGGCCGCACGTTCCGCCTCCGACGCAGACGTCCCGGTCGGGGCAGTGGTGTTCGACGCTGACGGCGTCGAAGTTGCTCGGGCCGCCAATGCCCGGGAAGCGTCGTCCGATCCGACCGCGCATGCCGAAATCCTCGCGTTGCGCGCTGCCGCAAGAATCTACGGTGACGGCTGGCGCCTGGAAGGTGCGACGCTGGCCGTCACCCTCGAGCCATGCACGATGTGTGCGGGCGCTCTGGTCCTCGCCCGGGTTTCTCGGGTCGTTTTCGGGGCGTGGGAGCCGAAAACCGGAGCCGTCGGATCATTATGGGACGTAGTTCGAGATAAAAGATTGACCTATCGGCCGCAGGTGCGCGGCGGGGTCCTCGAGGACGAATGCGCTGGGCTTTTGGAAGATTTCTTCCGCGAGCAGCGGGCCTGAAATCGGTATTCCCCATCGAGAGTGATCGCACACTCGGGTAGCCGGAACCGGTAATCACGGGCATGGTGGAGATCAGATGCCGTCAGGGTATCGGCGAATCGCCGGAAGGTGATTCGTTCGCGTTCACAGAGGAGTACTCATGGGAATCGCAGACAAGGCTCAGAACAAGGCCGAAGACCTCGGGGGCAAGGCCAAGGAAGCTGCTGGCAGCGCTACCGGTGACCGGGACCTCGAAAACGAAGGTAAAGGCGACCAGGTGAAATCGGCCGTCAAGGATGCCGGCGAGAAGGTCAAGGACGCCGCATCCAGCATCAAGGACAAGCTCACGTAATACCGCTCCACCTGGCGATTTCGGCCACGGGCACTCCATCCGGTAAAGTCACCAACGGTGGCGTGTCCGAGCGGCCTAAGGAGCACGCCTCGAAAGCGTGTGACGGGTAACCCCCGTCCGAGGGTTCAAATCCCTCCGCCACCGCCAAAGCTCCCCACCTGTTCACGCAGGTGGGGAGCTTTTTTGTGCCAAATCGGGTGAATCTCCGCCCGTTTGTGGCCACTTTTTGGCCACACTCGCCGGTGAGTAAGCCTTATCCATCGTGACCGCCACGTCGTCGAGATCGGTATCGAACAGGTCCGCGTATGTGTCAAGGGTGACCTTCGCCGAAGTGTGCCCGAGCATCCTTGCCAGCGCCAGAACATTCACGCCAGAGCTGATCGCCAGGCTCGCCGTGGTGTGCCGCAGATCGTGGGGAGTGATCGTCTGGACACCAGCGCGCTTGACGGCGCCGACGAACCAACGCCGAGCAGTTTGCCTGCCTCAACAGCGTTAAGCAGACGTGGTTCCCCCGTCCTGAGTTCGACTTGCCCTGTTCGCTCAGACTCGATTCGACTGAGGCGATTGCCAGCCAGTTGGCGGACAACGTCTCGAAGGAGATCGACAACGGCGGGTGGAATAACAATCGCTTCGGTTCCAGTCATGTCCTAACTAAACCCCGCAACCCCGCAGGTTTGAACTCGTTTCCCGGCATACTCAGCGGTGATCTACGCGTGCCTACGCCACCTTGCGTGTCGTGAGACGAGGTCTGTCGGATGATCTGCACTGATGCTTTGTTATGTAAATGTGATTACTACTCGACGTCGGACATGCGCTACAGTCGAGTCATAAACACCGACCCCGCTGTTAGCCCTTGGGCTATCAAGGGTCGGTTTTCCTTTGGGTGGGCATGAGTATGGGCATGGACTACGACAAACCGCACCTGACCTACGCCGATCAGGTTGCGAAGATGCAGCAGCGAGGCATCGTTTGCCCCGACCAGGACGCAGCTATCGGGTTGGTGGAGATGGTCGGCTACTACCGACTCTCGGCGTACATCTATCCATTCCGCGAGCTCCTGCCTCCCGACCAGCGCCAGAAGGTTAGCCGAGCCCACTTTCGCGCGGAGGAGATCCGGTGTGACACGCATGTTTCCGACATCGAGAGTCTGTGGAGATTTGATCGGAAACTGCGGCTGAAATGCCTCGATGCCCTCGAAACGGTCGAGGTCGGCTTACGAACACGGCTCGCTTACGTGCTTGGTAGGCGAGATGTGTTCGGCCATGTACATCGGGAGTCGCTTGAGCCGGATTCGTGCGATGAGCCCTCGAAGCGTCCCGCGCTGGGCGCCCATCACGCTCCGGCTGACAGGTTTGACGAATGGATTGAGCGGTACCGGAAGCTCGAATCAGATGCGAAAAACGAGGACTACGTCGTACATCACCGAGGAAAGTATGGCGGTGAGTTACCGATCTGGATCGCAGTAGAGTTCCTCGATTTCGGTGCACTGGCCAGACTCTTCCAGCTCCTACGCAAGGTCGACCAAAACGAGATTGCGTCCGCAATGGGGGTGAAGGGCGGACCACTCCTCGGCCGCTGGCTGCGGGACCTGAACTATTTGCGTAACCTGTGCGCCCATCACAGCCGTTTATGGAACAGAACCTTGACCTACAAGGCTGGGAACTTCAACAAGACTCAGGTTGGCGAGGATCTGCAGCATGTTGCGTCGGGTGGGTCACGAGAGAAGTTGTACGTGCCAATTGCGTGCCTAGCGTATTTGACTCGCAGAATTTCACCTCGCTCTACCTGGCCCCTTGACCTGAGGAGTCACGTCAAGAAGTTCCCAGTCATCGAGGGGATCTCTCCAGGGCGTGACATGGGCTTTGTAGAAGGCTGGGAGTCGCTTCCTCTGTGGAGCGCGGTCCCGGCCAAAGGTTGACCGGCACCTTTCTGCGGAGCCCCGTCAAAAAGTGCCGGTGGCTTGCTCAGGCGTATCGAACTCTATGGGCATGTCTCGGGAGGATCTGAGATAGCTTCCCGGCTCCGGGAAAGGTCAACCGTGGGCGCTACGCCAACAGTTGGCGTCTACTGGCGTAACGCTAGTAGTTGCCCAGGGTGTTTTCGTGGCCACATTTTGGCCACACTTCACCTCAAAACCGGGTGATTCAGCGTTATCTCCGGTGATGTATTCGGCCAGTTCAGGCGGTGTTTACGCCTCTGGCCAGGCGGTCGATTAGGGTTCAAATCCCTCCGCCACCGCCAAAGCTCCCCACCTGTTCACGCAGGTGGGGAGCTTTTTTGTGTGGTAAACCTGGCGTGCGAGCGCTGCCGGCCGTCAGGACGGACACGCTCCGACTGGACCATCGGACGACCGGCCAGTCCGCCATTCGGACGAGGACAGCGCTGGACTTCGGAGGAGATCGGAAGCCGCACTAAGTCTTATGGGGGAGGGGCCGTCCTCCGGTGGACATTCACAGGTTGACGAAGTTCAGGAGCGGCGAGCGATCCACTCTGCAGCGGCGGCATCGATGTCCTGCTTCAGCTTCTCGAAGAACGAGGGTGGCGGGGTGGGGATCAAATCTGCTGCGGTAGTGAGGGATCGACTGAGGGCGATCCGACGCTCGCGTAACTCGTCGTCGGTCAGGAGCGTCAGGTCCGCCATTGCGAGCTCCCCCGATCGGTGTGATTCGTGTTTCGGGCAGACCGTGCGCATCGGGATCGATGCATGATTCGATGCGCACGGCCCAGGCACTCCAGGCTGGGGGCCGGAATGCAAAAACCACTTTACCAAATGATTACTAATGGCTGTGGGTGTGCCCGCTTTCGGTGTTCGTGGAGCGCTTTCACAGGGTTCTCCCAGGTCGTAACTCCTGACAATCGTTGAAGCTGCAACTATCGTCGAACCCATGAAAAAGATCTGGTGGATCGGCGGAGCAGTAGTTGTGGTCGTACTCGCCCTGCTTGTGGGGCCGTGGGCGTACGGGAAATTCATCGCTGAAGACGATGCGCCGGCGGCCGTGGTATCCACTCAGGGTGCAGAAGCGGCGTCCGGATCGATCGACGGGCAGTGGACCGTCGTCGCCGGGCAGGGGGACAACCAGACGGCAGCGGGGTACACCGTGCACGAGATTCTCAACGGATCGAGTGTGACCGTCGTCGGAACCACCGGCGAAGTGAGCGGAAACGCGGTTGTCGAGGGTGAAAAGCTCACGTCAGGCGAAGTGACGGTGCAGGTGGCAAGCATCAAGACCGACTCGGATCGGCGCGACGGCCAGTTCACGGGCAATGTGATGGATACCAGCACGTATCCGACGGCGACGTTCACGATCGACTCGCCGGTGGACTTGGCTGCTGTGCCGACGGACGGAACAACGGCGACGGTCACGGTGTCTGGCACCTTGACTCTCAAAGGTCAGTCCAAGCCGGTGTCGGTCGACATGACCGTGCTGCATTCGGGTGATTCGCTGATCGCATCGGGCTCGATTCCGGTCACCTGGACCGATTTCGGAGTTGAACCCCCGTCCCTCGGTTTTGTCACCGTCGACGCCAGTGGATCGGTGGACTTCCTCGTCTCACTCGCCGCGAGCTGAATTACGTCTACCCGATTCGCACTGCTTCGGGGCGGGCAGGGAAGATTAAGGACATGACCTTCCTTTCTTGTTGTCCGTTCCGAAGGCAGTGTGTGATTTCTGCCCGGACGGAATGAACAGGTGATGCCCCGGTGGAGACCGTTCCGAACGGGTGAAGACCCCGATCCACGGTTCACTCTCGCCAATGAGCGGACGTATCTGGCCTGGATCCGCACGGCGACGGCCTTCGTCGCGTCGGGCGTCGGACTCGAAGCGTTCGGCGGCGACATTCTCAACCCGACGGTTCGTGCCGGCTTGGCAGCGTTGTTACTCGTCGGCGGCGCTCTGATCGCCATCACTTCTTTTGTTCACTGGATCAGCGCCGAGCGCGCACTGCGTGCTGAGCGCTCGTTGCCGGTACCGCTGATGGCGCCGGTGGTCGGCATCGTGCTGGTGATCTGCGCGACCGTCCTGGTGGTCGAGGTCGTGAACTGATTGACCGCGCTGGAACCGTCGGAAGGTGTCAAGCCTCCGGACAAGGGCTTGCAGTCCGAGCGCACATCGCTCTCGTTCGTACGGACGAGTCTGTCGATCCTCGGCTTGTCTGCCGCCTGTTTGAGATGGTTGCCGCCGTTCGGTTCGCTAGCACTGATCGGCCCGTCCCTCGCTGCCGTGCTTGTCGTGGCGGTGACGGTCTACGAACGTCGGTCGCGGCCCAGGCGGTTGGCCCAGTTCTCAGCCGAAAAGGCAACGTCAGCTTTGGGTATGGGTGCAGCTCTCGCGGTCGCCCTGCTCCTGCTCAGTGCGACGGGGCTGTGGATTCTGTTGAAGTAACCTCGGCTTTGGGTGCCCAGCCGGGTGGGCCGAACACGTAGCCTGCGCGCTGGCGCCACGACTTCGACGCTTTCCAGTCGCGAGCGATGGCAGCGTATTCGCGTGTTTGGAGCTTCCAGATGTTGTACGTTCCGACCGGCGTCGTGAGTCCGTAGGTGGGCCGGTGGGTTTCGGCTGCGAATGTTCCGAACATCCGGTCCCAGATGATGAGGATTCCGGCGTAGTTGCGGTCGAGGTACTCGGCGTCGGACCCGTGGTGGACGCGATGGTGCGACGGCGTGTTGAAGATGAATTCGATGGGCCGCCAGAGTTTTCCGACACGTTCAGTGTGGACGAAGAACTGGTAGACGAGGCTGACGGAGAAGCCGACGAACACCATCCACGGCGGAATCCCGAGGAACGGCAACGGCAACCACATGATGATCTCACCGCTGTTGTTCCACTTCTGCCGCAGTGCGGTGCTGAAGTTGAAGTACTCACTCGAATGGTGAGCCTGGTGTGTGGCCCAGATGACTCGAACTCGGTGCGCGATGCGGTGATACGCGTAATAGAGGACGTCGATTCCGAGCAGCAGGATCACCCAGGTGTACCAGGCCGTCGGCGAGAGGTGCCACGGAGCGAGGTACACCCAGATTGCGGAATAGCCGATCAGCGCCAGCACTTTCCAGAAGGTGCTCGTTGCGATCGACACGAGTCCGAGCAGAACGCTGGTTCTGGCGTCGACGCTTCGGTAGCCGCCTTCCGCGGGTCGTGCGCGTCCGTCGGCGTCGTCGGGATGATCCTCGAGAGCGCGGGCCGCGAACCATTCGATTGCCAGGAAGATGACAAACGCGGGGATTGCGAGCGTGACTGGATCATGGAGCGGTTCGAGAAGTGACTTCCATGATTCGAGAAGGGTTTCCCACACGCGATTTGTCCTGTTCTCTAGCTTCGATCGTTACATCATGCATCAAAATGTAACGTCACGGAACCCTTTGCGGCGAAGAACTCGCAGGTTTGTTGCGACTATTCATAGAACGATGGTAGGAATTGCCGGTGCATATCACCGCGAAGGTGGACTACGCCGTGCGGACTCTGGTCGAGCTCGCGGCAGTAGGTCCTGACCCGGCCAAGGCCGAGTTTCTCGCCAAATCCCAGGTCATACCCCACAAGTTCCTGGAAGCGGTGCTCTCGGACCTGCGGCGCGGCGGCTTGGTCAACAGCCGTCGAGGCCCGGACGGGGGATACTGGCTCGCTCGGTCCGCGGACGAGATCACGATTGCAGACGTCATACGAGCCGTCGAAGGACCGCTTGCTTCGATTCGGGGTCAGCGACCGGAAGACGTCGACTACGGGGGGCCGGCGACGCCCCTCAAGGAGGTGTGGATTGCAGTGCGCGTCAACCTCCGTGCTGTGCTCGAAAATGTCACACTCACCGATGTTGCAGGTGGAGAGTTGCCCGAGTTCATTCACGAACTGACGGCAGATCCCGAGGCGTGGAATCGGCGCTGATACAGCCCGGTTTCAGGGTGCCCGTCGACGTGGAACAGTCATAGGAGCAGTGTTCGCAGTGTTGCCTCCCGCGGATTTTGCGTCGTACATCAGATGATCGGCCGCAACGATTGCTCGGGAGAACTCGTTGTAGTCGAACTCTTCCTGATGCGGGATGAAAGGTAGCGTCGCTGCTCCGACGCTGACCGTGGCCAAGGGGTCGTCGGAAGCGTTCACGACGGCTTTGGGCAGTGTCGCGATTCTTTTGCGAAGTCCGTACGGGGTGCCGATCATCACAACGGTGAACTCCTCGCCGCCGGTGCGCGCGGCGTAGCCGAAACCGTTCACATGCTCCTGCAGGCGCGTTCCTGTCCGGATGATGACGGCGTCACCGACTTCGTGACCGAAGGTGTCGTTCACAGCCTTGAACTTGTCGATGTCGACGACGGCAACAGCAATGTCGGCACGATTTGCCGACGCGACCGACCAGATACGCTCCGACATGTCCCACAGCCCTCGCCGGTTCAGGAGTCCGGTGAGTACATCCACCTTGGATCCCGTTGCGCGCGAGAGTAATTGCCGCCAGGTGAATTGAATGGTGGCCGGAATGAAGATCACGGCACACAGTACGACGTCGGTGCGTGCAATCACGCTGGTTGCCGAGTAGTCGCCGTTCGTCAGGCCGAGCACGGTCAGGGCGATGACAAACGTCGTGGCAAAGGCGAGGTGGAATGCCAGCCAGCGGCGGTCGAGAAAATAGGTGAAGTAGGCGCCGGTGGCCACAAAGAGTGCCGCGCCGAAAAGGGCGGCGTTATGGCTGGTGAAGGTGATGAGAATCGAGGCAGTTCCGAGATCCGCCCACAGACCGTAGAGCTTGAGCATGCGTGAACCTCTGATTCGGCCGACAAACCAGAGAATCGTGGGGATCAGGTTGACGGTCGCAATGCCGACGAGCCAACTGCGCGCAAACGGTCCGTCCGGGCCCTCTCCGCTGAGGAGAAACAGGAACGCCACGATCGAGAAATTGAGTGAGCAGAATCCGATGGTGAGACGGACGAGACGTAGTACGGAGCCTCGTCCGGACTTCGATCCCCACAGCATTACCGTGGACGAAACCGGCCAGGTATGCAGGAGCGGGTCCATCAGATTCCTTCGCCGAGCACATTGCGGTTAATTCACCGCAAAGTATGTCAGGCCATGTTGATTCACGCGTCAGCTTGGCAGTGGGCGTCACGCCGTGGAGCTGCTCACAACTCTCTCTGTCGTGCTGTTCAGGCATTTGCCGTGCGTGAGTGTGAGGTACGCCTCGAGTTTCCGCGCTGTGTGTTCGATCGCACAATATTGCAGAGCTCTGCAAAGTTGCAGAGCTCTGCAAGTTGGGTACCGTGTTGGAGTGATCATCGAACAAGGCCTTCGCGACCGCAAGAAGGCAGCAACCCGTGCCGCACTCAGTGGCGCGGCAGCACGGCTCGCTCGTGCGCTGGGGATCGAATGCGTCACCGCTGACGCGATCGCCTCCGAGGCCGGAGTGTCGACGAGGACGTTCCACAACTACTTCTCCAGCAAGGAGGAGGCAGTGCTCGCCAGTTTCGAGGAATCGGTGAACCTGTGGATCGAGGCGCTTGCCTCGCGGCCCGCGGACGAACCAATTCTCGACGTCCTCGAAGAACTTGTGGTCGAAATCGTGAACGACTCAGGTCCGAGTGGGAGTGAGAAGGCAAGTATCTGGCTGCTGTCGGATTCGAGTCCCGCGCTCTACCGGGATGCCGCAGACATGCATCAGCGGATCAACCGTGCAGTCGTTCAGGCATTGGCGGAACGCACCGGTACCGACGCCGAGAAGGACCTGTACCCGACGCTCCTCCTGGGAGCGGTGGGCGGAGCCGCTAAATCGGTGATCGACGTCTGGACTGGCGGAAAGTCGGAGGCTTCCAGTCCGGAGGAGTTGGTTCACGACGCTTTTCGGCAGATTCGTGCCGGATTGCCCGCGCCGCCGCCCGCCCCTGAGATGTCGCGTCCCTGAGATGTCCCGTCTCTGAGCCCCACACGTAATACCTGTCCACGTACACGCACCGAAACAGCAAGGAGCCCGTCGTGGCCACCTATCTTTATCGGATCGGCAAGTTCGCCTACCGGCGAAAAGGCGCGGTCCTCAGCGTTTGGCTGATAATCCTGGTCCTGATGGGCGTCGGGGCAGCCACCCTGTCCGGCCCCACCAAGGATTCGTTCTCCATTCCGGGAACCCCGGCACAGCAGGCGCAAGACCTGATGGCGGAGCGTTTTCCCGACGCGCCCAACCCGATGGATTCGCTGAGCGCACGATACGTAGTGCAAGCTCCGGCGGGCACGACGCTGGCCGATCCGGCGAACGTCAAGGCCATGGACGAGATGCTCGAGAGTATCCGTGGCATCGACAAGGTCGCCGACTCCGCCAAGGTGGACCCGGCGACTGCCACTCCGGAACAGGCCGCGAAGGCGTTGGTCAATCCGGTTACCGGCAACGACTCCATGGTTGCGATGTTCAAGGAAAAGGCTGCTGCGGCTGGAACTTCCGAGACGCAGGCCGTGGACGACGCGCGCGCGTTGTCGCCGCTCAGTGCCGACGGCACGGTCGGGTACGTCGAGGTTCCGTTCAGCGGTGACTTCGCCGATCTCGATCAGGCGTTACGTGATTCGATCAACTCCGCAGCCGATGTCGGTCGGGCCGAGGGACTCAACGTCCAGGTCAGTGGTTCTGCTGCACAGGAAGCGGAGATGCCCGGTGGTGTCACCGAGCTGATCGGTATCGCCGTTGCCGCTGTCGTTCTGGCCATCACGTTCGGTTCGCTTGTGGCCGCGGGGCTTCCGCTCCTCACCGCGATCATCGGTATCGCTATCGGCAGCCTTGGAATCACGGTTGCCACCGGATTCATGGATCTCAGTTCGATGACTCCGACGCTGGCGATCATGATCGGTCTGGCCGTGGCGATCGACTACTCGCTGTTCATCATGTCCAGGTTCAGGCATGAGCTCACCCTCACCGACAACCGTGCCGAAGCAGCAGGTCGCGCCGTCGGAACTGCCGGTTCCGCAGTGGTATTCGCCGGTTTGACAGTCATCATCGCGCTCGTTGCCTTGCGTGTCGTCGGCATCCCGTTCCTCTCGGACATGGGTGCGGCAGCGGCCTTCACCGTGCTGATCGCGGTACTGATCGCATTGACCTTGCTGCCCGCGATCCTGGGTATGTTCGGACGCAAGGCTTTTGCCGGCAAGATTCCCTTCCTCAGCAAGCGTGCGGAGGAGTCCGAAAACAATGATTCAGGCAAGCCGAAGCTGGCTCTGCGCTTCATCACCGCCGTCGTTCGTCGTCCGCTCGTGCCGCTGATCGGTGGAGTAGTTCTTCTGGGCGCATTGGCTCTGCCCGCAACGGGATTGAGCCTGGCATTGCCGTCGGAGGCCACCGGTGACCCGGCGACCAGTGCGCGTCAGGCGTACGACCTGATCGACGAGGGCTTCGGTGACGGCCGCAACGGACCGCTGATCGCGGTTGTCGACGCCAAAGATGCCAGCGTCCCCGCCGGGGAGGCCTTTGCGGAGGTCGTCTCGACCATCTCGAGCTTCGGTGACGTCCAGAACGCACAGGTCGTGAGGGTCAACGAAGCCGGCGACACCGCGCAGGTACTGATCACTCCGAAGAGCGGACCGACCGATCCGGCCACGATGGACCTGGTGGGCAGCCTCCGCGGAGCAGAAGGCGGACTCAACGATTCGATCGGCGTCAGCTACGGCATCACTGGTCAGACCGCACTCGAAGGCGACGTCTCGGACACGCTGAAGGATGCATTGGTGCCCTACCTTGCCGTAGTGGTCGGCCTTGCATTCATTCTGTTGCTCTTGGTGTTCCGTTCGATCCTGGTTCCGCTGACCGCGACGCTCGGCTTCCTGCTCAGCGTGCTCGCGACATTCGGTGCGACGGTGGCGATCTTCCAGCACGGTTGGTTGGGCATCATCTCGAACCCGCAACCGCTCGTGAGTTTCATGCCGATCTTCCTGATCGGCGTGGTGTTCGGGTTGGCGATGGACTACCAGGTGTTCCTCGTGACGCGTATGCGTGAGGAGTACGTCCACGGTGCGAGCGCGAAGGAGGCCGTGACCATCGGCTTCAACCACGGTGCCCGCGTGGTCAGTGCGGCCGCGGTCATCATGATCTCCGTGTTCGGTGCCTTCATCGCGGAACCGAACTCGTTCATCAAGTCGATCGGATTCGCGCTCGCCGCGGCGGTGTTCTTCGACGCCTTCATCGTGCGCATGGTGATCATCCCGTCCGTCATGGCACTGCTCGGCGACAAGGCGTGGTGGCTGCCGAAGTGGCTGGACAAGATTCTGCCGAACGTCGACATCGAGGGTGAGAAGCTCAGCAAGGCCCTCCGTGACGAGAAGGAAGCGGAACTGCAGTCCGCATCTGCTTGATCTCTGCTGTGCGCCTTTATTAACCCCCCGCGGTTAATAAAGGCGCACAGCTGTTTTTGCGTATCGAAATATCCAGCGGCACATGTCGGCCAGGATTGGTAACCTTCGCTCACTATGCTGATCAGGCTGCTGCGCACTTATCTGACGCCGTACCGGGGTGAACTCACGGGCGTTGTCGTCCTGCAGTTTATTTCGACTATGGCGGCCCTTTACCTTCCGAGTCTCAACGCCGACATCATCGACAACGGCGTGACCAAAGGCGACACCGGCTACATTCTCTCCACCGGCGGAATGATGCTGATGGTCACGCTGACGCAGATCCTGTGCTCGGTGGGTGCCGTCTTCTTCGGAGCGCGAGTCGCCATGGGTGTCGGGCGCGACCTCCGAGCGTCGGTGCTGCATCAGGTCGGGACGTTCTCGGCCAGGGAAGTCGGGCACTTCGGTGCGCCTTCGCTGATCACCCGCAATACCAACGACGTCCAGCAAGTACAGATGATGGTCGTGATGAGTTGCACCATCCTCGTCATGGCGCCGATCATGTGTATCGGCGGCATCATCATGGCTCTGCGCCAGGACCTGAATCTTTCCTGGATCCTCGGGATCAGCGTCCCGCTCCTCGTAGTCTCGATGGGTTTCCTGATCGCCCGGATGGTCCCCGGATTCCGGGTCATGCAGGGCCGCCTCGACGCCGTCAACCGTGTTCTTCGCGAACAGATCACGGGCATCCGCGTCGTCCGAGCGTTTGTACGGGAACCGTACGAGGTAGAGCGTTTCGGCGACGCCAACCGCGAACTGACGGAGACTGCACTCGGCGTCGGCCGCCTCATGGCACTGATGTTCCCGCTCGTGATGCTGATCAGCAATGTCACCAGCGTCGCGGTCATCTGGTTCGGTGGCCATCAGATCAACGAGGGCTCGATGCAGATCGGCTCGCTCACCGCGATGCTCAGCTACATCATGCAGATCCTGATGGCCGTCATGATGGCCACCTTCATGGCGGTGATGCTGCCGCGTGCGTCGGTGTGCGCCGAACGTATCTCCGAGGTACTCGACACCGATTCCTCGGTGATTCCGCCCGAGAATCCGGTCCTGGAGTTGAAGGACCCGGGCGTCGTCGAGCTTCGTGGGGCTCAGTTCCAGTTCCCCGGAGCCGAGGAGCCAGTGTTGCGCGACATCACCTTCCGCGCCGAACCAGGCAAGACGACGGCGATCATCGGCGGCACCGGATCGGGAAAGACCACTCTGCTCAACCTGATTCCGCGTTTGATCGACTCCACCTCCGGATCGGTATCGGTGGGCGGCGTCGACGTCCGCGACATCGACACTGAGCTGCTCTGCTCGGTGATCGGTCTGGTCCCGCAGAAGCCGTATCTGTTCTCCGGCACTGTCGCCACCAATCTCCGCTACGGAAACCCCGAAGCTACCGACGAATGGCTGTGGGAGTGCCTCGAGATCGCCCAAGCTGCCGACTTCGTCCGCGCCATGC
The DNA here is from genome assembly GCF_002076325.1 of Rhodococcus sp. 66b. NCBI lineage: Bacteria > Bacillati > Actinomycetota > Actinomycetes > Mycobacteriales > Nocardiaceae > Rhodococcus > Rhodococcus sp. 66b. The sequence goes on from NZ_MUZB01000013.1 coordinate 51,549, forward strand.
CAGAAGGCCTGGACACACCGGTGGCACAAGGCGGTACGACGGTATCGGGCGGTCAGCGTCAGAGACTCGCCATCGCGAGAGCGTTGGTGCGTAAGCCGCAGATCTATCTGTTCGACGATTCCTTCTCGGCACTCGACCTCACTACCGACGCAAGGCTGCGTGCGGCGCTCCGGCCGGTCACGCAAGACGCCTGCATAGTCGTTGTCGCGCAGCGTATCTCCACTATCGTCGAGGCCGATCAGATCATCGTGCTCGACGACGGCGCCATCGTGGGGATCGGCACGCACGACGAACTCGTGGTCAGTTGTCCCACCTACGGCGAAATCGTCGCCTCTCAGCTAGCCGTACAGGACGCATCATGAGTAATCGACCGACTTCCTCGCCTCCCATCGGCCCGCCCGGCGGCGGCGATCCCACCAAGAAGGCCATGAACTTCGGCCCTTCGCTCAAGCGTCTCCTCGGTCGCTTGAGCCCGGACAAGCCGATCGTCATCCTGATCTTCGCTTTGGTGACGGCAAGCGTCGTACTTTCCTCGATCGCGCCGAAGATCCTGGGAAACGCCACCAATCTGATCTTCGACGGCATCGTCAGTAAGCAACTCCAGCCGGGGACGACAAAGGAACAGGCTGTCGAAGGATTGCGCGCTTCGGGGCAGGGTCAACTCGCCGACATGGTGTCCGGCATGGCCGTTGTGCCCGGAACCGGAATCGATTTCGACGCCGTCGGCAAGGTCTTGATGATCGTGCTGCTGCTGTTCGTCTGCGCGTCGCTGTTCAGTTGGCTGCAGGCGTATCTGCTCAACATCGTGGTCCAGCGAACCGTTCGTCGTCTGCGTGAGGACGTCGAGCAGAAGATTCACCGACTTCCCTTGCGGTACTTCGATACCCATGCCCGCGGTGATGTTCTCTCACGCGTGACCAATGACATCGACAACGTCGCGCAGAGCTTGCAGCAGACGCTCAGCCAGTTGGTCATGTCGGTGATGACCGTCCTGGGCATTCTGGTGATGATGCTGTGGATCTCACCGCTGCTCGCCTTGATCGCGGTGGCAACTGTTCCGCTGTCGATCATGGTGACGGCGTTCATCGCGAAGCGTTCACAGAAGCACTTCGTGGCGCAGTGGAAGAGCACCGGCGGAATCAACGCGCAGGTCGAGGAAGCATTCAGCGGCCACGAGTTGGTCAAGGTGTTCGGTCGCCAGCAGGAGGTCGAGGAGCGCTTCCGCAAGCAGAACGAGGATCTGTACGAGTCGAGTTTCAAGGCGCAGTTCATCTCCGGTCTGGTCATGCCGGCCGTGATGTTCCTCGGCAACCTCAACTACGTCGCCATCGCAGTGGTGGGTGGCATGCGCGTCGCATCCGGAACGATGACCCTCGGCGACGTGCAAGCGTTCATCCAGTACTCGCGGCAGTTCACCCAGCCGCTCACGCAGATCGCGTCGATGACCAATCTGCTGCAGTCCGGCGTCGCTTCGGCCGAGCGGGTCTTCGCGCTGCTCGACCAAGAGGAGCAGTCGGAGGACCCGAAGAGTGCGAAGTCGCCCACGGTCGACAAGGGTCGCGTCAAGTTCGAGAACGTCACCTTCAGTTACAAGCCGGAACAGCCGCTGATCGAGGACCTGTCCCTGACTGCCGAGCCGGGCCAGATGGTTGCGATCGTCGGACCCACCGGCGCCGGCAAGACCACCCTCGTCAACCTCATCCTGCGGTTCTACGAACTCAATTCGGGCCGAATCACTTTGGACGGCATCGACATCGCCGACATGACGCGAGACGATCTGCGCTCACGGATCGGCATGGTTCTGCAGGACGCGTGGCTGTTCGGTGGAACCATCCGCGAGAACATCGCCTACGGCAAGCCTGGTGCCACCGACGAGGAGATTCGTCGTGCGGCCGAGATGAGCTACGTCGACAAGTTCGTGCACTCTCTGCCTGAGGGTTACGACACGGTCATCGACGAGGAAGGCAGCAACGTCAGTGCCGGTGAGAAGCAGCTCATCACTATCGCCCGCGCCTTCATCTCGCAGCCGTCCATCCTGATCCTCGACGAGGCGACCAGTTCGGTGGACACACGCACCGAACTGCTGGTCCAGAGCGCCACCGCGGTTCTGCGCAACGACCGCACCAGCTTTGTCATCGCGCACCGTCTTTCGACAATTCGTGATGCGAACCTGATCGTGGTGATGGAGGAAGGCCGGATCGTGGAGCAGGGGAGCCATGAGGATCTGCTCGAATCCCGCGGCGCGTACTTCCGTCTGTACAACAGCCAATTCGTGGGAGCGGAGATCTAATCGCACTACTACGGTGGTGAGCATGCTGATTGCCGAGGATCTGCTGTTGCTCGCCACCGACGACGTCAGCGGAAAGCTGCTGCGTTCGTCGTCCTACGTCGATGTTGCGCTCGGAGGCGCCTTGTTGGTCGAGCTTGTGCTTGCCGACCGCGTCCGCCTCGACGGCGCCGGATGGCGGGCGCGGACAGTCGTCATCGACAATCGGCCACTCGCGGATCCCACTCTCAACGCTGCATTGGCACGGCTGGCCGAGAAGCCACCGGCCCGGCCGACTGCGGTGGTGAACCGACTTGCGAAGGGCGCAAGGAAGGCGCTCTATGCGGGTATGGGAGCCCGCGGAATTGTGACGGCCGTGGAACATCAAGTGCTCGGGTTCTTTCCGAACGTTAGATGGCCGGCGACCAATCCGCGGTACGAGGATCAACTACGCTTCGTGCTTCGTGAGATTCTGCTGGGGGTCCGCCAACCCACCCCAACCGAAGGTGCATTGGTGTCGATCTTGGCAGGCGCGAACATGCTCAAGGTGGTCGTTCCGGCCGATCAGTTCAAGGCGGCGAAAGCGCGAGCGAAAGTGCTGTCGCAAGGAAACTGGGCGAGCGAGGCAGTGCGGCAGTCGATCGCGGCGACGCAGGCAGCCACCACTGCGGCGCTCACCGCAACAATTGCCGTGTCGACATCCTCGGGATCGTGACGGAGCGATACTGCACGACGTGGCCCTTTCTGCAGCTGTGACAGGATTGAGCCCGTGACTTCTGCAGTTCCGACACCGCCCGTGCCCGCCGTCGACAAGCGTCCCGAGTCGATTTTCACCATGGGGACCAGGCTCGAGGACCGACTCGGACGAACCGGCACGATCCACACACCACACGGCGATATCGCGACTCCGTCGTTCGTGGCCGTCGGAACCAAGGCCACGGTCAAGGCCGTGCTGCCCGAGTCCATGAAGGAACTCGGCGCGCAGTCGTTGCTCGCTAATGCGTACCACCTGTACCTGCAGCCGGGACCCGACATCGTCGACGAGGCCGGCGGGCTGGGCAAGTTCATGAACTGGGACGGGCCCACCTTCACCGACAGCGGCGGCTTCCAGGTCATGTCGCTTGGTGTCGGGTTCAAGAAGGTGCTCGCGATGGAGGCCGTCGGTGTGCAGTCCGACGACGTCATCGCGAAGGGCAAGGAGCGTCTCGCGACAGTCGACGACGAGGGCGTGACGTTCAAATCGCACCTCGACGGCAGTAAGCATCGCTTCACCCCCGAGGTGTCGATGCAGATTCAGCATCAGCTGGGTGCCGACATCATGTTCGCGTTCGACGAGCTCACCACGTTGCTCAACACCCGCGGCTATCAGGAGCGATCGGTCGAGCGCACGCAGGCGTGGGCGATCCGCTGCATCAACGAGCACGAGAAGCTCACCGCTGAACGCGCCGAGAAGCCCTATCAGGCTCTCTTCGGGGTGATCCAAGGCGCGCAGTACGAAGATCTGCGTCGTCAAGCCTGCCGTGGCCTCGAGTCGATCGAAGGCGAGAACGGATACGGCTTCGACGGGTACGGCATCGGCGGCGCCCTCGAGAAGCAGAACCTCGGCACAATTGTGCGTTGGTGTAACGAGGAACTACCCGAGACCAAGCCGCGTCATATGCTCGGCATCAGTGAACCGGACGACTTCTTCGTCGCAATCGAGAACGGCGCGGACACTTTCGACTGCGTCAATCCGTCGCGTGTTGCTCGCAATGCCGCGATCTACGTCCGCTCCGGCCGGTTCAACATCAATACCAGCCGATTCCGTCGTGACTTCACGCCTATCGACGACGAGTGCGACTGCTACACCTGCGCCAATTACACCCGCGCGTACATCCATCACCTGTTCAAGGCGAAGGAAATGCTCGCGTCGACGCTGTGCACGATCCACAACGAGCGATTCACCGTGAAGTTGGTCGACGACATCCGAGCCAGCATCGAAGGCGGATACTTCCACGACTTCAAAGCGGACATGCTCGGAAAGTTCTATGCGGCGAAGACGCCTGCACCTCAGACGTAGGTCGGTTCGCGCTTCTTCACGTAGGCGATGACGCGGTAGGTGATCGGCATGACCAGAACCTCGACAAGCGTCTTCCACAGGAAGCCGACCAGCACGTAGTTGATGAAGTCTTCCCACGTGCTGATGCCGATGACACCGGCTGCGATGGAACAGAAGATGAGGGTGTCGGCGAATTCGCCGACGACGGTCGAGCCGATCAGCCGCGCCCACAGGTGCTTCTCCTGCATGCGCTTTTTCATCATGACCAGGACCAGGGAGTTCAGCAGCTGGCCGACGAGGTAGGCGGCCAAGCCTGCAACCAGCAGCCGGGGAATGACGCCGACCACGGTTTCGAGGGCGGCCTGGTTCTCGTAGAACTCTGCCGACGGGAGTTGCACAGCGATCCAGAAGCACGCGGCGGCAAGAATCAGTGCGCCGAAGCCCAGGTAGATCGCGCGTCGGGTCGCTTTGAAGCCGTACACCTCGCTGAGTACGTCACCGAGGACGTAGGCAAGCGGGAACAAGAAGAATCCACCATCGGTGATGATGGGCAGAATCTGCAAGGGACCGAGCGAGAAGTCGGAATCCGCAAAGAAGGCGACCCCCTTGGTCGCCGCCACGTTCGAGATCAGCAGCGTTGCGGTGAAGAGCGCGACGATTGTCGGGTAATAACCCCGGCTGACGTGCGCAAATTTGGTTTCGTGGGTCGATTCGTCTTGCTGATCCTGAGCTGTCACGTCCGTCATCCAAGCACCACAAGGCGCTCGGATGCGAGTTGGCGACCGTCCAGTTGCGCAGAACACACCGAAGGCCCTGCGGTTTCACGTGGAACCGCAGGGCCTTCTGTGATGCAAACGAACTGATCAGGCAGCTACATGGCCGCCGGTCAGCACGCGGTATGCGTAGGTACTGGCGATCAGCGCGACGGGCGCCGTCACGAGAAGACCGATTCCGCACAGCAGTGCGCCGATGATGTTGATACCGATCAGAGCGAGCGCCAGCAGGATCAACGTTCCGACGTTCGACGAGGTCAACGCGTAGCTCGATTTGATGCCCGAAATCGCATCCTGATTCTTGTCCACGATGAAGGTCAGCGTGTAGTAGAGCAGAAACGCCGCGATGATGCCGGGAATGATGCACAGAACCAAACCGACATAGGTGGCGACGGCGACAAGGAAACCGCCGAGAACAACTGCACCGATGTTCGTGAATTGGAAGAAGGTGCCGAAAGCCGGCTTGATTCCGTCCAATTCGCTCAACGCTCCACGAAGGAATGCGGCTTGGATGATGTAGCCGACGATTGCGGTGACCAATCCACCCACGATCGACAGCGCGCTGAATTCGGTATTGGTGTAGTCGAAGCCGTTGAAAGCACCCTGGATGAGTCCGGCGATCAGAAAAGCGATGATCGAGATCCCGATCCAGACCAGTGCGTTGTCTTTGAACTTGTTCCAGCCGTAGGAAATTGCCGCACCCACAGAAAGCTGGGGGGCGCCGAAGCCTGCGCCGTAGTCATTCGGGGGCGGAGGCGGGAAGTTGCCACCACCGGGAGGAGGCGGGTACCCACCGGGAGGCGGGTAGTTTCCGCCGGGAGGGGGATAGCTTCCACCCTGCGGGGGTGGAGGGAAGTTGCCCTGTGGGGGCGGCGGGTAGCCGCCGGGCGGGGGATAACTTCCACCCTGCGGAGGACCCGCCGGTGGAGGATAACTCCCCGGAGGGGGTGTTCCCTGCTGGCCGTACGGATCCTGGGGTGGGAATTGCTTCCCGTCTTCTGGGTTCTGGTTCGGGTCTTGCCCACCGGTTGTCATATATGTCTACCTAACCCTTGACTACCTGAGTCCCACCAGCGAGCTCGTCATGCTTGCCCTGCTTGGTGGGGCTGTTGTTGATGGTGACCGCGATGACGATGTACGCAACGAGCGAGAGAAGTCCTCCGATGATCGGAATGATCGACAAGAGGTTGAATGCGTTGCGAATTGCGGACTGCTGCGGAGTGGGAAGGCCAGCGCCTCCCGGGGCCTTCACCGACAGCCCAAGGAGCTTCTTGCCTGGGGTCCAACCTTGTGTGACCTCGAACCCAACGAAATATGCGAATGTCAGAAGGGCAGTCAGCAGGCCTGTTATCCAGTATCCCGAGTCGACGAAGATGATCAGGAGCCCGACCACTAGGCCGAGAATGATGTAGTCGATAAGGCGAGCGCCGAATCGAATACCCAGTCCACCGGCTTCGGCGCCAGAGGGCAGTCGATTTCCTCCGCCGTACGCACCTTGGTCGTTGAACTGCGGAGGCGGCGGGAAGTTGCCGCCTTGCGGAGGCGGCGGGTATCCACCGGGCGGCGGGTAGTTGCCACCCTGAGGGGGCGGGAAGTTCCCGCCCTGTGGAGGAGGCGGGTAGCTACCGCCCTGCGGGGGGCCGGCGGGAGGTGGGTAACTTCCGGGAGGAGGTGTTCCCTGCTGGCCATATGGATCCTGGGGTGGGAATTGCTTCCCTCCTTCTGGATTCTGGTTGGGGTCGTACCCGCCGGTTGTCATGTGTTCCCCTCAGTCGTAAATATCGCGCTCGAGTGTGACAGTGGATATGACCCTACTGGGATCAAAGAGCGATGTGGATGACATCTGCTCACTTGGATTCGGAGGTCACCTGTGGTTTAGGCTGCGTTGTATGACGAGTTCCGGGGGCAACAACGACGATTCTTCGAGCGATTACCAGGCAAAACCTGGATACGGAGAATTTCCGAGCCTGCCGCCCGAGGGGTACGGCGTGTCCCCGTCCGAAACGCAGTCTTCACCTGAAGTTCCCGGATATACCACTCCCAACGAGCAGTACCCGGGTTATCCGCCGCCGTCGTACAACCCAACCGGTAATACGCCTCAGCCGGGTGGAATTGGTGAACCCAATCCATACCTGCCGCCGCAGAATTTCGGACCGCCGAATCAATATCAGCCGAATCAATATCAGCAACCCGGACAATACGGACAAGCTCAATACGGACAGCCCCAATACGGTCAACCGCCGAATGCGTACGGTCAACCGAACCAATTCGCTGGTGGATACATCCCGCCGATGCAGCCAGTCGGCACCAATGGTCTCGCAATTGCGTCGTTGGTGGTATCGCTTGCAGGCGGTTGTTTCTACAGTCTCGGCGGAATCATCGGAATCATTTTGGGAATCGTCGCGCTCAATCAGATCAAGCAGACAGGTCAAGAGGGACGCGGGCTTGCGATAGCCGGAATTGCGGTCGGAGCAACCTTCTTGGCCATTTTTGCCGTGATTCTCGTGGTCGCACTCATCGCGAGCGCATCGTCGTCGTACTGAAGTGGCGTCGTACTGAAGTGGCTGGCGCTCACACGGGAGTGACTATGGACGACGCAGGAAGCGGCTTCCCGAAGTAATAGCCCTGGCCCATATCGCAGCCGGCCTGCAAGACGTTGGCTGCGTGTTCCGCGGTTTCGACGCCCTCGGCGATCGAATCAAGCCCGAGTTTCCGAGCGATGTCGGCGATTGACTCCATGACCATGAAGGCGCGGTCTCCAGCACGACCCGCTGCGCTGACGGCCCAGGTCAAGGATTGGTCGATCTTGAGAATGTCGAGCGGCAATTCCGACAACGCGGAGAAAGACGCGAAGCCCGCCCCGAAATCATCCAGCGCGATTCGAATTCCCTCGTTATGCAAGACGTGAAGAGTCTCGGCGGCATGCCGACCCACGACGCCGAGTTCGGTGACTTCCACGATGATTCTGCTCAGTGGGGTTTCTGAACTGTCCAGCGCTCCGAGGATCTCGTGAGCGGCGTGCGGGGTAGCGAGTTGGCGAGGTGAAAAGTTGACCGCGACCATCATGTGCTCAGGCCACGACGCTGTTTGGGCACAGATCATGTCCAGAGCCTGCAGCCCGATGGGAATGATGAGCCCAGAGGATTCGGCGGAGCGCATGAAATCTTGGGGTTCGATCAACCCTCGAAGCGGATGGCGCCACCGCAGAAGTGCTTCATAGCTGATAATTGCTGACGAGTTCAGATTGACCTGGGGTTGATACAACACCTCGAATTGATGGTCGTCGAGTGCCTCGCGAAGCTCGCGGACCATGCGTATTCCTTTTCGTCCTGAGTCGCCCGTGCCGCACGTGCGTGTCAGCGTGGATGCTGCAAGTGGGTACTGCGGTCGGATCCCAGGTTCAGATCCCGGGCGTAGTTTTGCAGGGACTACTCGCCCTGAATTTCCTTCGCCAGTCTTGACCGTACTTCACTAATCGAGAATTGCCAACGAATAGCTATTGCGGACGGCTTTGTCATATCGGACAATCGAGCTTTTGTCCCGACGAGGTGTCGATTGAAACTTCACTTACTTCGCCGGGAAAATCCACGGGGTTCGGGGGATCTTGCGAGAGTCGAATCGATCCGCCAATTGGGGTGGTGTGACAACTTCGCCGGGTTCAGCGAGACCGATGCTCGACGCGATCATTGTCAGGACCTGTTCGGCACTGCGTCCGGCCTCGAGTTGATCGGCCAGAGTCACTGCGCCGTCGCGCTTCGCGAGTCGTTTGCCTTCACTGTTCAACGCGAGAGGAACGTGGGCGTACGACGGCGGTTCGATGTCGAGCAGTTGAGCAAGGTTCGCCTGACGCGGCGCCGAGGTCAGGAGGTCGTCGCCGCGGACCACCTGATCGATGTTCTGCGCACCGTCGTCGACGACAACGGCGAGGTTGTAGGCGGGTACGCCGTCTCCGCGGAGCAGGACGACGTCGTCGACTTGCCCCGTCACCTCGCCGAACAGTTCGTCGTGCACGGTGAACGAATCGATGTCGGCCCGTAGCCTCAGCGCGGGGGATCGGCCGCTTGCCGATTTCTCGGCGCGTTCGGCCGCCGACAGGTTCCGGCACGTGCCGGGATAGGCGCCATCGGGAGCATGGGGAGCGGACGGTGCCTGCAGGATCTCCTTGCGTGTGCAGAAGCAGGGATAGGTCAGGTGGCGCTCGCGTAGTAGCTCGATAGCGTTGTGGTACAAGGGAAGACGGTGCGACTGCAATACGACTGGGCCGTCCCATGTGAGGCCGAGCCTGCGCAGATCGTCGAGTTGTCGTTCCATCGAGCCGGGTCGGACACGGTCGAGATCCTCGACTCGAATGAGGAAGTCGCGACCGCTGGTGCGGGCGAACAGCCAGGCCAAGAGGGCGGTACGGAGGTTTCCCAGATGGAGATCGCCGGACGGGCTCGGCGCGAAGCGCCCTGCTCCTGCCACGTCAGCTGGCGAGCCCGACGGAGGCGAGCGGGTTCTCGGCGTCGTGCAGGGTGAGGCGGATCTGGGTTTCCAAAGCGTGATCGAGGTACTGCGGCGGATACATGGCGGGGCTTCCGAGTGCGTCGAGGGCCAATCCATTGACGGTTGAAAGTAGAAGTGCCGCTCTGGTTTCCGCTTCCGGAGTTCCGATCCCGATCAGAACTGTCGAGATGCCGGTGCGGATTGTGAACAGGGTTGTCCGGCGGATTTCGGAGAGTGACTCACTGGTTGCGGCGCGCACGGCAAACGCGGCGAGCACATGCGCCTCACGCGTGCGTTGCTCGTCGAGGGGCAGGAGTTGCGAGAGCGCCTGGAACAGGGCGGTATGCGGGTCCGCGTCGGCGGACGATTCGGCCAGTCTGGTCAACAATCGATCGACGAGTGTTCGCAGTGCGAATGCGAACATCTCGTCCTTGGTCGAGAAATGATGTTGCACTGCGCCGATCGAGACACCCGCCCGTTTTGCGACCTCGCGAACGCTGGCATTTTCCAGTCCGGATTCCGCGGCGACATCGAACAATGCCGCCGCAAGCAGGTCTGGACTCGTGGAGGATTTTCGGCGTTCCGGCATACCGCGACATTACATGTGTATGGAAGTAATGCCCACGTCAGGGGTGCTTTTTCACGCCTTCCGGCCGAGGAAGGCAAGGAGTTTCGTCGCTTTGTCAGCGTTGTCCGGAACCTGTATTTCCGGGCCGCACACACCGCTCATACGGATCGACTCGCCGAGGCCCGCGGCGATCTCCGACACCCACTCCACGTCCGTGTCACGCATCGTCGTATCGGTGCCGGTCGCGGCTGCGAGATCCCAACCGTGGATGACCAGATCGAAACACAAGAACCCCTCGACCGTGGCCCCGAGGTTGGTCCGGCCGAAGTGCCCGTCGTATTCGAGGGTGGACTTTGCCGGATCGTCCAGAATGGCCTGCATCGAATCTCGGACGGCCGCCCAGGCTGCCGACGGGTCGTCGTCGACCGACGGACCGGGTGCCAATTCCAGGCCGACTACCTTGACCATGTCTCGTTCGCTGTCGAGCACGTGTCTCACCACGTCGCGGGCGGTCCAGCCCTCGCAGGGGGAAGCGTTGTCCCAGCGGTCGGCGGGTACGGCGTCGATCCGCGCCGTGAAGCCGGCGGCCAGATCCCGATAACGCTGGGCGGGGGAGATCTCTGTTGAAGTCATGACAGCAATCCTTCTCCACCGCGGCGCGTCATGATTGATTATTTCGGACATTCACTCGATCTCCGGGGCTTCCGCCCAGATGTCCATCGGTACGACCCCGGCGCTCTTGCCTTCGTCATCGAGAAGTCGGCCCACCCTCTTCATCGATCGCAGCACCACTGACCTGTTCAGCACCACCAGGCCCGGTGCCTCTTGTGCGAGTTGTACTTCGGTAATGGGAGTTTCGCGAAGGGAGTGTGCGGCGATCGCGAGCAGTGTGTTGGCGCGTCCACCGGATATCCGCATGCACACTCGTGTTCCAGGCACTCGCTCCACCAGAGCACGAATCGTCGACCGGTCCGTGGGATCGACATATCCCCACACCCAGGTCACGAGGGGCCAGCCGGACAGCGGTAGAGACACGTCGCAGCGGAACACGATTTGGTTGCGCGACGTCAGTTCGGCAAGTCGCCGCCTGACCGTACTTTCGCTGAGGCCGGTACCGACCGTGAGCTCGGCAATCGAGGATCGACCGTCCTCGCCCAGCTTCAATATCAATTGGCGGTCGACCGCGTCGAAAGTCTTCCCGTGATGGCGCTGATCCGTCGGAGCATATTTGTAGCGCACAGGCCGGTCTGTCATCACCGCCCGCTGCGTGGCATCGAGTACCTGCAATTTCCAGTCGTCTCCGATCGCGAAGACCTCGGTGACGAGGTGCGCACGCGAACTGACGATCCCGGGCACCGACGCGAGTGAGCGAAGCAGGAAACGCGACAGGAAAGCCATGTCTCTGACCTCGACGAGAAGGGTCAAGTCGCCTGGGCCGCTTGTGTGTTCGACGCTCAGAACCTGCGGCCAGCGGGCAAGACGTTCCGCAATCGCCAAGGCGTTCGAAGTCGTACAGTCGACTTCCACGAAAGCCAGACACGATTCCGGACGGCCGTGGCCGGTTGCCCTCGCGGAGACCCAGGCGGTGCCGGAGTCCTGTAGCCGTTGCCAGCGGCGCGCGACGGTAACGGGATCAACTTTGAGCGCGTCACCAACCGTGCGCCACGACGCTCGCGGGTCGAGTTGCAGGCAATTGATCAGGGCGAGGTCGACGTCGTCGAGCACGGCGGAATCCTGCGTTTCTTCGATCATGTTGCAAGTATCGTGCATCTTCATTGTGTCTGGGATCACTTCATTCATGCTCGAAGGGCAGAACGCGGTGGCAAGTGCCCACCGCGTTCGTGCTGTGAAAGGAGAACCCAGATGTCGTCCACCACGTTGTCCGCTGTTCCAACCGAGAGAAGTCTCGACTGGGTGCAGCGCCTCATCGGAATCGATACGACGAGTGCCGTGAGCAATCGACCGTTGATCGATCTCATCGCCGCGGAACTACGTCGCCACGGGGTCGAGCCGATACTCGTTTCCGACGACGAGGGTTCCAAGCTGAACCTGTTGGCAACATTCACGCCTCCTGACGGAAGCACTGCCGGTGGAGTGATGTTTTCCGGCCATACAGATGTAGTGCCGGTCGACGATCAAGACTGGAGCAGCCATCCTTTCACTCCCGAAATTCGCGACGGAAGTCTGTACGGACGCGGCACGTGCGACATGAAGTCGTTCATCGGGATCGTTGTCGCGGCGATCCCCGACATCGTTGCTCGGCCGCTGGCGAAGCCGATTCACTTTGCATTCTCCTACGACGAGGAAGTCGGCTGCATCGGTGCGGCCGGGTTGGTCGAGGAGGTTGTTTCCCGGAACCTGCGCCCTGATGTGTGCGTCGTCGGAGAGCCGTCGGAGATGCGGGTCATTCGCGCACACAAGTCGATGAACGTCATACGTGTTGATCTGCATGGTGTTTCGGCGCACTCGTCGCTTACTCCGCGAGGAGTCAACGCGATCGAATACGGCGCGGAGTTGATTCGATTCGTCAGAAGCGCGGCCGACGAGCTCCGTGCGTCCGGCCCGTACGACGACGCATTCGACGTGGCCTGGACGACGTGTTCGGTCAATCTCGTATCCGGCGGGATCGCAGTGAACACTGTCCCCGAGGATTGCTCGATCACTTTCGAATTCAGGAGCATCAGCTCAGCTGGCGCCGCAGATTTGCTCGAACGCTTTGCCACCGAGGCGAATCGGATCGAAAACCTGATGCAGGAAGAAAACCCGTCAGCCTCCGTGACGATGCACGTGTCGGCCTCGGTTCCTCCCCTGGAGACGGATGCGAATGCTTCGGCGGCCGCACTGGTCGAACAATGGGGTGGTCGGCCCTCGGACGAAAAGGTCGCGTACGCCACCGAGGCCGGGATGTTCGCGAGTATCGGTGTCCCCACTGTTGTGTGTGGGCCGGGAAGCATCACTCAGGCGCATGCACCTGACGAGTACGTGACACTTGACCAATTGGCACAGTGCGAGCAGTTCGTTCGGAACGTCATCGCTCACGCCCGCGCCTGACCCACCCTCACCCCCCCCCTAAGGAAAACCATGTCCACGGCAACTACGCCAACCTCCGGAGCAGTCACCCCGGAACGCCTGGCCGCTGCTCGCAAGGCGGTGATCAGCAGTTCGCTCGGCGCTGCGCTCGAATGGTTCGACGTCATCGTCTACGCATCATTTGCAGTGGTCATCGCCCATAACTTCTTTCCCGGCGGCGACAACACTCTCGGCTTGATACTGACGTTCGCGACGTTCGCGATCTCGTACGTCATCCGGCCGCTTGGCGGGATGGTTCTCGGAAGCTATGCCGACCGTCGCGGGCGCAAGAACGCCTTGACGTTGACGATGATGCTGATGATGATCGGCACGCTCATCATGGCGGTGGCGCCGACGACCTCGATGATCGGGCCGTGGGTCGGCGTCGTCATCCTGGTTTCGCGACTCATTCAAGGATTCTCCGCAGGCGGTGAATTCGGTACTGCTACAACCTTCCTCGTGGAAACTGCACCGCACAAGAAGGCGTTCTACTCTTCCTGGCAGGTTGCCAGCCAGGGTGCTTCGGTTTTCCTGGCATCGTTGTTCGGATACGTGCTCAATACCCATCTCTCGCATGAAGCGCTTTACTCGTGGGGCTGGCGCGTTCCGTTCTTCTTCGGCATCATCGTCGGGCCGGTCGGTCTCTACATCCGCGCCAAGCTCGATGAAACGGACGATTTCAAGACGAGCGTCCCGGAAAAGGCCCCGCTGAAGACGACGCTGACCAGGCATCTCGGCCGGGTGCTGACCGGCGCCGCAGTAGTCGGCGTCGCGACGATCTCGATCTACCTCATCTTGTACATGCCGACGTTTGCCGTGAAGAACCTCGGAGTATCCGCCTCTGCCGGCTACCTCGGCGGAATCGTCGCCGGGCTGGTCACCTTGATCACCGTGCCGTTGATCGGTCATCTTGCAGACCGGGTCGGACCTGCGAGAGTTATGACCTGGGCCGCCGTTGCGGCAATCGTCCTGGCCTGGCCGCTCTTCAAACTGATGGTCGATCACCCCTCGACTCTGACGCTCGTCCTGGTTGTTTCGGTCCTGGGCGTCATCATGGCGTTTGCCTTCGGCCCGTTGCCTGCCTTGATGAGTTCGCTGTTCCCGGCGGAGATCCGGGCTACCGGGATGTCGTTGTCGTACAACCTCGGAGTGACCTTGCTCGGCGGAATCGCGCCGTTGGTCTTGACCTGGTTGATCAGTACGACAGGCTCGCTCGACGCTCCGAGCTACTACTACATGACGGTCGCAGTGCTCTCCCTCGGCGGGCTGTGGTCTGCCAGGACGCTTTTCAGTCAGAAGTGACGGCGGGGGAGCGCGGTAGCGATCATGCGACCGCGTCTCCCTCTGCCAGCGCGACAACGGTTTCCGACCCGTGCCAGTCGGGGGCTTGGGTTCGCAGTAGAGCTGCCGGGGTCAGCGAAGAGATTCGGCGGCATTCACGCGTCAAGTGGGCCTGATCGCTGAATCCGCAGTGGGCTGCGGATTCAGCGAGGCCCAGTGCGGGTCGACTGCGGGCGAGCGCCATGAAACGCTGGAGGCGCAGGATCGAGCGCAGCGTTGCAGGGCCGTATCCGAAGGCGTCGTTGCATCGACGCTGGAGTTGGCGCGAAGTCAGTGCCGCCGCGTCGGCGAGAGTGCTGACATTCCACGAATGTTCGGACAGTGCGGTGCGGACGTGGTTGATCACCGGATCGTGACGGAAACTCGAACTTGCCCAACTCCGGACAGCGCTTTCGAGGATCGAGACTTGTTCGTGGTCTTCGGAATTTTCCAAGCGGTTCAACAGTATTCGTTCCGTGCGTGCGTCGGTTACAGCGCTGAGGTCAGCGCGAGAATCTCGAAGCTCGGACGCCGAGGTTCGCAACATCGGCGATGCCGATCCAGGGCGGAATCGAACACCCACGGAGCGTGTTCCGGGCGGAAGAGTGAATGACCATGCAGCGGTTTCGGGGCCACAGACGCGTATGCCGACGCCACGTATCCACAGCACGTCCATGCAAGCATCGGGCACGAGCAGGTGTTCACCTTCTGCGCACGCCGTCCAGCCACACACCAGGATGTCGGAGAGATCCGGGGCGACCGATTGTGGTGTGTACCAACCCATGACAAGAGCCTATCGAGCGCCACCGACACGAAGGCGAGTTCATTCGACCGGGCCGAAGCGATATCCGAACCCCCGGATGGTTTTGATGTACTTCGGTTTCGCGGGATTGGATTCGAGTTTGGACCGCAAGCTGAGAATGGTCGCGTCGACCACACGTGTCTTTTCGTGGTCGGAACCCCAGACGTTTCGGATCAGATGATCACGCGAGTACACGCGCCCAGGCTCGGTCGACAGTTCCAGGAGTACCCGCCATTCGGTCCGGCTGAGGACGAGCAGCTTTCCGCCCATCGTCGCCGTCATTGAACGTCGATCGAGGAGCAGGTCACCGTGACGTTGGTGTTTTCCGGCGGCGGGATGCGCGGTTTCACGAAGGATCGCGGTGACCCGAAGATCGAGCGCGTGAGAATCGATCGGGTTCAGTACGAAGTCCGAGACAGCGCCATGTGGTGCTTCGTCGATGTCCTCGTGGGTATCCACCAACATCATGATCGGCATCGAACTGCGCAAGCGGATCTGTCGTGCAATCTCGTAGCCGTCGATGTCCGGCAACAAGAGATCGATCACGGCGATATCGAAACTGTCGGTGTCCAGGTCGTCGAGTAGGCGGCGCCCGGTGCGGACGAGCTGTGTTTGATGACCAAAATGTACTAATTCGGCCCCGAGTGTCTGGGCAAGCTCCGAACGGTCGGTAGCTGCAAGTATCAAGCTCACGTGAAATCCTCCCCCCGAAGGTGTTACTAGTCGTAACAGCTTGCATTCTGGCAGATCATCCACCGCATGGCCACAACAAGGTGGCTGATCAAAAGTTGAGGGAACCTGGGGGCGTTCGTCGCTAGACTTCTTTCATGGGCACTCTGTTCGCGTTGACGCTGCCAGGCTTGCTCGTGCTGCTGGTCCTGTTCGCGTTCGCCGAGACTCTCTGGAACCGGCTCACCGGTGGCCGGGCCCTGCCGTGGACCAGGGGGCGCACGACTCGTCCGGTCTCGGCGGCGGGCTTCGAAGAGGTTGCTGCCCTGTTTCAGGGGTCCAAGCATCATGAATTCGAACAGCGGCAGAGCGCGTTGATGCATCGTGAGGACGGAACCGACGGTGACCCGCCGTGGGTGTCCGTCGATCCGGAAGCTAACAAGGTCGTTCTCCGTCGACGGAGTTGACAGTCGCCGACAGTCGACGGAGTTGACAGTCGACGGAGTTGACAGTCGGGCTCAGGCCCAGTGGCTGGGGCGGGTCAGTGAATCGGGGAGTGTGGTAGCCGAATCGCCAACCGCCGCGTTGATCTGGAACTGAGTGAGAAAGATACTGCCGCGGAGTTTTGCGCCGCGAATGTCGGTGCCGCGCAAGTCTGCACCGATCAGATCGGCGCGATCGAGTTCGCAGCCGCGGAGGTCTGCACCGATCAGATAACTCCCGCGAAAGTTGGCCCCACGTAGGTCGGAACCACGAAATTTGGCGCCGATGAGGTCTGCGCCGCGGTGGTCGAGTTTGCGACCCTTCTTGCCCGAGACAGGTGAGCGCACAAGGTCACTCGTCTGCAAGAGCAGTGTGTTGACAGTCGCTCGGTGTGCTGAGACGTCGACGGCTTGAATCTGCGAAGGCGTGCCGTTGGTCAGGCTTTCCGTCTCTGCGAGTGCAGCGTCGAGTTCCTTTCGTATCGAGTGGGTTTGCTTCAGCGAGCGGGCTTCGGCGAGATACCAGAGCAGTTCGTGCAACTGGCGTACGACAGGGAACGTTTCGAACATGTCTGACGTGGTCTCCGGGGCGTCATGCCAGCTGATGCCGTCGTAGGTCTGCTGTGAAACCTTCTGTCCCGCACCGAAACAGTCGTACACGGTGCAACCGGTGAAGCCCTTCTTTCGCAATCCGGTGTGAATGCCGCAACGGAAATCCTGCTGCAGGTTCTTGCAGGGGTCGCCGGCATTCTTGTTGGTCGCGAAGTCGGAGGACTTGGAAAAGGGGAGTGCGACGCAGCACAGGCCGAAGCAACTGCTGCAATCCGCGAGCAGATTGGTCTGGCCGGCAAGCACGCGTACTCCCGATTGTTGGGTTGGACGGAAAGTCTGGCTTCGAGTTCGTGAGTCTGTCAAACGAATTTTCGTGGTTCTGAAGCAGTCGATGCGCTGCTACGCTGCTTTTCGCATGTCGATTCGAAGCCGGGGGGCTTGGGTGGGGAACGAAATACTGCAAGCGGGCGGCGGTTGGATTCGGGGCAACGGGCGTTGGAGAGGGCCGCAATCGCAGGGTCGACTTCAGTGACGACGTGGTATGGATACGATGCGCCGCAATCGATTCCACAAGCAGGGCTCGACGGGTACGCCGACGGCGGCGCGGGATCGCTGGATCGATTCCAAGACGGACTGCGTGCATCCCACGACGGCACGCATTAATGCAACACGGTCATCGGACACATTTACGGATCGACCGTGATCGGCGCTGCGGCGCCTCGGACGGACGATCAATGGACGCGAATGATCTGTTCTTCGTGGGAAGCCCCGGAACATGTCGGTGGCCACGTGTACGCCGCCGCCGCGGCCAACGATCCGGTTCCGATGATCGGGGACGTGTTCGGCGGTCTCTCGCATGGCGCGAACCCCGCGAACGATCTTCCGCTGATCGGATTCGGTGCCACTGTCATCGAATCCGCACCCGGAACCGGGATCGACGCGGGTCTGTTGGGCGAGCTCCCCAGCCCAGTCGCACACAGCGAGTATTGGGAACGCACCAACCCGGCTCTTGCCGGGATGGGCCACGTGATCGCCGGACTAGGAGCGCCATGACCAACGCAACGCGACGCCGTAAAGCACTCGGCATGAGCAGTATCGCGGTGGCAATCCTGCTGTCGGCGTGTACGACCCTGCTGTCGGCGTGTACGACGACGGAGAACGGGAAAGTGATGGAAGCCAACTTGAATCTGACCCTCATGCAGGCACAGGCCAAGGTGATCGAATACATGACGGACACGATCACGGTACTGCCGCCGGGCGCCTACTTGACGCGGTATTCCGAACTGAACCAGAAGGTCACCCTCGATCCGGGTGGCACCGTCCCGTGCAATGACAGCAATCTGTCGAAGGACACATCCGTGGACTACGGCGTGACGTACTTCCTCACCTCAACTGAAACCGCCGACATCCCAGGTTTCGGTGATCCGATTCGCAATCTGTGGACTGAGCGCGGCTGGAAGTTTCGAACGTACGACTCCGCTGGGGACTCGACGAGCACCGAGACAATCTTGCCGGATGGATATCGAATGGTTCTGGAGGAGTACGCGCGGGGAGCAAGTTTGACCGGGTCGTCGCCGTGTTTCCCCCGACCCGATGCATCGGATCGTCCGAACGCGCCCGTGCAGATCGATCAACCTTGACCGGGCCCGCGTCCTCGTTTCCCGAGTTGACTGTCCTCGCTCGCCAAGTCGACGCCGAGGTCGGGAAGGTTCGCGCCCGCGCAGATGCTGGAGGTGGTGCAGTCAGCGTCGAGGTCGACGCGTACGGCGCGATCACTGACTTGCAACTCACCGAGAGCGGTCTCCGGGCCGGCGCGGCTGCGCTCTCCGCCTCGATCGCAGCGGCCCACCGAACCGCTTCTGCGTCAGCAGCGTCTGCCGCGCAAGAACTACGCGCCCCACTCCCCCGTGACCTTCGCGTCGCCAGGGCAATGAATGCTTTCAATGCAGTGGACGCGTTCGATCAGGCGCCGGCCGCACCTGAACCTCACGTGGTGAAACGAGCCGACCGCGCGTCAGTCGACGACGACCTACCCTTCGACGGCGGTTCGTTCATGCGACGTGCCTGAGCCCGGGCAAAAAGAACCCCTGCGAACCGCTTCTCAGCAGTTCACAGGGGTTCCTTTGGCGGAGGATAGGGGATTTGAACCCCTGAGGGCGTTAACCCAACCCGCGTTCCAGGCGAGCGCCATAGGCCACTAGGCGAATCCTCCGTGGAGCAGCATACCCAATTGCGAGCGTGAAGCGTTAAACGGGTACCTGACCTGCGAAGAACCGGTGGATCTCAGGGTTTGCATCTCCGCCCCGATAGGTGGTGTGCAGCGGCCGACGAAAGCCGTCTACACTGTTCATTGGATCCCGCGCGGCGCGCATCCTGTGAACTCCCCCAGGGCCGGAAGGCAGCAAGGGTCAACGGGCTCTGCCGGGTGCGCGGGGTCCTCTATTTTTTTCACATACCCGACCCCGCCTCGTCGGTGAAAGGCCGCTCCGGATGCCTATCCAAACCCAGATCGGGTTGATGAGCCATGAAGAACTCACCTCCGAGCATGAGAGCCAGAGCGCGAAGTACACGCAGCTCCAGGCGCAGAAGCTCGCACTCGATCTGACCCGCGGTAAGCCTTCCCCGGAACAACTCGACCTTTCCGCAGAGCTGCTGACGCTGCCCGGCGACGGTGACTTCCGTGACGGCAGCGGCACCGACTGCCGTAACTACGGCGGACTCACCGGTCTGCCGGAACTGCGCGCCATCTTCGGTGAGCTGCTGGGTATCCCCGTTGCGAACATTCTCGCCGGCAACAACGCGAGCCTCGAGATCATGCACGACAACGTCGTGTTCTCACTGCTGCACGGCACTCCGGATTCGGCCCGGCCGTGGGCACAGGAAGAGAAGATCAAGTTTCTCTGCCCCGCACCGGGCTACGACCGCCACTTCGCGATCACCGAGTCCCTCGGCATCGAGATGATTGCGGTGCCGATGAACCACGACGGCCCGGATGTCGTCAAGATCGCCGAACTTGTTGCGTCAGATCCGCAGATCAAGGGCATGTGGGCGGTTCCGGTTTACGCGAACCCCACCGGTGCCGTGTACTCCGAAGAAATTGTCCGGACGCTCGCGTCGATGCCGACGGCCGCGCCCGACTTCCGCCTGTACTGGGACAACGCGTATGCCGTGCATCCTCTCGTCGGCGAGACTGCGCCTTCCTACGACATTCTCTCGATGGCAGCGGAGGCCGGTCACCCCAACCGTCCGCTCGTGTTCGCGTCGACGTCCAAGATCACTTTCGCCGGCGCTGGTGTGAGCTTCTTCGGTAGCTCGGCGGAAAACCTTGCCTGGTACCAGAAGTTTCTGGGTAAGAAGAGCATCGGACCTGACAAGGTCAATCAGCTTCGCCACCTGCGTTTCTTCGGCAGCGCCGACGGCGTTCGTGCGCACATGGAGAAGCATCGCGCGTTCCTCGCGCCCAAGTTCGAGCTCGTACTGCGGATCCTCGAGGATCGTCTCGGTGCTTCGAAGGTCGCGTCCTGGACGGAGCCGAAGGGCGGATACTTCATCAGCCTCGACGTGGTCGACGGCACGGCCAAGCGCGTCATCGAACTGGCGAAGAACGCGGGTATCGCGCTCACCGCTGCCGGATCGGCTTTCCCGTACAGCACGGATCCGGATGACCGGAACATCCGGTTGGCCCCGAGCTTCCCGTCCACGGCTGAACTCGAAGTTGCCATGGACGGCGTGGCGACGTGTGTCCTGCTCGCAGCCACCGAATCGCGTCTCTCCGAGATCTGAGTTCTCGAAGCGGCGTGCCCGGTCGGTACTTTTCGGTCTCGTCTTGTACCGTTCGGAGCATCAATTCCCGACATAGGGTGTAAATCCCGGAGGTTGTAGTGACGGGCGCGATCAACGCTTCGGATGGGCCTTCTTTCGAGGCGCACACCGCGAAATCAGAGTCGGTCATCGAAGCTGACATACCGCGACGCAGTCTCCGTGTCGGTGTTCTCGGATTCTCTGTACTCGGTGTTCTGGCTGTCGCGTCCGTGCTGATGGTTCTTTTCGCCGTGCCGATGAATACGCGGTACTGGGGGATCTTCGAAAATTTCCTCGATCTCGACGTCTACCGCCACGGCGGCAGCGTTGTGGTTCAGGGCCTTCCGTTGTACGACGGGCCAGTCCTGGAAGGGATGATGTTCACGTACACCCCGTTTGCGGCTTTGCTGTTCACGGTGTGGGCGGTGCTCTCGTTCAAACAGGCGATTGTCGTGTGGACGGGTTTGAACATCGCTGCGCTGTTCGCAGTGATCGTGTTGTGCTGGAAGTACCTCGGTTATCGGCTCGACGTGAAGGCGTACGCCGTCAGTGCGTTGGCCACCACGATCTTTCTGTTCATGGAACCGATACGTACGACGCTCTGGCTCGGGCAGATCAACATCTTCCTGCTGCTCTTGATCGTGTGGGACCTCGGTCGGGACGAGAAGAGTCGGCTCCGAGGAATCGGGGCAGGCATCGCCGCCGGTGTGAAGCTCACTCCGGCCTTCTTCTGGGCGTACCTCTTCATCACTCGTCAATGGCGTGCGTTGGTGACGGCCGTCGTGACGTTCGCGGCGACCGTCGCGATTGGTTTCGTCGTGATCTACAACGATGCGTACAAGTACTGGACCGGCACTCTTGTCGACAGCGAACGCGTCGGACCGACGGATGCTCCGAGCAACCAGTCCGTGTCCGGTCTGATTGCTCAGCTCACTCACACTCCGACGCCGTCGCGGGTCCTGGTCCTCGTCTTCAGTGCGCTGGCAGTATGCCTCGGACTCGGTGCCGCGTGGATTGCTCACCGGCACGGCCAGAAATTGCTCGGCCTCACCATGACGGGGTTGACTGCGACCACTGTCTCGCCGTTCTCGTGGGGTCATCACTGGGTGTGGTTCGTCCCGCTGGTCGTCCTCGCCGCGCACTACGCGATGGTGTCGAAGAAGCGCTGGGCGTGGGTGGCGCCGTTCGTTTTCCTGCTCCCAGTCTTGAACTGGTCTCACACTTGGTGGGACCCGTCGGTCATTCCGGGTACGGATCGCTTTGTCGGAATGGGCCTGTTCATGTTCGTGCCGCCCGAGTATCTGCGGATTCCGACCGTCGGCGTCTACCTCTGGGTCTTCACGCTTGCCGCGGTCTCGACGTTGGTTCTGTTCGGCTGGAAGAAGTGGAAGATTCCGGCTCCGGATGCGTCGGCGCCGGTCACAACTGCCGCCTGACGTGGCAGTATCGGACTCATGGCACTTCAACTGAACCTTGTCGGTGACCCCGAAGCTGATGCCCTCCTGGCCGAGGACCCGTTGGCGTTGTTGATCGGAATGCTTCTCGATCAACAGGTTCCGATGGAAACGGCCTTCCTCGGTCCGAAGAAGCTGGCGGATCGGCTCAGCGGTATCGACGTCAGGCGTATCGCCGACATGGACACCGACGAGTTCATCGCCATCTGTGCCGAGCCTCCGGCTGTGCACCGATTCCCCAAGTCGATGGGCGAGCGTATCCAGCTCATGTGCCAGTTCATCGTCGAGAACTACGACGGCGACACCGCGGCGATCTGGACTTCGGGAAATCCCGACGGCAAGGAAGTGCTGAAGCGGCTCAAAGCCCTACCCGGTTACGGGGATCAGAAAGCCCGGATCTTCCTGGCGTTGCTCGGAAAACAGATCGGCGTCGAGCCGAAAGGTTGGCGCCAAGCGGCCGGCGACTACGGGCTCGAGGGCTCGAGGCGCTCGATTGCAGACGTGGTCGACGAACAGTCTTTGCTCGAGGTCCGCGAGTTCAAGAAGGCCGCAAAGGCCGCAGCGAAGGCCGACAAGAAGTAAGCCGCTTTCAGGATTTCCGGGACCCGCTCGCACGCACTACTTTCATCAGGTCGCCTGCGGGGCCCTCGAGCTGACGCGGCGGGCGCCACACTGCACGCAGGGATCGGTCGAGTTCCAAGCCTTCGACGGCTACGACCCGAAGTTCTCCCTGCTTCACCTGGTCCTCGACGGCCAGCGTGCTCAGTACCGCCGGGCCGACGCCACCGAGCACGCTGGTTCGAATCGCGGCCGAACTACCCAGTTCCAACAACGGTGCACCGCGCTCGTATTCGTGTAACGCCAGGTCGAGAGTCGTTCTGGTTCCCGATCCGGGCTCACGCACCAGCAGCGGTGTCGCTGCCAGTTCGGCGACGGTCAGCGGCTTTCGTCGACGCGCCCATGGATGATCCGGGTGAACGATCACGACCAGCGAGTCACGCGCGACGGTGACGCTGGGCAGGCTCTTCGGAACGGTCGGTGACTCGACGAATCCGAGGTCACACATTCCTACTTCGACGGCTTCGAGTACGCGTGTCGAGTTGTAGACCTGAAGGTGGACGGTGACACCAGGATGCAGTGATCGAAAGACGCCGAGCCAGGCCGGGATCAGATGTTCGGCGACGGTCATGCTGGCACACACGGTCAATTCCGCGGATCGTTCGGTCCGCATCCCTTCGGCGACGTCGAGAAGCTGCTTCGAGTTGGCGAGGACGCGGCGCGCCCAGTGGACGATGACGGTCCCCTGCGGAGTCAAAGTCGCCCCCGTCGACCTTCGGTGTATGAGTGGCATCCCGAGCTGCCGCTCGAGGGCTTTGACGGCGCGGCTGGCATTCGGTTGTGCGATGTGAGCCAGACGGCTTGCAGCACTGAGGCTTCCGTGATCATCGATACCGACGAGTAGCTCGAGTGTGGTGAGGTCGGGCCACCTTCTGGTCATGCAGACAGGCTATACCCAGCATCTATTCCATATCGATCTGATATGTCGTGATGGTAGAAATCGCCCTACCGGAGCGATGGTGGCTCAAGGACGCTGGATGAGTGAACCGTGATGTGAAGTCCGTGGCCGAGAAACCCGCAGTCGCCCCTTCGTCAGAAGTACGACGGTGGTCGAGCGTCGCTGCATTGATGCCCGGAGTTGCGTTGTGCGCCTTGGGGGCCACGGTCGCGCTGGTTGCCGGTCAGTTCACCTCCGCCGTGAGTCCGTTGCTGATTGCGATAGTGGCGGGTGCGGTGTTGGCGAATACCGTCTCTTTGCCGGCGAAATTCCAACCTGGCCTGGCATTCTCGGCGAAACGGCTACTTCGGGTGGGTATCGCTCTGCTCGGGCTGCAATTGATGTTCTCCGACATCGTCGGTTTGGGTTGGGGAGTGATCGCCGTTGTGGTGGCGATAGTGTTCCTCGGTATCGCCGGGACCATGTATGCCGGAAAGCTTCTGGGATTGAGTTGGTCGCAGAGGATTCTGATTGCCTGCGGCTTCTCGATCTGTGGCGCCGCCGCTGTGGCTGCTGCGGACGGTGTGGTGAATGCGCGAGAGGAAGAGTTGCTGACCGCTGTTGCGCTGGTGGTGATCTTCGGAACTCTGATGATTCCGACGATCCCCTTGCTGGCCGATGCTTTCGGTATGAACGAGATCGAGGCGGGCATGTGGGCCGGTGGGTCGATCCACGAAGTGGCACAAGTAGTGGCTGCCGGCAGCGCTCTCGGCGCCACCGCGTTGGGTGTCGCGACCGTGGTGAAACTTGCGCGCGTATTGATGTTGGCGCCGGTCATGGCGTTTCTGAGCATTCGGCAACGCACGATGGTCGACAACACCGCAACGAAGCGGCCCCCGCTGATTCCGTTGTTCGTCGTGGCATTCATCGGCTGCATGGGTTTGCGCTCCACCGGAATGTTGCCAAATGAGCTTCTCGGATTGGCGAAGACCGTGCAGACGGCGCTGTTGGCTGCTGCGATGTTCGCTCTCGGGCTGGGGGTGCGGCTGAGCGTCATTCGTGGAGTGGGCGCACGACCATTCGTTCTGGCCGCGATTTCCACCGTGTGGGTGGCGACGATCGCCTACGTCGGAGTCGTGCTGGTCAGCTGATCGAGCGTTGAGTCCGCCATGCGCTCGGGCTCGTCGAGAACTGAGTGCGAAACCAGCGCGAGAAACTACCCTGCGTCGAAAACCCCAGGTGGACCGCCACTTCGGTCAATGAATAGCGAGGGTTGGCGACAAATCGTTCCGCGAGGGTGCTTCGGACCGAATTGAGAACAGCCGTGAACGTATCTCCGGATTCGGCGAGATGACGGTGCAGTGTCCGCCGGTCGAACCCGAGGCTTCGTGCCACCTGCTCGACAGAGCAGCGGCCGGTCGGAAGCAGAACTTCGATCAATTCCTTGGTGCGGCTGAGGGTGTCGGAGGTTTCCGATGCGGGAAGTGAGTCGAGGAACTGGCGAGCGTACGGCCGGAGCAACTCGTCGGACAGTTGGTTTGCCGCATCCAGGTCGGCGGCGAAGAAAACGATTCCGGTGAATTCGTGATCGAATTCCACGGTGTCGCCGAGGATTCGTCGATGCGTGCTCGTATCTTTCGGGGCATTGTGCGTGAATCCCACGCTGACCGGATGCCATCGAGAACCCAGGAAACTTCGCAGGATCTGCAGCGTCGCGCCGACTGCGAGTTCGACGCTCTGTCTGGTGTCGACCGGTTCGCCGACCTCGAGCGAGATTCGCAGGGTGGCGAGTCCGTTGACCTCGTTCAATCGGATGCGCAATGACTCGTTGTACGTGTGCTCGTATCGCATCAATACGTCGAGCGCGCTCCTGACGTCTGGTTCTTCCCTGATGACCAAGCTGAGGGGACCGAGATTGGACAGTCGACGCAGGCCGGCGAGTAGAAGCCCGAAGTCTTCGTGTCCGGACTCCGCTGCCGATCGCTCCAGGAGCGATGCGATGGAGGCGGCCGGTACCCATTGGTCGGGGTTCGCCAGGCTTGCCGGGCTCAGGCCGACACTTCTCATGAGGGCCACAGCGTCCACGTCCACTGTTCGGCACAGGTCGACGTATCGGTTCAGTGACGCGTAGCGGGCGAGTGGCTTCATAGGGCCCCCTTTACTCGATGTCCCGAAATGTTGTGTTGTGTGTCTCGTCAAGTTAAGCATGTGAGCCGGATCTCACATAGTTTTGTTCACATCAGTTCGGCACGACCGCGAAGTCGAGCACCGGCTTCTGGAAGTTGTTGCGTACGAATACAGCTCGACCGTAATCGAGTCGAGCCCGCCCACAGAATTGGAGAGCATTGATGGCAAACGCCATTCGGTTCCATGAGATCGGCACACCGTCCGTCATGCGTTGGGAAGAGATCGAGGTAGGACGACCGGGTGCCGGAGAGGTTCGGGTTCGTCATGAAGCGGTGGGGTTGAACTTCGCCGACACCTACTTTCGAAGTGGCCTCTATCCTGCGCAATTGCCTGCCGGGATGGGCGTTGAGGGCGCCGGTGTGGTCGAAGAGATCGGCGAGGGAGTAGTCGATTTTGCAGTGGGGGACCGTGTGACCTACACCGGCAGTCCGCTGGGTGCGTACGCCACCGAGCGGATCATGGCGTCGTCCGACCTGATCGCGCTACCCGACGGCATCGCCTTCGACACCGCGGCCGCCATGACCATGCGAGGACTGACCGCCGCCTACCTTCTGCGTCGCATCTACCCGTTGAAAGCGGGAGACACCGTGTTGCTGCATGCTGCGGCGGGCGGGGTTGGACTGATCTTCACCCAGTGGGCAAAACTGTTGGGAATCAAAGTGATCGGAACGGTGTCGAGCGACGAGAAGGCGAGCGTTGCCCGAGCTCACGGGTGCGATGAAGTCGTCATCTACACCCGCGAGGACGTCGTAGCGCGTGTCAAGGAGATCACCGGGGGCGTCGGCGTGCCGGTTGTCTACGACAGTATCGGGCAATCCACGTTCGACATCTCTCTCGATTGCCTTGCCAGGCGCGGGCTGCTGGTGTGCTTCGGAACGGCGTCCGGGCCGACTCCGCCGATTCAGGCAATGCAGTTGGCCGTCAAGGGATCTCTCTTCCTCACACGTCCGGCACTTGCCGATTACATCGCGGATCCCGAGGAACGTGCCGAATTGGCGGGCGAACTGTTCTCACACGTCGAATCCGGGCGAATCACGATCGAGATCAACCAGCGATACCCCCTCGAAGATGCGGTGCGTGCGCACCACGACATGGAGTCCGGTCGCAGTATCGGTTCCTCCGTCTTCTCCGTCTGAACCGAAACAGCACTTCCCAGAGGAATTGTCATGACCAACACCGCAACGTTGACAGAAAACCTTCCCTCGTCGACCAGCATGATCCACGTCGAGAAATTGACCTGTTCGATCGGGGCAGAGTTGTCCGGGGTGGATCTCGGCGAGGTCGCGCGAGATGCTGCACTCTTTGCCCAGATCAAGGGATTGCTGCTCGAGCACAAGGTTCTGTTCTTTCGCGACCAGAACTTCTCCAAAGCCGAGCACGTAGAGCTTGCCCAGCGATTCGGGGAGCTCGAGGATCATCCGGCACTGGGCAGCGACCCCGACCACCCGGGCCTGGTCCGCATCTACAAAGACCTGGACAGCCCGTCGGAGCATTTCGAGAATGCGTATCACTGCGACGCCACCTGGCGCGTGAACCCGCCCATGGGATGTGTATTGCGTTGTGTGGAAACACCTCCGGTCGGCGGCGACACGATTTGGGTGAACATGGCACTCGCCTACGAGAATCTGCCGGCGCGGGTCAAGGAGCAGATCAAGGATCTGCGTGCCAGGCACAGTATCGAGTCGACCTTCGGCGCTCGGATGCCGATCGATCAGCGGCACCAGCTGAAGGAACGCTTTCCCGACGCCGAACATCCCGTGGTACGAACACATCCGGAGACCGGCGAGAAGATTCTTTTCGTCAATTCGTTCGCCACACACCTCGTGAACTATCACACGCCCGAGAACGTCCGCTACGGAATCGATTACGCCCCCGGCGCCGGGAATTTGCTCACTTACCTGGCGAGCCAGGCTCAGATTCCCGAGTATCAGGTTCGGTGGCGCTGGACCGAGAACAGCGTCGCGATCTGGGACAACCGTTCGACACAGCATTACGCGGTGCAGGACTACTGGCCCGCGGTTCGAAAGATGGAGCGCGCCGGAATCATCGGCGACGCACCGTTCTGATCTCTCTGCTCAGCCCCGAAGATAATTCATTCACTCGATCGGAGTCACGCTATGCATTTCCACGACGATTCACTGTTCCCTGAAACCCAGGACAAGCTTGTCATCACCGTTGCTCCCTACGGACCGGAGTGGGAGCCGGACGATTTTGCAGAAGACCTCCCGCTGTCGATGGACGAGCACGTCCAGCAAGCCGTCGACTGCTTCAACGCCGGTGCCACAGTTCTCCACATCCACGTGCGTGAACTCGACGGCAAGGGCTCGAAGCGACTGTCGAAGTTCAACGAGCTTCTCGGCCGCTTGCGTGAGGCCGTTCCCGAGATGATTCTGCAGGTCGGCGGCTCGATTTCGTTTGCCCCGGAGGGCGAAGGCGCCGATGCGAAGTGGTTGTCCGACGACGTGCGTCACATGCTTGCGGAATTGGAGCCGGCTCCCGACCAGGTGACGATCGCGATCAACACCAGCCAGATGAACATCATGGAACTGATGACCGACGACGACATCGCGGGTACGTCGATGCAACGTCCGGAATTGGCCGATACGTATCGGGAAATGACCGTGCCCGCCGGTCCGGAGTGGGTGGCAGAGCACCTGCGCCGGTTGCAGGCCGCCGGAATCCAGCCGCATTTCCAGTTGTCAAGCATTCCGCAGCTCGAAACGGTGGAGCGGTTGATCCGACGCGGCATCTACACCGGCCCGGTCAACCTCACATGGGTGGCAATCGGCGGCGGCTTCGACGGCCCCAACCCGTACAACATGATGAACTTTGTCCAGCGTGTTCCCGACGGTGCGTGCCTGACGCTGGAAACGCTGATGCGTAGCGTCCTGCCGGTGAACACGATGGCCATCGCGATGGGCTTGCACGCTCGTTGCGGCAACGAGGACACCATCTGGGGCCGCAAGGGCGAGAAGATGACGTCGGTGCAGCAGATCGAGCAGTTGGTGCGCATTGCAGGCGAATTGGGCCGCGAGGTGGCTACCGCGAAGGAAGCTCGGGACATCTACCGGATCGGTGAGACGTATGCCGACACCGACGAGACGTTGGCGAAGCTGGGTTACGCGCCCAACCGCCGGATCGGCCAGCTGGGATTCACGCAGCACGCCTGAGTTCGCACCCTCTCGTACAACAGTTCCGGGGGTACGAACCGCGACGGTTCGTACCCCCGAATCCCCCCGTCTACCTCGAGTACTTCTAGGAGAGTCATGGGACTGCAAGCTCCCGCCACGCCACGTGTGGACACCGCGCTCGGAATGGGCGGACGACGAAAGTTATACCCGTGGATCGTTTTCGCCCTGGCTTTCGGTCTTCTGCTCTCTGACTACATGTCGAGGCAGGTGCTCAGTGCAGTCTTCCCGATCCTGAAAGCGGACTGGGATCTCTCCGATTCGCACCTCGCCTCCCTGAGCAGCGTGGTGGCGTTGATGGTCGGGCTGTTGACGTTCCCGTTGTCGCTGCTCGCGGACCGCTGGGGCCGCGTCAAGAGCTTGATCTTGATGGCGGTGTTGTGGAGTGTCGCGACGTTGCTGTGCGCAATCGCTCAGACCTACGAACAGATGTTGGGCGCCCGATTCTTGGTCGGTGTCGGTGAAGCGGCGTACGGCAGCGTGGGTATCGCCGTGGTCCTCAGTGTGTTTGCGCCCCGCGTGCACGCAGCTCTTGCCGGTGCCTTCATGGCCGGTGGATCGTTCGGTTCGGTCATCGGTGTGGCAATCGGTGGGTTCATCGCAGTCCAGTTCAGTTGGCGGTGGTCTTTTGCCGCCATGGCGATCTTCGGTCTGATTCTGGTTGCGCTGTTCCGTGCCCTCGTCACCGAGAAGAAGCTCACCGCTTACGCCGTCGAGGCCGCGCCGGATGCCGCCGGGGAAGCGGTGAGACACGACGGTTTTCGTGCGCCGGTGTCCTCGCTGTTCACCAATCCCGCCGTGTTGTTCGCCTACATCGGTGGTGGTCTCCAGATGTTCACCGCCGCTGTACTTCTGGCGTGGTTGCCGAGCTTCTTCAATCGCTACTACGATTTGGCCCCGGACAAGGCCGGCGTCACGGCTTCCGTGTTCGTCCTCCTGGTCGGAAGCGGGATGGTGGTCTGCGGTTTCATCACAGATAGATTCAGCCGCGACGATTCGGCGCGAAAATGGACTACCGCCATCGTTTACTGCGCCATCTCGTTGGTGACGCTGAGCATCGGGCTCCGGTTGGGCACGGGGACAGCGCAACTCGTATTGCTCGGTATCGGTGCATTCTTCTCCGCCGGTTCGTCGGGGCCGACGGCAGCTATGGTCGCGAACCTTACCCATCACTCGATTCGAGCGTCGGCCATGGGAACGCTCACCGTTGCCAACAACCTTCTTGGGCTGGCGCTCGGTCCCTTCGTGGTCGGCATCCTCGCCGATCACCTGGGTCTTCTCGGTGCTCTACAGCTTTCGCCCTTCGTCTATGTCGTCGCGGCCCTCGCGTTGGTAGCCGGCAAGCGTGCCTATCCCGCCGGGATGAGGCGGTTGGCGACGTTGCAGAATCGGCCCGAGATCCCCGGCGCCACTGAAGTAGCAGAAGTTCGGAGTTCCTGATGGATGAATCACCCACGGTAGTAATAGTTCCCGGTCTGCGCGATCATGTCGAGGATCATTGGCAGACTCACCTCGCGCGCAGGCTCGACAACGTTCTGACGGTTCCTCCCCTCGAGACCGACAAGCTCAGTCGCGATGCCAGGGTTGCGGCATTGGACGAGGTGTTGACAAGTGTTTCCAGCCCGGTGGTCCTGGTCGCGCACAGCGCCGGAGTTATGACAGTTGCCCACTGGGCGAGGGCGCATCATCGAGATGTTGCCGGCGCACTTCTGGTCACGCCGGCGGATCTCGAACTTCCTCTACCCGAGTCCTATCCGTCTCTCGAGGAGCTCGATCGGAACGGGTGGCTACCGATACCGCGTCAGCGTCTGCCTTTTCCGAGCACGGTCGCGGCGAGTCGGAACGATCCGCTCGCCGGGTATCGCCGAGTTGTGGGTTTGGCTGAAGGATGGGGGAGTCGGTTGCTGGATCTGGGTGAGGTCGGACATCTCAATCCGGCGTCCGGATACGGGTATTGGCCGCGGGCGGAATCATTGGTGTGGGAACTGCTCGAGTCGGTGTCGCACGCCGCCTCGTCTCGTACCACGGATTCCGAGTCGCAGGAGGAACACAGTCATGCTTGATCTTGCTGCTCTGCTGGAAGATTCGGCCCGGCGATACCCGGAACGGGATGCGCTGGTTCTCGGAGAAGCGAGGCTGACGTATGCGCAGTTCGACGCCTACGCGAATCGCATCGCCCATCTGCTCGTCTCGCGGGGTGTCGAGCCAGGTGACAAGGTGGCGTTGTCCTGCCCGAACGTTCTCGAGTTCCCGATCGTCTACTACGGCATTCTCAAGGCCGGTGGCGTCGTCGTTCCTCTGAACATCCTGCTCAAGGGGCGCGAAATTGCCTATCACCTGGCTGATTCGGAAGCGAAGCTGTACTTCTGTTTCGAGGGAAGTCCCGAATTACCGATCGCCGAGTACGCCATCGCCGGGTTCGAGCAGAGCGAGACCTGTTCGGCCCTGATCGTGATCAGCACCGAGCCGGGTGCACCGTCGTCGATCCTCGGAGTCGAGACTCTAGGCGAAGCACTGGCATCCGTGTCCGGCACGGAAACGCCTGCAGCCGCGGTTGTTCGTGAACCGACGGACACCGCCCTCATTCTCTACACCAGCGGCACGACCGGAAAGCCCAAGGGCGCCGAACTCACTCACTGCAACATGGTCTTGAATGCACTGTCGACCAACCGGTTGTTCGAGAGCGTTCCGTCCATGCATGAGCGTTATCTCCTGACTTTGCCGTTGTTCCACTCGTTCGGCCAGACAGTGACCATGAATGCGGGAATCTGCGTCGGTGCCACTTTGGTGTTGATGCCGCGCTTCGATGCGACGGCGGCACTCGAGATCATGGAACGCGAAAAGATCTCGGTCTTCGGGGGCGTCCCGACCATGTATTGGGGACTGCTCGGCGTGCTGGAGGAGGTAGTGAAATCCGGGGTGGATATCGAGACCGTTGCACAGAACATGCGGTGCGCGATCTCCGGTGGTGCAGCGCTTCCCGTCGAAATCTTGACACAGTTCAGGGAACGCTTCGGTGTTCAGATCCTCGAAGGGTACGGGTTGTCCGAGACCTCTCCGTTGGCCTTGTTCAGTGACCCGGAGAGCGACCCCCGGCCCGGTTCGATCGGCGTGCCGATCTGGGGCGTCGAAGCGCGGCTTGTCGATGACTCTTGGCGTACGATCACCGGCCCCGATGAAGTGGGTGAGTTGGCCATTCGCGGGCACAACGTCATGAAGGGCTATTTCAACCGACCCGAGGCGACGGCGGAAGTCATGTGCGACGGATGGTTTCGCACCGGGGATCTGGCACGGGTCGATACCGACGGAAATTACTACATCGTCGACCGCGCGAAGGACATGATCGTGCGGGGAGGATTCAACGTCTACCCGCGCGAAATCGAAGAGGCTCTGCTCACCCACCCAGCCGTCTCACTCGTCGCCGTCGTCGGGGTGCCGGACACGAGCCTCGGCGAAGAAGTTGTCGCCTACGTGATCCGAGAGCCGAGTGAAGAGATCTCCGAATCGGATCTCGTGGAATGGTCGCGGGAACAGATGGCCGCCTACAAATATCCGCGCCGCATCGAGTTCGTGCCGTCGCTACCGATGACGGCAACCGGAAAGATTCTCAAACGTGAACTGAATCAAGCATTTTCGATTGTCTGAGGAGATCGATGACTGACGTTCGAGCAAGTGAAGCTTTTCCCGTGACCCAGGCCATGAAGGATTCGGGTGGCTGGAATCCTTTGTGGGACGGACTTTCGGAGCTGGATCCCGAGTGGACCGAGCTGTACATGAAGACAGCAATGCAGCCCTGGAACAGTGGGGTGCTGTCACCTCAGGTGATCCAGTTGCTGTGCATAGCCGTCGATGCGGCGAGCACACACATGTACGCGCCCGGCGTACGACGCCATATTCGCGCTGCGCTCGACATGGGAGTGACCCCGAAGGAGATTCTCGAGGTGCTGAAACTGACCACCGTCGTCGGGATTCACTCCTGCAATGTCGGCGTTCCGATCCTGATGGAGGAAATCGCGAACCGGTGACGGCGGTCAGTCCCGCTCGCGGTTCTCCCGTTCCTCACGCTGACGCTGGAGGAACGGGCTCGGGTTCTGTCCGCCGATCGGACCGTGGCCGAGGACTCCGTGCTCGTAGGCGGACTCCGCGTGCAGGGCAACGTCGATTCCGCGGGCCTCGTCTTCACGCGAAATACGGAAGCCGAAGGTCTTGTCGATGAGCTTTCCGAGACCGTAGGTCACACCGAAGGCATAGAGCGCGACCACGACGACACCGACGAACTGCTTGCCCAGCTGCGCGAATCCACCGCCGAAGAACAAACCTTCCGGACCGCCCGTCATCACGGCCGTCGCGAGGAGTCCGATCAGCAACGAGCCGACGATTCCGCCGACGAGGTGCACGCCGACGACGTCGAGGGAGTCGTCGTAGCCGAGCTTGTGCTTCCATCCCACGGCGTACGAGCAGACGATGCCCGCGATCAGACCGATGACGAGCGCACCGAACATGTTCACCGTTCCGCACGACGGGGTGATCGCGACCAGACCGGCGACGACGCCCGAAGCTGCGCCGAACGTCGTGGGGTGTCCGTCACGGTTCTGCTCGACGAACAGCCAGCCGAGTAGTCCGGTACAGCCGGCGACGAGTGTGTTGAGGAAGATCTGCGAGGCCATACCGTCAGCCGCAAGGGCCGACCCGGCGTTGAATCCGAACCAACCGAACCAGAGCAGACCGACGCCGAGCAGGACGAACGGCAGATTGTGCGGACGCATCGACTCGGCCTTGAAACCCATCCGCTGGCCGAGGACCAGTGCCAATGCCAGGCCTGACGCTCCGGACACGATTTCGACCACGAGGCCACCGGCGTAGTCGAGTGCGCCCATCTGGGCGAGCCATCCCTGCGGATTCCACACCCAGTGAGCGACGGGGACATAGACGAGCAAGGACCAGATGGGGACGAAGATCATCCAGGCGGAGAACTTCGCGCGGTCGGCGATCGCACCACTGATGAGTGCTGCAGTAAGGATTGCGAACGTCAATTGGAAGGTTGCGAACAACACTTCCGGGACATTCCCGTGCACGGTCGACGGGTCGATGCCCGCCATGCCGATGTGTTCGAGTCCGCCGATGATGCCACCGTGATCGTCGCCGAACACGAGGCTGTAGCCCACGAACAACCACGCGACCGTGACGAGTGCGATGGAGACGAAGCTCATCATGATCATGTTGAGTACGCCGGTCGAGCGGACCATGCCGCCGTAGAAGAGCGCGAGTCCTGGCGTCATCAGAAGTACGAGTGCAGTACTGACGAGCAACCAGGCAGTTGCTCCGGCATCGATGGTGGCGGGCACAGTTTTCTCCTCACGCATGCGGACCAGCCCGCGTGCACGGAACCCACGATGGGTGCGTGCGGTTTCCTCCGCACTGCGATTGTGTTGCGAACATGTTTCGGGAGAAGTCGGCGTTGCACCCGCACCGGATCACCTGTCGTGGGTCGCCGGTAGTCTTTGCGCGTGGCCCTGTACCGGAAGTATCGACCCGCGTCCTTCGCCGAGGTGGTGGGGCAGGAGCATGTCACCGCACCGCTCAGCACGGCCCTCGACACCGGACGCATCAACCATGCCTATCTGTTTTCCGGCCCGCGTGGCTGTGGAAAGACGTCGTCGGCGCGAATCCTGGCGCGTTCGCTGAACTGTGAGCAGGGACCGACGTCGACGCCGTGCGATGTATGCGACTCGTGCGTTTCGCTTGGCCCGGGCGGCACAGGCAACCTGGACGTGACGGAACTCGACGCCGCAAGTCACGGTGGCGTCGACGACACCCGAGAACTCCGAGACAAGGCGTTCCACGCCCCCGCCGCTTCTCGCTACCGCGTCTTCATCATCGACGAGGCACACATGGTGACGGCGGCGGGCTTCAACGCGCTGCTCAAGATCGTCGAAGAGCCGCCGGAGCACCTCATCTTCATCTTTGCGACGACGGAACCGGAAAAGGTTCTCCCGACCATCCGTTCTCGTACACACCACTACCCGTTCCGCCTGTTGGCGCCGTCGACCATGCGCGGACTCCTGGAAAAGATCTGCGCCCAGGAAGGCGTACCGGTCGAGCCTGCTGTTTATCCCCTGGTCATCAAGGCTGGCGGCGGTTCGCCTCGCGACTCGTTGAGTGTCCTCGATCAGTTGCTCGCGGGAGCCGGCGAAGAAGGTGTCACGTATCCGCGGGCGCTCTCTCTTCTCGGAGTCACCGACGTCGCGCTCATCGACGAAGCAGTAGACGCCCTGTCTGCCAGTGACGGAGCCGCCTTGTTCGGCACTGTCGATCGGGTGATGGACGCCGGTCACGATCCACGCCGATTCGCGCTCGATCTCCTCGAACGTCTACGCGATCTCATTTTGATGCAGGCAGTCTCCGATGCCAGCGAACGAGGGTTGGTCGATGCGCCGGAGGCCGAGCTGGTCACGATGCGTGAACAGATTCAGCGAGTCGGCCCGGCCACGCTCACCCGTTTCGCCGAAACCGTCCACGCTGGTCTCAGTGAAATGCGTGGGGCGACGGCGCCGCGGCTGCTGCTCGAAGTGATGTGCGCGAGAATGCTGCTTCCTTCGGCCTCCGACACCGAGTCGGCTGTGTTGCAGCGGCTCGAGCGCCTGGAACAAGGTATTCCGGCTGCCGGAGTCGCGGCTGCCGCTGCCCCTCGCGCGGCAGCAACGCCGGCACCGACTGTGCCGCCGCTCGAACCGGAGATTGCTTCCAAGTTCCAACGGCCCTCCCAACGCAAGGCCGAGCCTGAGGCACGGCCGGAACCAGCCGCCCCGGCTCCGGCGGCGCCGCCGGTCGTCGAGGCTCCTGTCGTCGAACCTCCGGTAGCGGCAGCTCCCGTGGTCGAGCCTCCCACCGTCGAGATCGTGGAACCGCCGGTTGCGGAAGCTCCAGTGGTTGAAGCTCCGGTGGTTGAAGCACCAGTGGTTGAAGCTCCGGTTGCCGAAGCTCCAATAGTTGAAGCTCCTGTGGTTGAACCACCGGCCCCTGCTCCGGTCGAAGCGGAAGAGCTGATCGGGCTTGCCGAGCCGGAACCCGACTACGAGCCCGAGCCCGAGTACGAGGAGCCGGCGGCTGCAGAAGCTGCGCCGGTCTCGGCGGGCCCCACAGTCGAGACCCTCCGTGAATCGTGGAACACCTTGCGCAACAAGGTCGGTGAACGAAACAAGGTTCTTCCGGCCATGCTGTCCGCTGCGACGGTTCACGACGTGCGTGGGCATGTTGTGGTCATCGCTCACGGCTCGCCGGTCCTGGGTGCTCGTGTGACGCAACCGCACAACGCGGCGGTCATCTGCGAGGTCCTTGCCGAGATGTTCGGTGGCACTTGGCAAGTCGAGTATCAAGAAGGTGCGCCCACAGCGCCGGCAGCATCGAGCGCACCCAAGGCGACAGAAGCTGCGAGCCGCCCGGCCGCTGCGCCCCGATTCTCGCGCCCCAGTCAGGAGCGTGCAGCGCAGCAGCCCAAGGCCCCGCAGCCCCAGCGCGGAGATTCGGACGACATTCCGCCGCCTGAGGCCCCCGACTATCCGGAAGACCCTGGACCGGCCCCTGCTCCTGAGGTCGACTACGAGGCAACTCCTCCGCCTGCAACGCCGGAGGACGAGGACGAGATGTTCGCGGAGGCGGCTGAGCCCGCTGATCCGACTGCCAGACGTGATCCCGAGGACGTTGCAAAGGAACTCCTCAAGGACGTCCTCGGGGCACGCCGCCTCGAAAGCTGAGTTGCCGACTCGGTCCGTGCGCGTGAAACGGCTGTCGGAATGCCGCGGCACCACTGTGTGATCGAATTGTTATAAGTGCCGTTCCTTTTGTGTGCGCACGTGTCGAAAGGGCACCGACTCGGCCCGGCAAAGCTGAATTGTGTGTGGCCGGTTTGCTGGCACATTCGTTCGCCCAATTCCGGTGTAACGAAACATCGATTCGGACGATGGTCGCCGAAGAATATCTGGAATTTCTTGTTGCCTGATCGACATTCGCGTGCTGTTGCTAATTCTCAGTGTGTCACGAATGTTCAGATTGATAGTTGTCGGATGTTTGTTTTGCGGTGATCGACCAATTTGGGACATTCGGCGAATTGGCCACATATTCGGCATTGCGGCATTTCGGTGCGCACTCAACTGAGCATTTGCCGATCTCGAGAAAAAGGTGGCCGTGAAACCGGCATCCGGTACGGATGTTCAAACCACTGCTTGACCGGCGACGAAGCAAATAAGTAACTCTGAGTTACAGCTAACTCTCGATTGCTATCAAATTGCTGACACATGTTCACGGAGCTGAACGACCTTTGTTATTT
Source organism: Rhodococcus sp. 66b (assembly GCF_002076325.1). Lineage (NCBI taxonomy): Bacteria > Bacillati > Actinomycetota > Actinomycetes > Mycobacteriales > Nocardiaceae > Rhodococcus > Rhodococcus sp. 66b. The sequence continues at coordinate 89,024 of NZ_MUZB01000013.1, forward strand.
GTTTATGCCTTGAGGTGAATCTGCGTTTTACACACGGCTGAACGCGTGGTTAGTCTTCGGTCGATTGAGTCTCCCGTGGATGCGCGCGAAAATAGGAAGTGTAAGATGACTGAAGATTCAACTAATCCCGCGATCGCGATAGTCGGGATGAGCATGTGGTCTCCCGGTGCCCATGATCTGCAAGGATTTTGGGAGAACGTCCTCGCGCGACGGATGCAATTCCGAAAGTTCCCCGAGTCGCGGATGTCGCTCGACGACTACTGGAGCGCGAGCCCTGACGACGTCGACAAGACATACGCCGACCGCGGCGCGTTCATGGACGGTTTCGAATTCGACTGGGTCGGTCGCCGGATACCGGAGCGAACCTTCAAGTCGACAGATCTCACACACTGGTTGGCGCTGGAAACAGCACTCGGGGCTTTGACGGACGCGGGCTACAGCCGAGGATCGGTGCCAACTGGACGCAGCGCCGCAATCGTCGGCAACTCCCTCACCGGTGAAGAATCCCGGATGTGGTCGATGCGTTTGCGTTGGCCTTACGTCAAGCGCGCACTCGCTGTGGCAGCCGAAGCGCGCCAGTTGGACAGTTCCGTCGCCGATGCTCTCGCCGAGACGATGGAAGAGGTCTACAAAGGCCCGTTGGTGGAGCCGAGTGAAGACACTCTGGCCGGCATGTTGTCGAATACGATCGCCGGCCGTATCTGCAATTACCTCGACTTCAACGGCGGCGGGTACGTCGTGGACGGTGCGTGCGCGTCCGGAATGCTCGCGGTGGCGACTGCAGCCGAAAAGCTGGCGTCCGGCGCGGCCGACTTCGTATTGGCAGGTGGAGTCGACGTCAGCCTGGATCCTTTGGAACTGGTGGGATTCGCCCGTTTGGGTGCACTGACACGCGGCGACATGAACGTGTACGACGCAAGCCGAAGCGGATTCATCCCGGGTGAAGGTTGCGGATTCGTGGCCTTGAAACGACTCGAGGACGCCAGGGCGGACGGCGACTACGTGTACGCGACGATTCGCGGCTGGGGCATCTCTACCGATGGCAAGGGGGGAATTACCAAGCCCCGCGCCGAAACTCAGGCCGAAATGATCCGTCGCGCATACTCGGGAGCGGGATTCGCGGCCAGCGAGGTTGCCTTTGTCGAAGGACACGGAACTGGTACTCCCGTCGGGGACCCTGTCGAATTGGCCGGAGTCCAGCAGGCCGCGCAGACGGACGGACCAGTCGAGGCTCGTAGCATCGGCATGACCTCACTGAAGTCGCTGATCGGGCACACGAAGGCGGCTTCGGGCATCCTTGCGCTGATCAAGGCGACCATGGCCGTCAATCAACGAATCCTTCCGCCGCTCGCCGGTTGCACCGACCCGAACCCGGCGTTCGGAACCGAAGCACCGGCACTCTTTCCGCTTGTCAACGGCGAGATCAGAGATCCGTCGGAGAAGATGCGTGCCGGTGCGCAAGCCATGGGTTTCGGCGGTATCAACTGCCACGTCGCGATCGAATCGGCTGATGCACCGTCCAGCAAGCTGACACCCTCGCAAGACGTCCGCACGATGATGGCGTCGTATCAGGACACCGAGGTATTTGTACTCTCTGCAGATTCCGCGGTGGACTTGGCGACCCGAGCGCGGGATGTTGCAGATCTGGCGGTTCCGTTGAGTGTTGCGGAGCTGCTGGACTTTTCGGCGAAACTCTCGCGAGTGATCTCGCCGACCGCGCCCTTCCGTGCCGCAGTGGTGGCCGGACGTCCCGCGCAGTTGGCCGAACGCATGCGTCAGCTTGCCGTGATCTGCGAGAACTCCGCTCCAGCTTCCGGCCAGGTCAAGGTGGTGAGCAACGAGATCTCGATTTCGAACAGCGTCCGCCACGACATCGGATTCCTGTTCCCTGGACAGGGATCCCAACAACTCGAGATGGCTCGCGTGCTGATCGAGCGCTTCGAGTGGGCGCGCGAACTGGCGACCAATGCGGACGGCTGGTTGGAGGGAGTTGGAGCGGAGGCGATCACGCCGCGGATTCTGCGGAACCCGGTCAAGAGCGCAGACGCTGCGGAATTGGCGAAGTGGAAGCGGGACCTCGCCCAGACACAGTTCACCCAGCCCGCCGTCGCCTTGGCGTCGCTGCTCTGGTTCGAGTACCTCCGCCGATTGGGTGTCACACCCAGTGCTGTCGCCGGCCACAGTCTCGGGGAGTTGACTGCGCTCTACGCGGCCGGAGCTTACGACCAGAAGACGCTGATCACCTTGGCTGCGGCGAAGGGTGCGGCCATGGCTGTCAGTGGTGGTGGAAACGGCGCAATGGCGAGCCTGACCTGCGACCGATCGACGGCTGAGGCGATCATCGCGGAGGCAAAGGGTTACGCGACCGTCGCGAATCTGAATACGCCTACGCAGAGTGTGGTTTCGGGTACCAAAGACGCGGTCGACGATGTGGTTGCCATCGCGAAGACCCGCGGAGTGTCGGCTCAGGCGCTTGCCGTGTCGAATGCTTTCCACTCCGAGATGATGAACGAGGCCGAACGGGAGCTGAAGTCCACTGCGCCCGTTGACGAGCAAGTCGATTCGTTGACTTGCCCCGTGTATTCCTGCGTCGAAGGGGAACGCGTACAGACGCCACTGGCACTTCGCGAACTGGTCACCAAACAGGTTGTCTCACCGGTTGACTGGGTCAAGACGGTAAGTGGGATCTCGCAGGAAGTGGACCTGCTCGTCGAGGTCGGACCCGGCCGTGTGCTGACCGGGCTCACCAAGGCGATCAATGGGACCGACGGCGTGCGCTGCTTCCCCGTTGCGTCCAAGTCCGGACGCGACGAGGACTTCAACGTCGCACTGGCCGCGATGTACGTACACGGCGCTCAGGTCCGCTGGAACGAACTTTTCGACGGCCGGTTCGTGCGCGAATTCGTTCCTGCCGATCAGAAGGTGTTCATCGAGAACCTGGCCGAGGCGAAACTGACGGTTGCCTCTGCTCCCGAACCGCTCGCACTTGGTACGTCCGGCGGGGATCCGGCTGCGGCGCTGGCCGATTACCTGAGCCGACGCGGGACCTTCCTCGTCGACGTCATTCGCGCGGATGTAGGCAGTGGAGCGACTTCTCCGTCTTCTCCATCTGCTCCGACTTCGCGGGCAGTCACCAACGGCCACGAATCTGTAGCAGCGAAAGCTCCTTCGCCGGTTTCGGCTCCGGTAGTCGAAGAGCCGGCTGTTGCGGGCGCCGGGTCCGTGGAAAGTGAGCTGATCAGGATCCTCGCCGATACGACGGGATTCCCCGCCGAGTCGATCACGACGGATCTGCGTCTGCTCGATGATCTGAATCTCGACTCGATCAGTGCGGCAGAGGCTATTTCGAAGGTTGCACATCAGTTCGAGGTTGTCGACCTCGACCCTGCCGAGTTGGCCAACGCCACCATCGGAGAAGCAGCATCGCTGATCCTTGCGGCATCACCGCATCCCGGTTCTGACGTTCCAGCAGCGAGTTCTGCGCAGTCGGACGTGTCGCGAATACTGCTCGAGGTAATCGCGGAGGACACCGGATTTCCGGTGGAGTCTCTCGACGTCGACCTCCACCTTCTGGACGACCTGAACATGGACTCGATCAAGGCCGCCGATGCAATCGCGACGGTGGCAACACGATTGGGTGTTCAGGGTGACCTGGATCCGGCCGAACTCGTCAACGTCAGCCTGGGTGAACTGATCGAAGTGCTCGATCGGTCCGCGAAGGAGAAGTCGGGGCAGCAGCAGCCGGCTGCTCGGGCGCTGCCGGCGAAGGCAAAGGGTATATCAGCCGACAGTTTCACCTGGGTTCGCGATTACACCCTGGAAAAGGTTCGGAGCGAGACAGCGTTGCACGGAGTCCGAGACCTCACGGACACGACGTTTGTCGTCATCGGTGACGACGCCGGTTTGGTCGGAAGGTTGGAATCCGAACTTCGAGGTCGTGGTGCTCAGGTCGACATTCGCACATTCTCCGACAGCACTACTGCGAATGCACACCACGTGGTTGCCGTCATGCCGCGCGTGACCGATGATTCCGTCACCGAAAGCGGCTTGCGCCGTGGGATCGAACACATGTACAAGATAGTTCCGGCGCAGCAAAGTGGAGGCGCGCGAACCACATTGGCAGTGGTTCAGTTCACCGATGTCGAGTTGAGCAATCCAGCGCCGGTGCCGAGTGTGGCGGCTTTCACCGCTTCGGTGCATCACGAGCGTCCCGAACTGGATGTGCGCGTCATAGGATTCGACGGCTCGACTGCGGACGCGGAGGTGGCAGCCACTGTCGTCTCCGAGTTGGATTCGGTTGCACCCTATGTGTTCGCGACTTACGACGCCGAGATGGGACGCACGGCACTGCAACCGCGAGTTCTCGCCTCCAACGACTACACCGTCCGCGAAAGCGGATTGGGAAGTTCGGATGTCGTGGTCGTGACCGGTGGCGCGAAAGGCATCATGGCCCAATGTGCTCTGGCCCTCGGCCGAAAGACCGGCGCCGAACTGGTGCTGATCGGAAGCTCTCAGCGACAAGCGGGCGACGAAATCGCCTCCACTCTTGCGGACTTCACGTCTGCCGGTTTGAGCGCTCACTACTATCGCTGCAACGTCACGGATGCCGCGGCGGTGACCGGCGTCGTCGCCCAGATCGAGGTCGAGGTGGGGCCGATCACCGGGTTTGTCCACGGTGCGGGGGCAAATGTTCCGCGGCGGTTCGAGAGAGTCGACAGCGCTGCGGCTTTCAAGGAGGTTGCACCTAAGGTCCTGGGCGCAGCCAACTTCGTCGAAGCGCTCGCTGATCGTGACTTGAAGCTGTTCGTGGGCTTCTCTTCCATCATCGGATTCACGGGTATGCCCGGAAACAGTTGGTATGCATACGGAAACGAGCTTCTCGACGAAATGGTGGTGCGGTATGCCGCCGGGCACCCGAAGACTCGGACGTTCTCGCTCGCGTACAGCGTGTGGGGAGAGACCGGGATGGGCGCCCGCATGGGCAGTGTCAACCACCTCGCGAAGATGGGTGTCATGCCGATTTCGACGGCTGCGGGAGTGGATCATTTCCTTCGCCTGGTCGACAGCGGACCCGAGGCGAGTCGTATCGTCGTGACCAGTCGACTCGGCGGTCTCGACACCTGGGCGCCGGCAGCACCGGCTCTGCCGGCGGTGTCGCGCTACATCGACCAAGTGGTGACATTCGAGCCGCAGGTAGAACTGGTGACCCGGACGACGTTGTCCACCTCGGCGGATCCCTTTGTCCTCGATCATGTCTGGAAGGGATCGGCGCTGCTTCCGACGGTGTTCGGGCTCGAGGCGATGTCGCAGGCGGCGGCGTATGTCACCGGACGCGTGACCCTGGGTCGCGTCCGCATCGACGACATCAAACTGGATCGACCGATCGTCGTCGACACCGTCGAGGGCACCAGAGTCGAGATCAAGGCAAGCGTCGTGGAGCAGGATCGTGATGCCGCAGGAACGCGGGTGCATGTCACGATCGGCACCGAACGGACCGGGTACGGGCGGCCCCATTTCTCGGCCGACTTCATCTTCGGGCTGGACGAATCACTGCCGGAGTTCGAGAAGGAGTTGCCGCGACCGGTGCTCGACATCGATCCGTTGGACGACCTCTACTCGTGGTTGCTGTTCCAGGAGGGCGATTTCCGCCGACTCGAAGAGATCTCGAGCCTCGATTCCGAGCACATTCTCTTCAGTGCTATTTCGCGAGCCGACCGTAAGCAGCACCTCCTCGGTGATCCGTATTTCCTCGATTCCCTGCTCCAATCGGGCCAGATCATGGTTCCGCGGGAGATCTGCCTTCCGGTCAACATTGCGCGAATCGACATGTACGACGGACGATTCGAGGCTCGTTCGTTCACCGCGTACGCCTACGACAAGGTGCAGACAGAGACCCACATGCAAGCCGACGTGGCGGTGGTGAAGGACGGACGAGTGGTGATGCAGCTCGAGGGATATCGCTCCCAGATTCTCTCCCACGACGAAAGCCGTCCTACGGCTGAGGAAATCGCGGATCCGACTGCGCGCGACGCACAGATCATTCTCGACAAGCTCGCGCAACACAGCCGGGCGTTGGGAGTGAAGAGCCCGCGGGTTGTGGTCGCGCACACCCCGGGGATTCACGAGTTGACCAAGTCGGAACGCCACGAGCAGGAGAAACCGATCGCCGAGGCGGCCGTGAACATTCATCTCGATGAGGATGTGGTGATCAAATGAGTAATGCCTTTGCCATCGAATGGCAGGAAACCGGAAAGCCCGTCGTTGTCGGTGATATTCCACCCTCTGTGGATGTCTCGCTCTCGCACGACGGCAGCAAGTCACTCAGTTCGGCCGGCGACTGGCCTCAGGGGTGTGACATCGAACCGATTCGCTCCCGAACCGTCGTTCAGTGGAAGGCGCTTCTGGGTTCGGCGCGGATTCCGCTGCTCGACGAGTTGATCGCAGGCGGCGAATCACTCGATCGTGCGGGCACCAGGCTGTGGGCGGCGGCCGAGGCGATCCGAAAGGCCACGGGGCAGATGTCGGTTTCTCTGGCGATGGGCGCCAGGGAGGACGACGCAGTGACCTTCCGCGGCGGCGCAGAGGGAAGCGTGGTGGTTCTGACCTTTCCGGCTCTGTTGACAGACAACGAGGAGCGGATTCTCGCTTTTGTGACCGATGAGGCGGATGCCGAAGAGCGTGTTTCGGACGAGGAGGATGCCGAAGAGTCGGCGCAGGACCCGGCACCACAGTTCGACACCGGCCCGTTGTCGGCGAAGTCTCTCGCGCAGTTCGACCCGATGGCCTACGGCTCCGACGTGCATGTGGTGGCCCGAAGCGGCTATCCGGCGGTGTCGATCCGGTTCCCCGTCGGGTTCCGGGACGCGTGCAACGTCGGTGGATCAGTGGGGTTCGCGAGCTTCGCGCTGTGGTTGGGCGCTTTGCGAGAGAGGGGAACCGGACCGATCTCGAAGCAGATCGTGGAGGACATGGCGACGGGTCGTTGGGGCATGGTGACCAACAACTCCGAGGTGTTCATCGATGCGAACCTGTACACCGACGACATTGTCGAGGGGACGATCTGGATCACCGAGCTCACCGGTCCGGATCGGGCAACCACCAATCTGCATGTCGAATGGTGCCGGGTCGACGGCGAGACGCGCACTCACATCGGGTGGAGTGCGATGCAGACGACGTGGGTGGAAATCCTCTCCCACGGTGTGGTGGCGGCACGGCCGATGCCGCAGTACTTCCACGATTTCATCGAGCCGATGACGATTCCGACGGGGGCGAAGAACATCGCTGTCCCCACACAACCGAAGGACGTCGATCGTGGTTCCTTGATCCGCTCGGCTCCGATGGTGCCGCGCAATCCGTACCTGCTCGAATCCGAGGTGTTCTCGACGACGATGCAGGACGGAAACGTCGTGGGCAACATCTACTTCGGCAACTATTACATCTGGCAGTCGAGGGTTCGGGACAAGTTCCTCGCCCGTTCTCAGCGTGAGGCCATGGCGGCCAGAGGCGCTCTCGGGGAACTGCGTTGTGTGCACACCAGGGTTGAGCATCTGCGCGAGGTCATGCCGTTCGACGACGTCCTGGTCACGATGTCCTTGGCTGCCCTCTACGAGAGGGGGATCGACCTCGAGTTCGAGTACTTCAAGGTCAATCAGGACGGATCACGGGAGAAGCTCGCGATCGCTCGGCACAGAACTGTCTGGACGATGCCGGGCGCTCCGGGAGAACTGGAAATCTCTCCGCCGTCGAAACTTCCGCAGTCACTGATCGATTCGGTGCTGGAGGCGATCGACGGAAAGTAGACGGGGGATTTTCCGAGATCGAAGTGGAGAGACGGGTTGCGTTTTCCTTGCCGGAGAACGCAACCCGTTTCGATGGGGAGGGGTATGTATGGGTATCGGGGTTTCGAGAAGGTCGGTTCTGAAGGGGTCGGCAGTCGGCACGGTGGCGGTTGCATTGGGTACAAAGGCAAGTGCTGTTCCAACCGGGAGCGCGGACATCGAGTCGCCGTTGATTTTTCATTCGCCGGAGTTCGAGCCGTTTTGTGACGAACTACCCTCGTTGTCGACGCTTTCCGGAAACGAGATCACGCTGACAGCGCAAGTGGGGCAACATGCCTTTCATCGGGACTTTCCATCGTCCCCGGCACTGTCGTACCGCAGCGGAGAGATCGGTGGCGGCTATCTGGGCCCGACCGTCGAGGCGCATTCCGGCGAGCCGATCATGTTGACGTTCGAGAACGATCTGACCGGACATCCGTTGGCAGCGGACATGGATATGACGCTGCACGGAATGCAGGCCGACTTTCGTGCGAAACCGCCGACGTCGTTGCACTTGCACGGTGGAGTCACTTCACCTGAGAGCGACGGCCACCCGGAACTGCTGGTGATGCCGGGACAGGCTGCGATGCATCACTTTTCGCACGGTCAGGAAGCCGCCCACCTCTGGTATCACGATCACGCGATGGGCATCACCCGGCTCAACGTCTACGCCGGTCTGATCGGCAACTATCTGATCAGGGATGAATTCGACACCGGCAAACTGGGAAATCCGTTGGGGTTGCCGGCCGAGGAATTCGAGATCCCGTTGATCCTGCAGGAGAAGATCTTCACGCCGACAGGCGCCCAGAACGGCCGATCCACCATCTTGATCCCGGAAGGATCGTGGGAAGGCGGCGCGGTGGGCGACGTTGGCTTGGTCAACGGCAAGGTGTGGCCGGAACTGTCTGTGGCTCGGGGCCTTTACCGCTTCCGCATCGTCAATGCGTCGTCGGCAAGTGTGTGGAATCTTCACTTCTCGAACATGATGACGTTCTGGGTCATCGGCAACGACGCCGGAATGCTCGACGCACCCGTCGCGGTCAATGCCTTCCGCTGCGCACCGGGGGAGCGGTACGACCTCCTCGTCGATTTCACCGGACTGTCGGAGGGTTCGACGGTGGAGCTCCGCAACGACGAGGCGCCCCCGCTGCCCGCTGCTGTCATCGGTGAAGTGACGATGCCGCTGTTCTGCCGGTTCCGCGGCGACTCCAGGCGCGGATTCACCGGTGGTGTTCCGTCGCAACTGCGCGGTGGGCGCCGACAACGTGACGTTCTCGCCCCGTTGGAGCAGCCGACGGTAATTCGCACGGTGACAGTGAGCCAGCAACTGGAACTGCGGAATCCACCGGCTCAGATGACGCTGAACAACCTGACGTTCAGCACCACGGACGTCGAGAGGCCGCGGCAAGGCACCGTCGAGCAGTGGAACATCGTCAACACCACGCCGGACCCGCATCCGATACACCTGCACCTGGTGAATTTCCGGATTCTCGGCAGGACACCGATGCGGACGCTGGAGTACTTGATCCGCCATCCGCAGCCGGTGATCGGCAACAAGTGGACTCCGTCGCCCGACGGGTTCGAGGCGGGGCCGATGATCGCGCCGGCGCCGTGGGAAGCGGGGATGAAGGACACCGTCAGGGTGGACGGCGGCACTGTCACCCGGATCATCGTGCGATTCCCCACCGAGGATGAGCTGGGTTTCGATCCCGACGCGATGTTCGATCGTCTTCCGAGCGCTGTGATGACGAGCGCTGTGATGACGAGCGCTGTGATGACGAGCGCTGTGATGACGGGCGGTGATCAGGCGCATCAGGGAAACGGGCATCACGGCATGAGCAACCACGACGCGAGTAACACCGGTCGGCTCCAGGGATACGTGTGGCATTGCCATCTACTCGATCACGAAGATCACGACATGATGTTGCCGTATCGCATCGTGCCGTGAGTGCTTCCGGGGGCGCTCTCGAAATGAACCGAAGCGGGCAGGCGTTCGCGCGTCGGATCACCTCGGTCACCTAGCAGGATCGCTTCGGTCCTTCCCATGAATTTGGAACACGTTCTACAGTGAAAGGGCTGAGGTCTGTACCTCGGCCATGCGCCACCACCGAAGGCGGCGCGGACGATCTGCAGACCGGTTCGACGAATTACACGGAAGGAACACCTCACAGTGACCACAGAGGCATTCATTTATGAAGCCATCCGTACCCCGCGAGGCCGCGGCAAGAAGACCGGGTCGTTGCACTCGGTCAAGCCGATCTCGCTGGTCACGGGTCTGATCCAGGAACTGCGCGTGCGCTTTCCCGACCTCGACGAGGATCGGATCTCCGACCTCATCCTGGGCGTCGTCACCCCCGTTGGCGATCAGGGAATGGACATCGCCCGCGTTGCAGTCAACGATGCGGGACTGCCGGACACCGTCGGCGGCGTTCAGCTCAACCGTTTCTGCGCTTCCGGCCTCGAAGCCGTCAACATGGCAGCTCAGAAGGTTCGGTCCGGCTGGGACGAACTGGTGATCGCCGGTGGCGTCGAGTCGATGTCCCGCGTTCCGATGGGATCCGACGGTGGACCGTGGGCGCTCGACCCCGCCACCAACTACGACAACTACTTCGTGCCGCAGGGCGTCGGCGCAGACCTCATCGCCACCATCGAGGGCTACTCGCGTGACGACGTCGATGCATACGCCGTGCGCTCGCAGGACCTCGCCGCCAAGGCGTGGACCGGCGGATACTTCGCCAAGTCGGTAGTGCCGGTCAAGGACATCAACGGCATCACCATCCTCGACAACGACGAGCACATGCGTCCGGGCACCACGGCCGAGAACCTTGCCGGCCTGGCTTCCGCGTTCGGTGTGATCGGTGAAATCGGCGGATTCGACGCCGTATCGCTGCAGAAGTACCACTGGGTCGAGAAGATCAACCACGTTCACCACGGCGGCAACAGCTCGGGAATCGTCGACGGCGCTGCCCTCGTGCTCGTCGGTAGCGAGCAGGCCGGCAAGGACATGGGTCTGACGCCGCGCGCTCGCGTCGTCGCCACCGCCACCAGCGGCGCCGACTCCACCATCATGCTCACCGGCCCGACGCCGGCGTCGAAGAAGGTTCTGGCAGCTGCCGGCCTGACGGTCGACGACATCGACCTCTTCGAGATCAACGAGGCATTCGCTTCCGTCGTCCTGAAGTTCCAGAAGGACCTGAACATCCCGGACGAGAAGCTCAACGTCAACGGTGGCGCGATCGCAATGGGTCACCCGCTCGGTGCAACCGGCGCGATGATCACCGGAACGATGGTCGACGAGCTCGAGCGTCGTGGCGGCAAGCGCGCCCTCATCACCCTGTGCATCGGCGGCGGTATGGGCGTTGCCACCATCATCGAGCGCGTCTGACGCGGCGTCCGTCCTTCCAACGAGGCTTACCAGGAGTCAAGCAAAGTGACTGATCAGAACATCATCAACTGGGACCAGGACGCCGACGGCATCGTCGTGCTCACCATCAACGATCCCAACCAGGGCGCAAACACCATGAACGACGCGTACATCGCGTCGATGAAGGCCACCGTCGACCGTCTGGTCGCCGAGAAGGACTCCATCACCGGTGCCGTCATCACCTCAGGCAAGAAGACCTTCTTCGCCGGTGGCGACCTCAAGAACATGATCAAGGTCGGCCCCGAGCAGGCCGAGGAGATCTACAACCACAGCGTCGAGATCAAGGCAGACCTGCGTCGCCTCGAAACTCTCGGCAAGCCGGTAGTCGCCGCCATCAACGGCGCGGCGCTCGGCGGCGGCCTCGAGATCGCTCTCGCGACCCACCACCGCATCGCGGCAGACGTCAAGGGCGTCAAGATCGGCCTGCCCGAGGTCACCCTCGGCCTGCTGCCCGGCGGCGGCGGCGTCGTGCGCACCGTGCGGATGCTCGGTCTGCAGAACGCGCTCATGGGCGTCCTGCTCCAGGGGCAGCAGCGTGGACCAGTTCAGGCCAAGGAAGTCGGCCTCATCGACGAGGTCGTCGGCTCGGTAGAAGAACTGGTTCCGGCTGCGAAGGCATGGATCAAGGCCAACCCCGAAGGCGGCGTTCAGCCGTGGGATGTCAAGGGCTACAAGATCCCTGGCGGAACCCCGTCCACCCCGGCATTCGCTGCCAACCTTCCGGCGTTCCCCGCGAACCTGCGTAAGCAGCTCAAGGGTGCTCCGATGCCGGCTCCGCGCGCCATCATGGCCGCAGCCGTCGAAGGCTCGCAGGTCGACATCGACAACGCGCTCCTCATCGAGGCTCGCTACTTCACCTCGCTGGTGACCGGCCGCGTCGCGAAGAACATGATTCAGGCGTTCTTCTTCGACCTGCAGTCGATCAACGGCGGCGGTTCACGTCCGGCAGGCATCGAGAAGTCCACCATCAAGAAGGTCGGCGTCCTCGGCGCGGGCATGATGGGCGCGGGCATCGCGTACGTCTCCGCGAAGGCCGGCTTCGACGTCGTCCTCAAGGACGTCAGCATCGAGGCTGCCAACAAGGGCAAGGCGTACGCCGAAGGCATTGAGGCCAAGGCACTCTCGCGCGGCAAGACCACGCAGGAGAAGTCCGACGCACTCCTCGCCAAGATCACCCCGACGGCCGACCCGGCCGATTTCGCCGGCGTCGACTTCGTCATCGAAGCGGTCTTCGAGAGCCAGGAACTCAAGCACAAGGTGTTCCAGGAGATCGAGGACATCGTCGATCCCAAGGCGCTGCTGGGCTCGAACACCTCGACGCTGCCCATCACGGGTCTCGCCACCGGCGTGAAGCGTCAGGAAGACTTCATCGGCATCCACTTCTTCTCGCCCGTCGACAAGATGCCGCTGGTGGAGATCATCCGCGGTGAGAAGACTTCCGACGAGACTCTGGCTCGCGTGTTCGACTACGTCCAGGCGATCCGCAAGACGCCGATCGTGGTCAACGACTCGCGTGGCTTCTTCACCTCACGTGTCATCGGCACCTTCATCAACGAGGCCATCGGCATGCTCGCCGAGGGTGTCGAGCCTGCCACCATCGAGCAGGCCGGTATGCAGGCCGGTTACCCGGCTGCGCCGCTTCAGCTTTCGGATGAGCTCAACCTCACCCTCATGCAGAAGATCCGCAAGGAATCTGCCGACGCCGCCAAGGCCGAGGGCAAGGAACTGCCGGCAGATCCGGCCGGCGAGGTCATCAACACCCTCGTCGAGAAGTTCGATCGTAAGGGCAAGCTCGGTGGAGCCGGCTTCTACGATTACGCCGAGGGCAAGCGCACCGGCCTGTGGTCCGGACTCCGCGAGAACTTCAACTCCGGAACCTCCGACGCCCCGATCCAGGACCTCATCGACCGCATGCTGTTCATCGAGGCGATCGAGACGCAGAAGTGCTTCGACGAGAACGTCCTGATCACCACGGCGGACGCCAACATCGGCTCCATCATGGGCATCGGATTCCCGGCCTGGACCGGTGGCGTTCACCAGTTCATCGTCGGATACGAGGGCGGCACGGCCGGCTTCGTCGCTCGCGCAAAGGAACTCGCTGCGCAGTACGGCCCGCGGTTCACCCCGCCGGCTTCGCTAGGGGCATAGCCCCCGTGCGCGGTTAGGGAGTCTCAACACTTCCTAACCGCGCACAGCTTTATCCACAGGTTGGTTTTCTCGGCGAAATCCGACTGTATGTATTTGCAGGCTCGTCGTATGCCTTCACATACAGAAATCGATGCATTGCAGACCGTCGTCGATGCTCAGCACGGACTGGTCACTCACACTCAACTTCACACGCTCGGATTTCCTCGCTCTCGCGTGAAACAACGAGTTGAGGTCGGACGCTGGCAAACTGTTCTTCGCGGCGTCTACTCCGTCACCACGGGCCCATTGACCAGGTATGCCGTACTCGAGGCCGCGCTCTTGTACGGCGGCGGGTCGTCGATGCTCAGCCATCGCACCGCCGCTGAGGAATGGTCGATGTGTCGGCCGGATGGCACTGCACCCGTACATATCACCGTTCCGTACGGGAAGTCTGCGATCTCTCAAGCCGCCACTTTCGTTCGTGGCCTCGGCGCCGACCGACATCCATCACCCATGATCGGCACTGTCCTCCATCCCGGCGTTGTGGTCCACCGTTCGAGGGCTCATCGTCACATCGGCGTCGACGCGCAGATGCCGCGCACCGGCAAGGCTGATACAGCACTCGATCTGGCCGTCGCAGAACCGACTCCGCGCGAGGCCTATGTCAGCCTCATCACCACAGTCACCAACGGCCGCATCCGCTTGACGGACATCCGCCGACGCATGGAGGAGCGCTCACCCCGTAGGTACCGGAAGGCCCTCGAAAGTGCGGTGAAGCTTTTGGCAGACGGGGTGCAATCGACTCTCGAATATCACTATGCGGTGGATGTGGAGCAGGCACACGGGTTGCCGTCGGCCAGACGCCAATCACCGGTTCGCGTCGACGGTCGCACACTGTACGAGGATTGTGATTACAGCGAAGTGGGTGTGCCGCTGATCGTGCGTCTCGACGGTCGGTGGGCGCATTCCATGGCCGAGGTGGCATTCCGTGATCGCCGTCGTGACAACGCGGCAGAGCTGGCAGGTCGTCCGCGGTTGGTCTACGGATTCGACGAGGTGATGAAGACTCCGTGCCAGGTTGCACATGAAGTGGAGACGGTCTTGCGGCGGGGAGGTTGGGAGAGAAGAGGGGAGAACCCCTGCGGGGCCTGTGAGTGGTTAAGGAGTGCAGAGACTCCTTAACCACTCACAGGGAGCGGAGCTCCCTAGGCCTTCCACCACGGGCGAAGCGGCACATGCGCCTCACCCTTGGGGCCGAGCTTGACGGCCAGAACCTGGTGCAGCTGAACGACGTTGCGCTCGAACCCGAGTCGTGAGCCGGCCATGTACAGGCCCCAGACGCGGGCGGTTCCCTCGCCGACCTCGGCGACGCAGGCGTCCCAGTTGTCGACGAGGTTCTGGCACCATCCGGCGAGCGTCAGTGCGTAGTGCTCGCGCAGGTTCTCCTCGTGGCGCACCTCGAGACCGACGTTCTGGATCTCGGAGATGATGCGACCCGAACCGGTGAGCTCCCCGTCGGGGAAGACGTACCGGTCGATGAATCCGCCTGCCTTGGCACTGCTTCGGTTGTCCGGACGGGTGATGCAGTGGTTGAGCAGGCGCCCACCTTCACGCAGCTTGCCCTTGAGGAACTCGAAGTACGCCGGGTAGTTTCCGACGCCGATGTGCTCGGTCAGGCCGATGGAGGACACTGCGTCGAATCCGGTTTCGGCCACGTCGCGGTAGTCGGAGAAACGGACCTGGGCGAGATCGGCGAGGCCCTCGTCCTCGATGGCCTTCTGTGCCCAATCCGCTTGCTCGCGTGAGAGAGTCACGCCGATCACCTTGACGCCGCGTCGGGCCGCGTAGCGAACCATCGAGCCCCAGCCGCAACCGATGTCGAGAAGTCGATCACCCTTCTGGAGTCCGAGCTTCTCGAACACCAGGCGGTACTTGTTCTCCTGGGCTTCTTCGAGCGTCTGTTCCGCATTGTCGTAGGCGGCACAGGTGTACGTCATGGACGGGCCGAGGACGTACTCGTAGAAGGTGTTGGAGACGTCGTAATGGTGATGGATGACTTCGGCGTCACGAGTCTTGGAGTGACGCAGTCCTTCTGCGACGCGACGCCAGCGAGGAAGGTGTTCCTGGGGCGGCGGGGCGATGGGCCGCAACAGATCCCAGCCCAGTGAGCGGGTGATGCTGGCGAGTGTCAGTGCCGACGGGCGCTTGAGGTGGAGTTCGTCACCCATGATGCGCAGGATCTCGTACGGATCACCTGGGTGAACACCCTCGGCTTCGAGATCGCCGGAGACGTACGCGCGGGCCATGCCGAGATCGCCGGGCGCCGTTGCGAGATAAGTGGTTCCGCGAGTCGACTTGAGGTGCAGTCCGTAGTCGGCATCTTCGGGGCCGGCGGTGCTGCCGTCGTACGCGGTGAATCGAAGCGGCAGCATGCCGTCGGAAAGCGTCTCGAGAATCTCGGCAATAGAGAGCTTGTCCTGGCTTTTGGAGTCTTTGAACGTGGTCATTTACGTTGCACCGCCTTAGAGAATAGATCCAATAAACGGGATTTCGGGTCGTAGCGTTCCTTGAGTCCGATGTACCGGTCGCCGCCGTAGTACAGCTCCTCGAAGTCTTCCTTCGAGTAGTAGGAGTCGGAGTAGAGCGATTTGTGTCCGTCGAAATCGCTGACCTTTTCTTCGATCAGTCGATTTGCTGCCCCCTCGCGCTCGCCGGGAACGATCGGCACCGAAGACCAGAAGCCGATGTTGACGTAGGTGCGCTTGGGTTCGAGGGGGTAGAGGGGCCACGGCCGAGAAGCTGAGGCAGCGGCCGGGCTGGGCTCACGAAGACGCAACGGGCACAACCACAGTGGTTCGATCGGAATTTCCTCGAGGAACCACGAGACGAAGTCCGCGGTTCGTTCGATGGGTACCTCGACGTCCTGGACGACGCGTTCGCGCGGGGGCTTGCCCTTGCGCTTTTCGAGGCGATCTCCGATGTCGTACTTGTGGTCGAGGGCGATCAGCTTCCAGTAGAAGCTGCTGCGCAGGTACTGCTTGGGCCAGAAGCGTCGAATCTTCGGGTTCTGTGCACCGAAAGCCCGTGAGCACCAGAACCAGTCGGTGTCCCAGCGCCACAGGTAGTCCCGAATGGTCAAGCGATCCGTCTTGGGCTGTGTGAGTGACGGATGCTGGATCGACCGGTAGAAGATGTCCTGGTCGGTGTAATCGCTGACCGGGCCTTCCTCGTCGGTTTGTACGCCGAGTGTGAGGTAGCTCTCGGAATCGGTGAAGACCGCCCCGTCGAGATAGTCGACGGCGATCCCGTCGTACTCGCGCTCGGTGACGATGCGATCCATCGTTTCTTCGAGCTTCTTCAACGAATCGAAACGCACGTGTCGCAGGGCGACGTACTTCTTGACGGGTTCGAGTGCGATCTTCAATCGCGTCGAATAGCCAAGTGTGCCGTAGGAATTGGGGAAACCGAAGAACAGTTCGGCATGTTCGCCGTCCGGCGTAGCGGTGATGATCTCGCCGCTCCCGGTCAGTACGTCGATTTCGAGCACCGACTCGTGTGGCAGGCCGTTGCGGAACGAGGTGGACTCGATGCCCAGGCCCGTCACCGCACCGCCCAGGGTGATGGTCTTGAGTTGAGGTACGACCAGTGGCGCCAGACCGTAGGGCAGTGTCGCGTCGACGAGGTCTTCGTAGGTGCACATGCCGGCGACGTCGGCTGTGTGCGCCTGCGCATCGACGGCGATGACACCTGCCAGACCGCTGACGTCGAGGCCGGGGGCCGACGTCTTGGCGCGAGCGCGGAACAGATTGGATGTCTTCTTTGCCAGGCGTACAGAAGCATCGGCGGGAATGGCGCGGTATGACGCGAGTAGGCGTTCGACGCCTTCTCTGTGCTGCTCGAACCCCATTTCACGCGCAGCATCGGAACCCGGGCCTTGCTTTGTCCGGATTCGATCTAACTTCTGAACTACCCCATTGAACGAGAGAGTCACACCCTGACGCTATCGGTAGTTGCGTGTGCAAGCTATCCGGAGGGGTATTAATGCCTGAATTTGATCGAGTTGTTGCAATCGAACTCGGTAAATGCTCCGAGTGGTGAACCAGCTCACACGGAATGGGTAGATGGTCGAGATACCCGGGCGCAGCAGGCAGTATGGAAAGGAATATCTGCGCAGTTCGAGGTGCGGATTCGGGTAGTCATTCGCGGTATCGAGCCGCGTTGGTCGAGCAAGGAGACGTAGGGCATATGGGTCAGGTCAATGCAATGAGTTCGATAGTCGTCACAGCAGCACCCGACAAGGTGCTCGCGGCGCTCGCGGACTACGAGACGGTTCGCCCGCGGATCCTGTCCGAGCAGTACCTCGACTACAAGGTCGTCGAAGGCGGCCAGGGTGACGGCACCGTCGCGCAGTGGACGCTGAAGGCGACGGAAAAGCGCTCGCGCAACGTCAAGGCCACCGTTACGGTCGACGGCAACGTCATCACCGAGAAGGACGCGAACTCCAGTCTCGTCACCACCTGGACCGTTGCCCCTAACGGCACCGGAACGACGGTGACGACGCTCACCCAGTGGCAGGGTGCCACCGGTATCGGCGGTTTCTTCGAGCGCACGTTCGCCCCGAAGGGTCTGCAGCGCATCCAGGCCCAGGTCCTGGACAACCTCAAGCGCGAACTCGTCTAACTGATCCTGCATCACCGAGATGGCGTCGTACCTTCACCGGTACGGCGCCTTCTTTCATGGGCCGGTAATGATCCGCCCCAATTCGGTGAGTGCGGGGTTTCCGCTTTCCCAGTAGTCGCTGTGAACTCCGAACCCAGGCTCCCCGGGTGATCCGGCGAACATCTGCGCGCCGAATTCCGGATCCGACGGGTCGAACCCGTGGACTCCGAGGATCTTGGGGATCAATTGGACCGGATCCCAGAAGGCCGTCGTCGAATGAACATGGCGCGCCACCTCGTCCGAGTCGACGCCGTCCAGGCTCAGTTCGTTCACGCGCTCGACATCGACGCCAGGACTTGCGACAAAAACCAGTTCGTCGACGTCGAGAGAAGCGCCACGGGTAGTCGCAGCACCGACGACGGTGCTGCCGTAGGAATGACCGATCACCACGTTGTGCGACGGCTGACCGTCATGCGAGGTTCGTAACCCGTCCTGGAAGCTGTCCAGCCTCGGTGCCGCGGAGTTGGCGTACTGATCCGAGGCTGCATCGGGAATGCCTGGGGGAGCGTCGTATCCGGACCACAGGATCACTGATGTGGCTTCCGTTGGCGCCGCCCTCACCGCCGAGTCGTACATGGCCTTGGTTCGTTGCAGATCTCCGCCGACGCCCGACAGCCCGGAGCCGGTTCCGGGAACCAGTGTTGCGACGTTGTCGGCGGCATCGGGATTACCGAATGCCACGACGGCGTGCCCATCCGTGACCGAGAGAAGGAACGTGTCCGGTCGCAGTTCGCCGCGCACGGCCGTGTATCCGGCAGCTACCGTTCGATCCGGCAACTGCTCGAGCGCAGAGAGGTACCGCCGGTTGTAGTAGTCCCGGTCGAGAGCGGGAAGGCCGTCGCGGCTACCGATGGACGGATCCCACCTCGCCAACGCGTCTTTCTCGTTGGGAGTGAGCGATTCCCACAGTCGGTGTAACTCCGTTGGTGTCCCGGGGAGTGTCGACCTCCCATCGATGATGTCGACGACAGTGCGGTTGAGGCGATCAGTCTGATTGCCAAGGAGTGATCCGATCTCCCGGAATGCCTCACCCAGAGCAGTCGCGGCCCGGTTGTCTTCGTCGTCGAGTGCCGTCAATGCAGTGGAGATCCTCTGCTGAAAAATCTCTGCAGCCGTGGCGTTTTCGGAATCTTGCATGACGTCGGCCAGATTCCACGGCTGCTTCGTCTCAGGCGCCGATACAGCTCCACTGTCTGACACCGTCAATCCGTGTTCGAGAGTCGCCTCCTCGACCAGGTCCAGAACTGATTTTCGCGCCGCCCCGATCGTATTGGCCGCTCCGCCATACAGATCCGCAACAACGCGAACCGCAATCGACAGCCGCGACGAGGAAAGCGAGATGCCAGACCACTGCACTGCCGCCGCGCTCGACGCTTGTCCCTGCCAGAATTCGCGGACGGCGTCGATGCTGCCTCCGGCGTCATTGCCGAGAGCTTCGATCTGCCGGTCGATGTCGATCAGTTCCGAAGTGCTCGTGCGCAATTTCTCCGGTGACCACGTTCGAAGCTGAGAGACGGTGGGCTGCATCAGTAGGCTCCGCGCAGTTCGGACACCACTTCGCCCTCGGCAGCGTCGTACAGACGTGCTGCGGCAGCAGTTCCCGACGCCATGAGTCCCAATTGCGTAGCCAGGTACCGGTACGCGTCGGCGATGACGCCGGCATTCCCAGTCGACACAGCCGCGACAGCGGACGAGTTCAGGGCCGCCGCGGCTTCGAAAATCGGGCCGGCGGAATCGATCCCCGAGATCTGATCCGCAATTCGAGACAGATCAGCTGAAAGTTGCTGCAGAGCAGCGAAATCTACCTGAAGTATCGGCCCCATGGCAGAACCGTATCCAGGTGAGCTGGCTAGCGGGACGGTGCCGAGTTTCCTGTGGACAATCGGGATTTCTCCACAGAAGCCAGGTCAGGGGGTTGTCAGGAAGGCGGTGACTCCGCTGGTGACGGCGGTTGCGTACTCCTGCTGACCGTCCGGGCTCGTCATGCGCGCTGCCTCGTCGGCATTTCGCATGTTGCCGAGTTCGACCAGAATCGACGGCCGCTGCGAAAGATTGAGTCCTGTCAGATCGGCGCGTGGCGCCAACCCGCCGTCACCGATGTAGGTCGACGGGGTGAGCCCGGCGGTGACGAGTGAGTCGCGCATGGTTTCGGCAAAGGCGACGGACGGGCCGGCCTGCACCGTGTTCAGCGGGGGCGCGGAGTAGCAGACGTGGAAACCCTCGGCCCCGGCCGCTGCGCCGTCCGCGTGAATGCTCACCACTACGTCGGCGCCGGAGGAATTGGCAGCTTCGGCACGTGCGTCGACGCATGATCCGACGCTGACGTCATCGGGTCGACTCAGGACGACAGTTGCGCCTTGGCCTTCGAGCTCGCTCTTGACCAGGCTCGCGACTTCCCAGTTGAAGGTGTGCTCGGGGAACCCGGCATCGGTGTTGGTGCCGGTGGTCTGGCAGTTCTTGGTGCCGCCGCGGCCCGTGGGGACCTGGGTGTTGATGCTGTCGTCGTTCGCCCCGCTGTGCCCGGGATCGAGGAAGACGACCTTGCCGGTGAGCGCAGCGGGGACGTCAGCGGCGACAGTGCTCAGCGGAGACACCTCGACCGAAGTCGTGGCCTCGGCAGTCTCGGTCGGAATCGTGCACGCAGCGCTCAGAAGCCCAGCCCCGACCACGGCGATCAAGGCAGTGGAGCGGAACACACGTGATGCCATGTTTGACCTACCTGACGGTTTTACGGTGTCTGACTGGTTCCGGCGCACCCGCTCACGGTAGCGCGCACCGACTACGCTGGTGGGGATAACTCTGTAGAAAGGACCGCTCGTGCAACCAGGTGGAGCACCCGACATGTCTGCTCTGTTGGCTCAGGCTCAGCAGATGCAGCAGCAATTGATGGCGGCGCAGCAGGAAATGGCTCAGGCCGAAGTGACCGGTCAGGCCGGTGGCGGACTGGTTGTCGCCACGGTCAAGGGCACCGGCGAGGTTGTCGGTCTGCAGATCGATCCCAAGGTCGTCGACCCCGAAGACGTCGAGACGCTGCAGGATCTGGTGATCGGCGCGATCGAGGACGCTTCGCGCAAAGCACAGGAAGTCGCTGCTGAGAAGCTCGGCCCGTTGGCCGGCGGACTCGGCGGAGGCCTTCCCGGTCTCCCCGGCTTCTAGAAACGAGAACGCGTGTACGAAGGTCCGGTTCAGGATCTGATCGACGAACTCGGGAAGCTTCCCGGAGTCGGGCCGAAGAGCGCTCAACGCATCGCTTTTCACCTGCTCTCCGTGGAGCCTCCCGAGATCGACCGTTTGAAAAATGCATTGCAGCGCATCCGTGACGGCGTTCAGTTCTGCACGGTGTGCGGAACTGTGTCCGATCAGGAGAAGTGCCGCATCTGCGCCGACGCGCGTCGCGATCGCACGGTGATCTGCGTCGTGGAGGAACCGAAGGACGTCCAGGCTATCGAGCGCACCCGTGAGTTCAAGGGTCGCTATCACGTCCTCGGCGGTGCGCTCAATCCGCTCTCGGGGATCGGGCCGGACCAGTTGCGTATCCGGGAGTTGTTGGCTCGCATCGCAAATCAGGAGGACGGCGTCGACGTGTCCGAGGTCATCATCGCCACCGACCCCAACACGGAGGGTGAGGCGACAGCTACCTATCTCGTTCGCATGATGCGAGACATTCCGGGGCTGACGGTGTCTCGGTTGGCTTCGGGTCTTCCGATGGGTGGCGATCTCGAATTCGCAGACGAGTTGACGCTGGGTCGGGCATTGTCCGGCCGTCGTGAATTGTCGCGGAACGCTTGATGAGCGGCACGGAGCAAGGTCAGCAGGTGCGTCGTACGTCCGAGCAGACGCGTGCGCAGATCATCGCGTCGGCCGGGAAAGCATTCGCGACTCGGCCGTACCGCGAAATCACGCTCAAGGACATCGCCGAAGACGCAGGCGTCAGCGCTCCTCTCATCATCAAGTACTTCGGTTCCAAAGAGCAGTTGTACGACGAGTTGGTCGACTTCCGGGCAGCGGCGGTCACGGTCTTCGACGCCCCGAACGACTCGCTCGGCGAGCGCATGGTCTCGCTGTTCACCAAGCCGCTGGAGTCGTACAAGCCGCTGTCCATGAGCTTGTTGTTCATGAGCGGCGTCAGTGAAGAGAGCAACCGCAAGCTGCGCGAGAACTATTCGACGCAGATGATCGACACCCTCGCCGCTCGCCTGTCCGGCCCCGACGCGAGATTGCGCGCGGAACTGGCGATGTCGATGGTGGTCGGAGTGGCGATCATGCGCCGACGGATGATGGCCGGCCATGCCACCGGCACCCAGGACGAAGTGGTTGCGCTGTACGCACCACTTGTCCAAAAGCTGCTCGACGGGTGAGCGGCATCACAATTCTTGCTTGGTAAATATCCGTTCACCTAATGTAGGTGAACGGATATTTACCTAGTGGGAACAGGCGGTGTGGGGTGACGACGCTCGACCGTCCGCCGGGCACGCCTGCAGCCACCACCCCCGACGCGAGTCTCGCGCAGCCGCGCTCCCGCTTCCTCTTTCCCATCGTTGTCGCCGCCGCAGTGTTCCAGGCTGTTCTGCAGACGGTCATCGTTCCACTGCTGCCGGAGTTGCCGCACTTCACAGGCGCTGGACGCACGGCCGTGTCCTGGCTGGTGACCGTAACGCTGCTGGTCGGCGCTGTCGTCACTCCCATCTTCGGCCGGCTCGCCGATATGTTCGGCAAGAAGAAGATGCTTCTGGTTGCCTTCTCGATGATGACTCTCGGCTCGATGTTGTGTGCGCTGTCGTCGGACATCGCTGTCCTCATCTTCGCGAGAGCGTTGCAGGGGGCCGGGTCGGCAGTCATCCCCATCGGAATTTCCATGCTCCGTGACGAATTGCCACGCAACAAGGTCAACGGCGCAGTGGCCATGATGAGTTCGACGCTCGGCGTCGGAACCGCTTTGGGCATACCGTTTTCTGCGATGATCGCGCAGTACTCGAACTGGCACGTCCTGTTCTGGGTAACCACCGCCATCGGGCTGTCCGTGACTCTTGCTGCGGTGCTGTTCATTCGAGAGTCCGAGCCGAATCCGTCGGGAAGATTCGACGGCGTCGGGGCTGTCGGTCTGAGCGCCGCGATGATCGCTCTGCTCGTGCCGATCACTCAGGGATCGAGTTGGGGATGGACCAGCGGAGCGGTGATCTCCATGCTGGCCGCGTCGGCGGTGCTGTTCACGCTCTGGGTAATTCAACAGCGGCGCAACGTCAATCCGCTGGTCGACGTCCGTGCTCTCGTGAAACGTGCGGTGTTGATCCCGCATCTGGCGGCTCTGCTGGTCGGGTTCGCATTTTTCGGGAACACACTGATCACCACACAACTGCTGCAGGGGATGAAGGGGCCGGGCGCCGGGTACGGCCTGTCGATCATTGCGGCGGCGCTCTGCCAGATTCCGGCGAGTATCGCGATGGTGCTGTTCTCGCCGGTTGCGGTGCGGATCACCGACCGCTTCGGTTCACGGACCGCGATGTTGACCGGTGCCGTGTTCCTCGCCGGCGGGTACGGGATTCACGCCGTTGCCGGTAAGCCGCTGTGGGGAGTGGTTGCAGCACTGGGTATCACAGCAGTCGGGACCGCCATCGTCTACAGCACGCTCTCGCTGCTGATTCTGGTTGCCGTGCCTCGACAGCGACTGGCGGCAGCCAACGGGGTGAACTCACTTCTGCGGACGTCCGGAAGCACGATCTGCAGCGCGACGGTGGCAACGATCCTCGCCGCGTTCGTGATCAGCGGTTCGGAACATTCCACGTCGTGGACCGGATTCTCCGTCGCCTACCTGGTGT
Organism: Rhodococcus sp. 66b; assembly: GCF_002076325.1. Lineage (NCBI taxonomy): Bacteria > Bacillati > Actinomycetota > Actinomycetes > Mycobacteriales > Nocardiaceae > Rhodococcus > Rhodococcus sp. 66b. Next base: position 112,927 of record NZ_MUZB01000013.1, read on the forward strand.
GCGCGGGCTGCGCCGTGGTCGTGTTCGCAGTGTCGATCCTGTTGCCGCAGGGGCGAACCCCGAAACATCTGGACCTGCCGGATCTCGTCAGGCGACCCTGAATCCCGAGAGGAAGAGTGTGATCATCAGATCCGCGAACTCTTCGGTGGTGTACTTCTGGCGGTCCGGCCAATGCGTGGTCGACCACAGGGTGTCGCGAACCGATCGATAGAAAATCTCGGGGGCCACGTCTCTGCGGAAGATTCCCTGATCGACGCCTTCGGCGATCGCTTTCATCCAGTGCTCGCGGACTTGGCGGGAAGGTCCGTCGACGGATTGCAGGAGATCGTTGTCGCGTAGATACGCCCGATCGTTCTGGTAGATCGCCGTCGGGTGCGGGTGCAGTTCGATGACGACCAGGGTCTCGCGGATCAGGCCGCGTAGGACGTCCTCGGGGTCGTTCGCCGTCTTCTCCACCTGATCGAAGCGGAGTTGAATGTCGGTGATGAAGCCGCGCATGAGCTCGGCGACTATCGCATTCTTCGACTTGAAGTAGTGGTAGAGGCTGCCCGAGAACACACCAGCGGCGTCGCCGATCTCGCGAACGGTCGTGGTGGCGACACCCTTCCTGGCGAACAGCTCGGCTGAGCTCTCCAGGATCTTCTCCCGACGATCTGGTGATGCCACTGAAATCTCCACTGGTTGTCGGTCCTGCTCAGGGCAGGGTTTCGCGGGTGCCGGGCTGCCGGCGTCGAACGTAGCGCAATCCTGCCTGATGGCTCCGGCTCGAACCAATTCGTCGGTGAGATCGCGTGTTTCCACTTCCGGATTCCTATGCTAGCTTCAAAATCAAGCGCTTGCTCAACTTTCGTTCACGGAGGATTTCAGTGCAGAGCCTGCAGACGCAGTTTCCGAATTTCATCGGCGCAGAGGCCGAACCACCCCGCGTCGCCCGCTACGCCGTCAACGAGGCGATGATCCGCAACTGGGTCGAGGCACACGACGACCGTAACTCGATCTACGTCGACGCCGAAGCTGCTCGCAGCACCGGTCGTCGAGACGTCGTCTGCCCACCCGCGATGATCTCGACCTGGGTGATGGCTGGCTACCGACGCTATCGGCAGGTTCAACAACTTCGTGCCGACGGAGCCGCCGAGGAATTCGCCTATTCACGACTGCTGGCGTTGTTGGACGAGGCCGGCTACACGTCGGTAGTCGCGACCAACGTCGAGCAGGAGTATTTCGCGGAGTTGAGTCCCGGAGACCACGTCACCGCATGTTTCACCATCGAAGCGATCTCACCGTTCAAACAGACGGCTCTCGGTCACGGGTGCTTCATCACTCTGTTCAAGAAGTACGTGGACCAGGACGGAAAGACGCTGGTCGAAGAGCGCTTTCGACTGCTCAGATTCAAACCAGATGCCCAGACAGATACCAAGCCCGAAGCCCAGGAGGTAATCGCATGAGCGAGACTGGCTCCCGCCACACCGCGGTGCCGAGACTCACCGTCACCGACGACAACGATTTCTTCTTCTCCGCGGCCAAAGAGGGTCGCCTCGAGATCCAACGGTGTGCGGATTGCAAGACTCTGCGCCACCCGCCAGCGCCCGCCTGCCCGGAATGCCGCTCGTTCAGTTGGGACACAGTCGAATCCACGCGGCGATGCACGTTGCACAGCTTCACGGTCATTCATCACCCGAAGGATCCTGCCTTCGAGTACCCGCTCGCCGTCGGACTCGTCGATCTCGAAGAAGGCACGCGTCTGGTTGCCGACATCGCGGGCATCGATCACGAGGAACTCGAATTCGGTATGGAACTCGAAGTGGCGTTCTCCGAGCACGCTCACAGCGAGATGCTGCCGCAACTGAGGCGACGGGGATCGGTGCAATGACGAATCTTTCTGATTACGAGGTAGGTTCGACCCTTCCCAGCCTCGAACTGCCGTTGGACCGAACGCTCATCGTCGCCACGGCGATCGCTTCTCAGGATTTCGAGGACGTGCATCACGATCCGGGCAAGGCGCAGGATCGCGGAACTCCCGACATCTTCATGAGCATCAACACCACCAACGGGCTCATCGACCGCTACATCACCGACTGGTCAGGCCCGGGATCGCGAATCGTCAAAACATCACTACGGCTTGGTGTTCCGAACTTTCCCGGAGACGCCATGACATTGACCGGCAAGGTGATCGACTCCGACGGCCGGGCGCTCACCGTGACGGTTCTCGGCAAGAACGCTCGCGGAACGCACGTGACAGCCGACGTGACTCTCGAACCGGCGGAAAGGGTAATCGCATGACACGAGGATTTTCGAGGCAAGCCGCCATCGCCGGGATCGGCGCCACCGAGTTCTCCAAGAACTCCGGCCGCAGTGAATGGCAGTTGGCGTGCGAATCCGTGATCGCCGCGCTCGACGACGCTCACATCGAGGCAGAAGAGGTGAACGGATTTGCACTGTTCACCATGGAGAACAATCCCGAGATTGCGGTCGCACGCGCTCTCGGGATCCCGGAACTGACGTTCTTCAGTCGTATTCCACACGGCGGCGGCGGTGCCTGCGCACCGGTTCAACAAGCCGCGCTTGCCGTCGCCAGTGGTGTCGCCGACGTTGTGGTCGTCTACCGTGCCTTCAACGAAAGATCAGGTCACCGATTCGGCGCCGGGCCACCACCCTTTGCGTACAACGCGTCGACGGACCAGGAGTATCGGAACTGGATCAACCCGTACGGGCTTCTGACGCCGGCGCAGCAGGAAGCCTTCCTCGCCAAGCTCTACATGCACAAGTACGGGGCAACCAGCGCCGACTTCGGTCAGATCTCGGTTCTCTCACGCAAGCATGCCGCGAACAACCCGAAGGCCTGGTTCTACGAACGCCCGATCACTATCGAGGACCATCAGAACTCGCGCATGATCGCTGACCCCATCCGTCTGCTCGACTGCTGCCAGGAAAGTGACGGTGGACAGGCGCTGGTCATCGTCAGCGCAGAGCGCGCCCGCGACCTGCCGCACAAACCTGCGATCATCAGCGGTGCTGCGCAAGGTGTAGGTCCACAACAGATTTCGATGAGCAGCTACTACCGCGACGACATCGACAGCATGCCGGAAGTCGAACTCGTGGCGCGCCAACTGTGGGACCAGGCCGGTATCGGCCCGGACGACATCGATGCCGCAATTCTCTACGACGCCTTCACTCCGATGGTTCTGCTTCAACTCGAGGAGTACGGATTCTGCGGTCGAGGTGAGGCAAAAGACTTCATCGCCGACGGGAATCTCGAGCTGGACGGTCGCCTGCCGATCAACACCCACGGTGGCCAACTCGGTGAGGGATACATCCACGGCGTCAACGGCATTGCCGAAGGTGTACGCCTGATCCGCGGCACTTCCACCAATCAACCCACCAAAACTCTGGACAACGTGCTCGTGACCGGCGGCTCTCCCGTCCCGCACAGTGCGCTCGTCCTCTCGGCAGATCGCTGAATCTGCCGCCAATTCGAGAAAGCAGGAACCAGATGAGTGAGCGGATCACCTACGCCAGGGCTACGCACGGCGAGGAAGAAATACAGGCGGTTATCGACGTCTTGCGCAGCGGGCATCAAGGATTGCGCATCGGCAAGAACGTCTTCGAGATGGAAGAACGTATCGCGGCCTTGGCAGGCAAGAAGTTCGGCGTCATGTGCAACTCGGGATCCTCGGGTTTGTACTTGGCAGTCGAGCTGCTCGGACTGCCTGCGGGAAGCGAGATCATCACGTCGCCGTTGACGTTCTCCACCGATATCGCACCGATCGTGCGTGCCGGTCTGGTGCCGGTGTTCGTGGACGTGGAACCCAACACGTTCAACGTCGACGTCACCAAGATCGAGGCAATGGTCACCGAAAAGACCGGTGCCATCCTGATGCCGAACCTCGCCGGCAACTGCCCGGACTGGGACGTCATTCGTGATATCGCTGATCGCCATGGACTCAAGGTGATCGAGGATTCGTGTGACGCGATCGGCGCCACGCTCCGCGGTACTCCCACCGGGTCTCGCGCGGACATCGTCGTCACCAGTTTCTCGATGGCACACATCATCACGTGCGCGGGAACCGGCGGAATGGTGTGCGTCGACGATGAAGCCAGCCGCGACAAGGCTTTGCTGCTTCGCCGCTGGGGCCGTCGCAGCGAGCCGAATCTGTTCGGTAGTACCAAGTCCGGCCGAGTCTTCCGTGAAGAACTCGACGGCGTCGACTACGACAACGACTTCATCTTCGAGCTCATGTCATGGAACTTCGAGCCCTCCGAACTCGGCGCAGCCTACGGTGTCGTGCAGCTCGACAAGCTGGAAGAGAACTACAAGACGCGTAAGGCAACGTTTGCGGCCTTCACGGCGGCATACGGCGCCCATCCCGAATTCTTCACGACGCCGGTAGAACTCGACGGTCTCGATACGGCGTGGCTGTGTTACCCGGTGATGATCAACGAGAACGCCCCCTTCACGCGCAGCGACCTGCAGGAAGCCATCGAGGCCGACGGTATCGACACACGAACTGTGTGGAGCGGCAACGTCACTCGTCACCCGATGATGAACAACATCGAGTTCCGTCAGCCGGCCGAAGGATTGCCGGAAGCCGACGCGGTTTTCGCCCGAGGAATGACACTCGGCATGAGTCACGGCCTGCGTGAAGACGAAGTTGCACGGATCGCGGAGAGCATCAATCGCTTCGCCTCGAAGTTCAAATAGCATGACGAGGCGCTTTGACGGCCGCCGAGCGCTTGTCACCGGTTCCAGTCGCGGAATCGGTGCGGGCGTCGCAGAGCGACTGGCAGCCGAGGGTGCCGACGTCGCCCTCGTGGCTCGGACGCTCGGCACGCATGCAACCCTGCCGGGCAGTCTCGAAGAGACTGCGGCTCGAATTGCCAAGTACGGAAACAAAGTCGAGATAGTTGTCGCAGATCTGACGGACGAGCAGCAGCGCGACACGGTGGTGCCGCTGGCGATCGAGAAGCTTGGCGGGACGATCGACATCCTGGTGAACAACGCGGCAGCGGCGATCTATCAGCCGCTGTCGGATTACCCACTGCGGCGGCGACGTTTGATGTTCGAGGCAAATGTCCATGCACCGCTCGATCTGATGCAAGCCGTGGTGCCGGGGATGGTGGCAAACGGATACGGCTGGATCGTGAACGTGTCCAGTGGCACCGTCAAACCGTGGCATGGCCCGCCGTTCACGTGGGTCGAACCGGGAACTGCCATGACCGTGTACGGCGCGTCCAAAGCAGCGCTGAACAGGATGAGCAACGGCATGGGCGTGGAACTTTACGGCCAGGGGGTTCGCGTCAACACGGTTCAACCGCGGGCAGCGGTGCTCAGTGAGGGCGCCAGAGTCCTGGTCGGTGAGACTATCCGGCCGGATCAGGTCGAATCTATGGAAGAAATGGTGGAAGCGGTCACAGCGCTGTGTGATTGCGACACCGAGTTCACCGCGCGCTCGATCGTCAGCTTGGACCTGATCGACGAGTGGTCCCTGACCGTACGCGGTCTGGACGGAACGGCACTACGAACCGAGGAGTTGGCATGAAGCCCGTCATCGTGGACGCAGCACGAACGCCGTTCGGCAAGCGTGAGGGTTGGCTGTCCGGAGTCCACGCGGCGGAACTGTTGGGTTATGCGCAGAGAGGCGTGCTGGATCGGGTGGGCGTGGATCCTGACGCGGTCGACCAGGTCATCGGCGGCTGCGTGACGCCTCTCGGTGAGCAGTTCGGAAACATCGTGCGTACGTCCTGGATGCATGCGGGCCTTCCGTTGAAAGCGGGTTGCACCACGATCGACGCGCAGTGCGGCACAGCGCAGCAATCGGTGCAGTTGATTGCCGGGCAGATTGCCATCGGTGCAGTCGACGTGGGTGTGGCGTGCGGTGTCGAGTTGATGTCCCGCGCTCCGTTGACGTACAAGGTGGGTACCGGTCTGGGAACACCACGTCCGGAGTCGTGGTCACTCGATACCGTCGACCAGTACACCGCGGCCGATCGGATTGCTGTCAAGCGCGGTTTCAGCCGCGAGGATCTCGACGCCTTCGGGCTCCGCTCGCAGCAGCGGGCGGCGGCGGCGTGGGAGGCAGGACGCTTCGACTCGCACATCATCGATGTGGTCGCTCCGGGCTCTGACGTTCCGGTTCATCGGGATCAGGGTCTGCGCGAATCGAGTCTCGAAGGGCTCGCGAAGCTGCGCACCGTTCAAGAGGGCGGATTGCACACCGCTGGAACGTCTTCGCAGGTCTCGGACGGTGCGAGTGCAGCTCTGCTGATGTCAGAGGATCGAGCCGAGGCCCTCGGCGTGCGGCCGCGCGCAAAGATACTGGCGCAGTGCGTCATCGGCGGTGACACCGAGTTCATGCTCGACGGTCCCGTCGACGCGGCAAACATCGTGCTCGGACGCACCGGGCTGACAATCGACGACGTCGATCTGTTCGAGGTCAACGAGGCATTTGCTTCGGTACCGATGTCGTTCGCGCAGGTTCACGGCGTCGATCCCGAATTGCTGAACGTCAACGGTGGTGCAATCGCACTGGGCCACCCGGCCGGTGCAACCGGAATCAGACTGTTGGCCAATGTCATCGACGAATTGGAGCGCCGGAACAAGTCCATCGCACTGATCGCGATCTGCGCGTCCGCCGCAACCACCTGCCTGATTCTCGAACGCATCTGACAAGAACCGAAGATTGAGGAACCTGCCATGGCACTACCCCTGCTCGAAGATCACCGTGACCTGGCGGAAGCGGTAGCCGCATTCGCGAACCGCTTCGGTGGAATCGCCGATACGCGGAGCAACGTCAAGCGGTACGCCGCCGGTGATCGGCCGGACTCGTGGGATGGGTTGGTCCGTCAGGGCCTGCACGCAGTGCACCTGCCGGAGCAGTACGGCGGTGACGGGGCGGGTCTTGCCGAACTTGCAGTGGTAGTCGAGCAATTGGGTGATGCGCTCTATCCGGGACCGTACGTTCCGACGGTCATCGCCAGTGGGATTCTCGCAACAGCTGCGGGCCCGGCTGCGGAAACAATGCTGACCGAATTGGCCACCGGTGCAACCGGAGCAGTCTGTACAGGCGCGGGATTGCGCGCTGCTCGAAGCGACGCTGGGTGGACAGTGAGCGGTTCTGCCGACCCAGCTCTAGGTCTGCCCGGAGCTGATGTCGTTCTCGTGCGGGCGAACAGCGAAGACGGCGAGTTGTGGTTCCGACTCGAACCGTCGACTTCCGCTGCGGTGGTGATCGAAGACGGGGTGGATCTGACACGGTCGATCGGAACACTGACGTTGACCGATCACCAGGTCGAGGCTGGGCTGATCGTCGACGGCCTCCAGGCGCACCGAACCGAACTGATCGTCAACACGGTGTTGGCTGCGGAGGCGAGCGGTATCGCCGGGTGGGCGCTACGGACCGCAGTCGACTATGTGAAGTCCCGGCAGCAGTTCGGCCGTCCGGTCGGAAGCTTCCAGGCAGTTCAGCACAAGGCGGCCATGATGCTGGTCCGCTCCGAGATTGCCTGTGCCGCAGCGTGGGACGCCGGTCGATCCGAAGACCACGACGAGGATCAGCAGAAACTTGTCTCGGCTCAAGCTGCGTTGGCCGCTTTGCCCGTCGGCATCGAGAACGCCCTCGAATGTGTAACTTTGCTCGGCGGAATCGGATTCACCTGGGAGCATGACGCGCATCTGTACTGGCGCCGGGCGATCAGTATCGCGGCAGTGGCGGGTTCCGAGGTGAAGTGGGCACACACGTTGGGAGACCGGTCTGCCGATTCGGAACGGGATTTCTCCTTTGTCGACCCGGAAATGCTGCCGGAGTTACGAGAGCAGGTTCGTAGGGTTCTGGACGAGGTTGCGCTGCTGCCCGACGACGGAACCACTAGCGCCAGTTGGGCGCCGGCCAAGGGGAGCGCTCGACGCGCCCGATTTGCCGACGCCAAACTGGTTGCCCCGCACTATCGGGCGCCGTACGGGCTGGGAGCGGGACCGAGGGAACAGGCCGTCATCGCACATGAATTCGCGATGCGAGGTTGGGCTCAACCGTCCACGGTGATCGGGGAATGGGTGCTGCCCACGATTCTCGAACACGGCAACGCCGAGCAGCAGGACAGGTTCGTCGAGCCTTCGCTGCGCGCCGACATCATCTGGTGCCAGCTGTTCAGTGAGCCGGGCGCGGGATCAGACCTGGCCGGTCTGAGCACGAAAGCGCGCAAGGTCGACGGTGGCTGGGTCCTGTCTGGTCAGAAAGTGTGGAACTCGGGTGCGCACGAGGCAGATTGGGGAGTATGCCTGGCGCGTTCCGACGCGGACGCTCCGAAACATCGTGGGCTGTCGTACTTCCTGGTCGACATGACCTCGAAGGGCGTCGACGTACGTCCGCTGAAGCAAGCCACCGGCAAGTCGGAATTCAACGAGGTATTCCTCGACGACGTCTTCGTCCCGGACGACTGCCTGGTGGCCGAACCGGGGCAAGGGTGGAAACTTGCTGCGACAACGCTGTCCAACGAACGCTTGAGCATGGGCAGCACGCTGCACCACGGTTCGAGTCGGTTGTTCCGTCAGGTGATTGCCGACGCGAGCCACGACTGCCCCCGCGAAGATGCAGTGGAAGGCCTCGGCCGCAGTCTCTCTCGTGAGTTGGCACTGTCCGCGATGAATCTGCGTGGGGTGTCGGCGCGGCTGGCGGGTCAGGAACCGGGCGCCGAGATCAGCGTGTCGAAGGTGTACAACGCCCTGGCGCAGCGCGAGGGCTCGCGGGACCTGTTGCGACTGCTCGGACCGCGCGCCGCAGTTGTCGACCCGTCGGCGAATTACGCGATAGACCACATCGGACTTCCCTCGATTCTGTTCGGCGGCGGAACCGTCGAAATTCAACTCAACGTCATCGCGCAGCGCGTACTCGGCCTGCCGCGTTCGTAGATCTTAGGAGCTTCACCATGTACTTGGATTTGTCGGAGGAGTCGAAGACTCTGCGCAAGGAATTGCGCGCATACTTCGCAGAGATCATCAACGACGAAGACCGCCGTGCTCTCGTGGATCAGACCGAAGGCGGCCCCGTCTTCGATCGCATCCTGCGCCGGATGGGTAAAGACGGTTGGCTGGGCTTGGGGTGGCCGGAGGAATTCGGCGGTCGGGGTGAGAACCCCGAAGCTCTGTATGTGTTCTACGACGAAGTGATTCGCGCGAATGCGCCGCTGTCACTGGTCACGCTGAACACCGTCGGACCCGCTCTGATCAAGCACGGGACGCAAGCTCAGAAGGACTTCTTCCTGCGTCCGATCCTGGCGGGTGAATTGATCTTTGCCATCGGCTACACCGAACCCAATGCGGGCACCGATCTCGCGGCACTCGAAACACGCGCCCGCATCGAGGGCGACGAGCTTGTCATCAACGGCAACAAGATCTTCACCAGCGCCGGTGTGTTTGCCGACTGGGTCTGGCTTGCCGTTCGCACCGATCCTGACGCGCCGACGCATCAGGGCATTTCCGTGGTCCTGGTACCGACCAATTCGCCGGGGTTCTCGGTCACCGAAATTCACACCGTGGGCGGAATCAGCACTTCGGCAACCTATTACGAAGATGTTCGGGTGCCGATCAGCAATGTCGTCGGTGAGCTCAATCAGGGGTGGAAGCTCATCACCAACCAGCTCAACCACGAACGTGTTGCCCTGGCAGCACGCGGTGGCATCGCCAACGAGCTCTTCGCCGAGGTGGTCGAGTGGGCAAAGACAGAACCCGCCGGTGACGGCCACGTCTACGACATCGGCTGGGTACGTGAGAAATTGGCGGAAGTCTACGCGCTGCTCAGCGCCGCCGACCTGATGAACCTGCGACTGGTGGCGGACGTCGCCGCCAACACCTTGGGCGGCGGGGATTCGGCCGCGGCCAAGATCTTCGGTACCGAAGCCGTCGTCAGTGCGTACGGCATGCTGCAGGAAGTGCTGGGTGCCAAGGGCTTACTGCGCCCCGGTACACCCGGAGCGGTACTGGAAGGGCGGGTCGAGAACCTGGGTCGGCGCGCCCAGAACAACACCTTCGGTGGTGGTACCAACGAAGTGATGCGTGAAATTGTCGCCGCAAAATGCCTGGGCATGGCGCTTGCTGCGCGTCGCCGGCCCGCTGCACAGAACGAAAAGAGCTGACATGGAATTCGAATTCGACGACAACTTGTCCGCCGTGCGGGATCTGAGTGAATCGATCTTCTCGGCGAAGTCCGGAGTGGACCGACTGCGGGAAGTGGAGAGCACCAGCGGTTTCGACGCCGAACTGTGGAAGCTCCTCGCCGACTCCGACGTTCTGGGAATCGCTCTGCCGGAAGAGGTCGGGGGAGCAGGACTCGGAATGCTCGGCCTGGCTGCGGTGCTCGAACAACAGGGCCGCCGGGTCGCCCAGGTGCCGCTCTGGTCGGTGATTTCCACGGCGGCGCTGCCGATTTCCGAGTTCGGCAGCACGGAGCAGAAAGCGTCGTGGCTTCCGGGACTGCTCGACGGCTCGGTAATCGTCACCGGCGCATTCGACACCGGCTACAACGCCGAGAAAGCGGTTCGCGCCGAACCGGCGCCTGACGGTTGGGTTCTGTCAGGCCACGTCGACTCCGTGCCTGCCGCGGAGTTCGCGGCCGCGCTGGTCGTTCCGGTGACGATGCCGGACGGCAGTGCCAGCGTCATGATCGTGCCCACGGACCGGGACGCGCTGGTGCGTACACCGCTTGCGGTGACGAACCGCGAGAGCAACAGCGCTGTGCAGTTCGACGGGGTTGCGGTTACTGCAGCTGACGCACTTCCCGCAGACGGCGCGGTGGTTCGAGACTGGACGTTGCGGCGTGCACGGGTGGCTCTCGCGGCCCTGGCTACCGGCGTCTGCGAGGAAGCGCTGGGGATGACGGCGAAATACACCTCCGAGCGAGTGCAATTCGGTCGTCCACTCTCGACCAACCAGGCAGTTGCCGTCCGGGCCGCCGACGCGTACCTCGACACCGAGAGCACAAGGTTGACCACGCACCGCGCTGCCTGGCTGATGGACAGCGGAGTCGAGAGCGAAGCGGAAGCAGCGGCGCTGGTCGCCAAATGGTGGGCCTCGCGCGGCGGCCTGCGTGTGGTGCACGCGACCCAGCACCTGCACGGCGGAATCGGCGCGGACGTCGACTACCCGATTCACCGCTATTTCCTGTGGGGACGGCAGATCGCCTTCACCTTGGGGAGCGCGGGGGCGATAGGCGCCGAACTCGCCGATCAGTTGGAAATCCGAGCCCAGATCGGGGCGTCGGCGTGAATACCTGAGACGACAGGTTCCAGTCACGGGCAGCGCGTCGGCAATCATCGCGCTACTCTGCCCTTCGTGAATCGCACCAGTTCGTTCATCCGGCCGTTGGTTCCGCGGGATCCGCACGAGCCGCATCGGGTGGCGACGCCGCTCGAGCTGCTCACCGACCTCTGCTTCGTCGTGGCGGTCGCTCAAGCGGCCACCGGTCTGCACCACGCGATCAGCGAAGGGCACGCGGCTTCGGGCGTCGGGCACTTCGCGATGGCATTCTTCGCGATCTGGTGGACGTGGCTGAACTTCACGTGGTTCACCTCGGCGTACGACAACGACGACGGAATCGCCCGGCTGCTGACCATCTTCCAGATCCTCGGATCGCTGGTCCTTGCAGCCGGCATCGTCCGCTTCTTCAACGACGACGCCCTGCTCATCATCGTCGGCTACGTCATCATGCGAATAGCCCTGGTCATCCAATGGCTCAGGGTGTCGCGGAACGACCCCGAACATGCGCTCACGGCTCGTCGATACGCTCTCGGAATCGTGTTGGTCCAGATCGGTTGGATCGGTTTCTACTTCGTTCCATCCGCCATTTACGTCCCGACGTTCCTGGTGTTGGTTCTGTGCGAATTCGCGGTACCGATCTGGTCGGAGAAGCCGGGCATGACGCCGTGGCACCCGCATCACATCGCGGAGCGGTACTCGTTGTTCTTCATCATCGTTCTGGGCGAGACGATCCTCTCGACAACCATCGCGATTCAGGACGCGGTCGACGGTGAGCATCCGGCAGCGCAGGTCACCTACGTCGTGATCGGCGGCATTCTGATTGTCTTCAGCCTGTGGTGGCTCTACTTCCAACGCAATGCAGGCGAAGTGATCGGCGGTGACAACGTCTCACCCTTCGTCTGGGGGTTCGGTCACTACTTCATCTTCGCCGCCGCTGCCGCCATCGGTGCGGGGTTGGCTTCGCGCGTCGACTTCTGGACTCATCACGGTGACGGCAGCGCGTTGGTGACGGGTGCTGCCGTCACCGTTCCGGTCGCGGTCATCCTTGCCGCCCTGTGGTTCATCCACATTCGACTACATGACTCCTCGGTACGCACCCTCATGCCGTTCTCGGTCGCGATCGTCGTCGTGCTCGGTGGTACCTACACCGCGGTGCCCGAACTGGTTGCGGGACTGGCCTGCGCCGCGCTGTTGGCCGTGGAACTGGTTCTGACCGAGGGGAAATCCGAAACCGTCTGAACCGGGTCAGCGAATCGCGAGCCGCTCCTTGCGGAGCTTGTCGACCTCGGGCAGATGCAGGGGTTCGAGCTCGTTGACGCCCAAGGCCCGCATGAGCAGGAGGTCCGCGAGTTCCGGATTCCGGGCCAAGGCGGGTCCGTGCATGTACGTCCCGATCACCGAACCCTGCACGACGCCTTCGAATCCGTCGCCGACGCCGTTTCCGACACCATGGGTGACACGTGCGAATCCAGAGGCTGAGGTACCCAGAGTTGTTCCGCCGCGGTGATTCTCGAAACCTGAGAGAGGCGCGGTGAGCCCGTCGATCAAGGGCTTCGTGATGACCTCGCCGATGGAACGCTTCTCCTGCGGAGAGGTCGTGACGTCGAGCATCGAGACACCGTCGACGCGTTCGCCGCTGGAGGTTTCGTACCAGTTGCCGAGCACCTGAATTGCAGCGCAGACGGCCAGAACCGGTGCGCCACGCTCGGCGGCGCGTTGCAGGCCAGGGTATTTCGCGAGATGGCGCGTTGCGAGTCGCTGAGCGGAATCCTCGGCGCCACCCAATGTGTACACGTCGAGCGAATCGGGGACCGGATCGCTCAAGGTGATGTCCACGATTTCGGCGTCGTAGCCGCGCATCCGCAGACGCTGACGCAGGATCAGGGCGTTGCCGCCGTCGCCGTAGGTGCCCATGACGTCGGGGAGAACCAGTCCGATGCGAATTGTCGAGTCAGACATTGCGAGATTCCTTCGCGATGGCGGTGTTGAGGTCACGGAAGGCTGTGTAGTTCGCCAGTACCTCCACGCGTCCGGGAGGGCAGGAAGCGATGGCGCGCAACGGATCCGGATCGAGGGTGTGCTCGACGCCTGCGTACGTGAGGCGAACGGCGAGATCGGTTCCGCGTTCGCCGGCGGCCACTACCTTGACGCCTTCGAAGTGTTCGAACTTCACGTCCCACAGCCAGGAGAGGTCCTCGCCGTCCGGCACCTGACCGTTCACCGCGATCACGAGTCCGTCCACCGTGGGATCGATCATCGACAGCGCTTCCTGCCAACCGGCGGGATTCTTCGCGAGCAGCATGTGGACGGAGTGCGGTCCGACCTCGACGGTGCTGTAGCGGCCGGCGACTTCCTGGACCGTCGACGCGGCGGCAACTGCCCCGACCGGATCTGCGCCCAAAGCAGCCGCAGCAGCTACGGCCTGAGCGGCGTTACCGCGGTTGGCTTTTCCGGGGAGAGTCAACGTCATCGGAATCTTCAGGCCGTCGGGGCCGTAGAGATTGTCGTCGTCGAGCCACCATGTCGGCTCGGGCCGCGCGAAGTCGGAACCGGTACTGCGCCAGTGCTTTCCCTCCCACACGATGGGTTCACCGGTGCGCGGGCAGCTGACGGAATCGCCGGCCCAGCCGCCGCCGGCAGCAACCCACACGACGTTGGTGGCGTCGTATGCCACGGAGGTGACCAGTACGTCATCGCAGTTGGCGACGATCACCGCGTTCGGATGCGCATTGACGCACGCGCGGAGCTTCCGCTCGATCATGTTGATCTCGCCGACCCGGTCGAGCTGATCGCGGCTGAGATTGAGCAGCACGATCACTTCCGGGTTCACGGCGTCGGCTACGTGGGGGACGTGCAGTTCGTCGACCTCGAGTGCTGCCAGCGTTGCGTCCGTACGCGCGGCCAGAGCGGCCACGATCCCGGCATCCATGTTGGCGCCGTCGGCCTGCGTGGCGACGTCACCGAGTGTCGCGAGCGCTGCGGCGGTCATACGCGTGGTCGTCGACTTGCCGTTGGTGCCCGTGACCACGACGGTGCGCTTGCCGCGTCCGAGCTGAGTCATGAGCGTCGGGTCGATCTTGAGGGCGATCAACCCGCCGATCATCGAACCCTTGCCGCGACCGGCCTTCTGCGATGCCCAAGATGCTGCTGCGGCAGCTCGCATGGCGAGCTTTCCGCGCACTGTGATCGATAGTCCAGTTCCCACGGCCCGAGTTTGGCACAGGGCATCGTCAGACGCCGAGTCGCGCCGGTGGTGAGGCTGCAGGTGTGTCCGAGAAAACAGTGTTCGCGGGCTTGCGCCTCATCTGTGCGGCACTCGCTCCGGCGATCACGATGACTGCCCCGACCAGGGACAACGGGCTCGGATCCTCGTGCAGGAACAGCCAGGATGCGCCGATTCCCACTACCGGTACCAGCAAGGAGAGCGGCGCCACCATGCCGGCGGGATAGCGGCCCATGAGCATCGTCCAGAGCCCGGATCCGGCGATGGTGCCGAGCAGAATGATGTAGGCCAGCCCGACCAGTGACGGCCAGGCGTCGGCGCTGAACGCGGTGCCGAGCGCGTGCCATCCGGCGGTGGGGCCTTCGACCACCGCTGACAGGGCGAGCATCGGCAACGGCGGGATGACGCACATCCACAGCATCAAGCGCATCGGTGCGGGCTCGCCGACGGTGTTCGCCGCGGCCAAGCGGCTGCCGAGATTGCCGAACGCCCAGGACAGGCCGCCGAGGAGCGTGAGGATCACGGGCAGCAGTGCCGCGTGGTGTGAACGGTCCCAGCCGATCAACGACATACCGACTACGGCGACGGCGATCCCGGAGACCTGCCAGACGCTGAGCTTCTCGCGGAGCAGGAACGCGCCGAGTAGGACGGTGAACGGCGCGGACGACTGCAGGACCAGTGATGCGAGACCTGTCGGCATCCCCGAATGCATCGCCCAGAAGAGGAAGACGAACTGGCCGAATCCGAAACCGAATCCGTAGAGCAGCAACCAACGGAGCGGTACCTGCGGACGCGGCACGAAGATGACCACCGGAATCGCGATGATCAGAAACCGGAGTGCAGCGAAGAAGAACGGCGGGAAATGATCCAGGCCGACGCGAATGGCCAGGAAGTTCAGACCCCACAAGACGATCACGGTCAGGCCGAGGAGACGGTCGCGGGGAGTCATGACGTTAATCGTGAGCCGTACGAAGCATCAGAACAAGCGAATATAGATGCACTATCCATGTAGTTTTGCTACATGGATATTCGTCACCGTATGGATGCCACGCGCTTGCGGATTCTCCGCGAGCTCGCCGACCGAGGAACCGTCGGCGCTACTGCTCTCGCTCTCTCGATGACACCGTCCGCCGTCTCGCAACAACTCAAGATCCTCGGCCGAGAGGCGGGGGTCTCGCTCCTCGAACCGGACGGGCGCACGCTGCGCCTCACCGACGCTGGTCGAGCGCTGGTGCTCCGCGCCGACGACGTGGTGGCGGCGCTCGACCGGGCAGCGGACGAGATGGCGTCGTACCGAGGCTCGCCGCGCGGCAAGGTGCGAGTCGCGTTCTTTCCCTCCGGAGCAGCTCTCCTGCTGCCCGGTGTCCTGACGGCGCTGAAGAACTCGGACGTGGACATCGACGCACACGACGTCGACAAACCGGCGTCGGCCGTCCCTGGACTGTTGGCCGATCACGATGTGATCCTCACTCACCGTGACGAACGCGGCGCCGAGACCTCGTTTCCCCGGGTCAGCGTGCAACCGCTGATGCGTGAACCGATCGATCTGGTGCTGCGGCCTGATCATCCACTCGCCGAGCAGGATTCGGTCCGGTTGGAGCAATTGGCCGACGAGAACTGGATCAGCGTGCGCGGCGGGTTTCCGGTCGACGACGTTCTGTTGTCGGTTGCGTCCGTCACCGGGGTCCAACCTCGAGTCGCTCATCGGATAAACGATTTCCGAGTTATCGAAGAGTTGGTGGCGGCGGGCCACGGTGTGGCTTTGATGCCGCGTTACGCGATCACACATCCTGGAGTATCGAGGAAACCGGTGGCAGGCGTGCGCGCTGCTCGCGTTTATGAATTGGCAACTCGATTACACATCGACCGCAGCCCGGCTATCGGAGTGGTTCTCGACGCTTTTCGCGACGTCGCCCGGGCGGTCGGTGAATGAACGGCTGTCGGTGCATGAACGGCGGATGGTGAATGAATACGAAACGGGAGCGACACGATTAGTGTCGCTCCCGTTTCGGTAGTGCAATCCTCACTGATTAGTGAGGGCCTGAATCAGGCGAGGGCCTTGGCCTTGAGCGCTGCGAATTCTTCTTCGCTGATGGTGCCGGCGTCGAGAAGCGCCTTTGCATCTGCGATGGACTCGGCCGGGGACTTTCCGGCAACCTCACGGATGTAGCTGTCCTGTGCATTCTTGACCTGCTGAGCAGCCTCCATGGAGCGCTGGGCCATTCCGTCGCTTCGGACGATCAGATAGACGAGCGAGGTGAGCAGCGGAATGAAGAACAGGAAGACGATCCAGATTGCCTTTACCCAGCCGGAAGTCTTGTGATCACGGAATAGGTCGGTGATGATCGAGAAGAGCAGGATCAGGTACGCGATGAACGCGAAGCTGATGATGATCAGCCAGAGGAAGTCCCAAAAGGAATCCATTGTCGAGCCCCATTTCACAAGTCGGATTTGTCTGAGGTGACTATCTCACGTGCCGGGGTCGGCTGCATCATCCTCGATGGGTGAATCCTGTTTGTTAACTTCGCTAAGCGACTCTTTCGGGACCTATGTCATGCCGAAGCGAAAACACGGACCGAAGAACTTCTGTGCCGTGAAAACAACCCTGGTCTCACCTGAAAATCAGGTGAGACCAGGGTTTGTTCAAGAGCCGGGTTCGTATTGCGTGAGTGTCAGCTCGCGCGGTTCACTGCCGAAACCACGGCGCGCAGCGACGCCGTCGTGATCGACGTGGCGATACCCACACCCCAGACGACGGTGCTCTGACCGTCCGGGCCAGTCACTGCGCACTCGACGTAGGCCGCCGCTTGGGCGTCGTCGCCGGCGGACATTGCGTGCTCGGAGTAGTCGAGGACACGGACGTCGAAGTTGATGCTTCCCAGCGCGTCGACGAAGGCAGCGAGCGGGCCGTTACCGGTTCCCGAGATCTCCTGCTCCTTGCCGTTCACCTTGACGATGGCGATGATGGCGTCGGTGCCGCCGTCCTCCTCGGAGGCGGTGACCTTCTGCTTCATGCGCTCGAGCGGGGTGACGGGGGCGAGGTACTCCTCGTGGAAGACGTCCCACATTTCCTTCGGCGAGACCTCGCCGCCTTCGCCGTCGGTGATCTTCTGGACCGACTGCGAGAACTCGACCTGCAGACGACGCGGCAGCACCAGACCGTGATCGGCCTTCATGATGTACGCGACGCCGCCCTTGCCGGACTGCGAGTTCACGCGGATGACGGCCTCGTAGCTGCGGCCGACGTCCTTGGGGTCGATCGGCAGGTAGGGGACCTGCCAGAGAATGTCGTCGACGTCCGAGTCCTGGTTGTCGGCGTCGACCTTCATGGCGTCGAGGCCCTTGTTGATCGCGTCCTGGTGGCTGCCGGAGAACGCGGTGTAGACCAGGTCGCCGCCGTACGGATGACGCTCGTGGACGGGCAGTTGGTTGCAGTACTCGACCGTGCGACGGATCTCGTCGATGTTCGAGAAATCGATCTGCGGGTCGACGCCGCGCGTGAACATGTTCAGCGCGAGGGTGACCAGGCAGACGTTGCCGGTGCGCTCACCGTTACCGAACAGGCAGCCTTCGATGCGGTCTGCGCCGGCCTGGTAGCCCAGCTCGGCTGCAGCGACGCCGGTGCCGCGGTCGTTGTGGGGGTGCAGCGACAGGATGACCGAATCGCGGCGGGCCAGGTTGCGGTGCATCCACTCGATGGAGTCGGCGTACACGTTGGGTGTCGCCATCTCGACGGTGGCGGGCAGGTTCAGGATGACCGGGTTGGCAGGCGTCGCACCCAGGGTTTCGGTGACGGCGTCACATACTTCCTTGGCGTACTCGAGTTCGGTGCCGGTGTAGGACTCGGGCGAGTATTCCCAGCGCCAGTTCGTGTCCGGGTACTTCTTCGACTCGGCCAGGACCAGTTCGGCGGCGTCGGTGGCGATCTTCTTGATCGTGTCCTTGTCGGCGCGGAACACGACGCGGCGCTGCAGAATCGAGGTGGAGTTGTAGAAGTGCACGATCGCGTTCTCGGCACCTTCGCACGCCTCGAATGTGCGCTTGATCAGTTCGGGCCGCGACTGCGTCAGCACCTGGATGGTGACATCGGATGGGATCGCGCCGTCCTCGATGATCTCGCGAACGAAGTCGAAGTCGGTCTGGCTCGCGGACGGGAATCCGACCTCGATCTCCTTGTAGCCCATACGGACCAGGAGATCGAACATGCGACGCTTGCGCGCCGGGCTCATCGGATCGATCAGCGCCTGGTTGCCGTCGCGCAGGTCAACGGCACACCACTGGGGTGCTCGGTCGATGATCTTGTCCGGCCAGGTGCGGTCGGGCAGCGTGACCGTCTCGACCTCTTCGGCGAACGGGCGGTAGCGGAACGTCGGCATCGACGAGTTCTTCTGCGTGTTCCACGCAGGCTGGTCGGAAGGTGCCGGCTTCGTGGGCGGGGTAATGGTGCGAGTGCCGGTGGTGAATGCGTCAGCGGGGGACATTGGTGTGATCTCCAGGATTGTGGACCTGGCCTGATGACCTGTTGGTCAAGACCATGAGTCCGGAAGGCTTGGTCGACCGGCGCACAAAAACCCCGCGGCGGGAGGCCAGTCTGGATCAGACCCCGTCGCGGCAACCAAGAAGGAGTGCGCGCTGCATGCACAGCACTCTACTCCTGGATTTCGCGAGAAATCGGTGGGGTTCGCCCTCATGTCCAATTTGTCGCCGAATTGTGCTGCCGTTTCGGCCTCGAAAATGGTGGACTGTCGTCCATGGATCCCCGAATCGCCGTGGCGAGCACGTACCTCGACGCGCTCCGTAGTCACGATGGCAGTTCCGTACCGCTGGCTCCGGACGCGGTACGTCACGAGGTCGGGTTGAAGACCGGATTTTCGGGGAATCATTTGCGGCGCAGCCTTTCCGGAGGTCCTCAGTATCGCGTGATCCGCGACATTCGTGAGGTGGAGTGGACGGTCGACGGGGACGACCTGACGGCTGACTACCTCCTTGACGCCGGGTTGTTCGGGCGCAACCTGATGACCGTTCGGGTTACCGAGACCTTCCGGATACCCGCTGACGATCACCGCATTCACCACATCACCGCGAAGATTCGACCGGCGCGCGCCAAGCACGCGTGATGCTCTCGATCCGCTGGATCGTCTGTTCACTACTGATCGTTCTCGCTGGTCTCGGTTTTGCCGGCTCGGTGCTCGCGCTGTTCGTTCACACCCAGGTGAACGACACCGACAGCTATGTCGAGTCCGTTGCCCCGCTGGCTGCCGACCCCGCTGTCCAATCGGCGGTCGTTGATCGGCTGACCGAGGAATTGACGCAGCGGTTGGACGGGTTTCCGCAGGTGGTGACGAGACAGGCCGAGAGACTTGTTCGTGAGGCCGCTCAGTCGTTGGTCTCGAGCGACCAGTTTGCGACGCTCTGGACCGCGGCCAACCGTCGAGCGCACGCGCAACTTGCCGCGATGGTGACCGGCCGAGCCGCCGACGGCATAGTTCGGGCCGACGACAGCGGAACGGTCACCGTCTCCCTCGCACCGGTCATGACAGAACTGAGGACGAACCTCCGCGATCGCGGATTCACCGTGATCGATCGCCTCCCGGCGCTCGATCCGCAGTTCGAGATCCTGCAATCCGACGAGTTGGTGCGGGCTCAGGATTTCTCGAACATGCTCGACCGAGCAGCGACCTGGCTGCCGTGGGCGTCGGTGGCCTGCGCGATTGCGGCCGTCGCAGTTGCACCGGGGCGAATGCGCGCGCTGTCCCTGGTCGGGCTGGCGACGGCGGTGGCGATGATCGCCCTGCTGGTGGCGCTGGCCGTCGTGCGCCGGGTCTATTTACAGAATTCAGACATACCGTCGTCCGAGGCGGCTGTGGCGGTGTACGACGCGCTGGCAGTTTCCCTGGTCAGCAGTATCCGCGTGCTTCTCGCCTGCGGAGTTGCCGTCGCGGTGGTCGGTTACGTTGCCGGTGGTTCGCGTTCTGCGACGTTGATGCGAGCGCGGATCTCGCAACTGATCCCGCGCGGATCTGAGGCGAACAGCAGTACGCATCGGGAAGTCCCAGGACCACCTCGGTAAGCTCGACCTCTGGTATCTGTAAACAATTTCGACCTGGAGGTAGAAACGCGTGGCTCTCGTCGTCCAGAAGTACGGCGGATCCTCGGTGGCAACCGCCGAGCGCATCCGACGAGTCGCTGAACGGATCGTCGAGACCAAGAAGGCCGGCAATGATGTCGTCGTCGTGGTGTCAGCGATGGGCGATACCACCGATGAGCTGCTCGACCTGGCTCAGCAGGTGTGCCCTTCCCCGCCGGCCCGTGAAATGGACATGCTGCTGACCTCGGGTGAGCGCATCTCCAACTCCTTGGTAGCGATGGCAATTCACTCCCTCGGCGCCGAAGCTCGTTCGTTCTCGGGCTCACAAGCCGGAGTCATCACGACCGGCAGCCACGGAAACGCCAAGATCATCGACGTCACGCCGGGCCGTGTTCGCACCGCCCTCGACGAAGGCTCGATCGTTCTGGTCGCCGGATTCCAAGGCGTCAGCCAGGACAGCAAGGACATCACGACGCTCGGACGCGGTGGCTCCGACACCACCGCCGTGGCGTTGGCAGCTGCACTCAACGCTGACGTCTGCGAGATCTACACCGACGTCGACGGCGTCTTCTCCGCCGATCCTCGCATCGTCCCCGACGCTCACCGCCTCGAGACGGTTTCCTTCGAGGAAATGCTCGAACTCGCAGCGTGTGGTGCCAAGGTGCTCATGCTCCGGTGCGTCGAGTACGCCCGTCGTTACAACGTGCCTGTGCACGTCCGTTCGTCATACACCACCAAGCCCGGAACAATCGTGTCCGGATCGATGGAGGACATTCCTGTGGAAGAGGCCCTGATCACCGGAGTCGCGCACGATCGCGGCGAAGCCAAGATCACCGTTGTCGGATTGCCGGACACACCGGGACATGCTGCCAAGGTGTTCCGCGCTGTCTCCGATGCCGAGATCAACATCGACATGGTGCTGCAGAACATCTCCAAGGTGGAGACCAACAAGACGGACATCACCTTCACGCTGCCGACCGCCGACGGCCCCCGCGCCGTCGAGATCCTGACCAAGCGTCAGGAAGACATCGGCTTCACACAGATCTTGTTCGACGACCACATCGGCAAGGTTTCCCTGGTCGGTGCCGGAATGCGGAGCCACCCGGGCGTCACGGCCACGTTCTGTGAGGCACTGGCCAAGGCCGACATCAACATCGATCTCATCTCGACCTCCGAGATCCGCATCTCCGTGCTGGTCAAGGACACCGAACTCGACGACGCCGTGCGCGTTATCCACGCCGCTTTCGGTCTCGGCGGCGACGAAGAAGCTGTAGTACACGCAGGAACAGGACGGTAATTTCTGATGACAACAATCGCTGTTGTCGGTGCGACCGGTCAGGTCGGCATCGTCATGCGCACTCTGCTCGAAGAACGTAACTTCCCCGCGGACAAGGTGCGGTTCTTTGCATCGGCACGCTCCGCCGGTAAGAAGCTGACGTTCCGCGGCGAAGAGATCGTTGTCGAGGATGCCGAAGCAACGTCCGACGAGGATCTGAAGGGCATCGACATCGCCCTCTTCTCCGCCGGTGCGACGCTGTCTCGTGCGCAGGCTCCGCGCTTTGCCGCGGCCGGTGCGACGGTTGTCGACAACTCTTCCGCATGGCGCAAGGATCCCGAGGTTCCCCTCGTGGTCAGCGAGGTCAACCCGCAGGACACGAAGAACCTGGTCAAGGGCATCATCGCGAACCCCAACTGCACCACCATGGCAGCGATGCCGGTGCTCAAGGTTCTGCACGACGAAGCCGGTCTGCAGCGTCTGATCGTTTCCAGCTACCAGGCTGTGTCCGGTAGCGGCATCGCCGGCGTCGAGGAACTCCTCGGCCAGGTGCGCGCCGTTGTCGGTGACGCCGAGAAGCTGGTTCACGACGGCAGCGCCGTCGACTTCCCGGCTCCGAACAACTACGTCGCCCCCATCGCGTTCAACGTCCTGCCGCTGGCAGGTTCGCTGGTCGACGACGGAAGCGGCGAGACCGACGAGGATCAGAAGCTCCGTAACGAGAGCCGCAAGATCCTCGGACTTCCTGATCTGCTGGTTTCGGGCACCTGCGTGCGCGTTCCCGTCGTGACCGGACACTCGCTCGCGATCAACGCAGAGTTCGCGAACCCGCTCTCGGTCGCTCGTGCGAAGGAAATCCTCGCCGACGCTCCCGGAGTGGAGTTGGTCGAGGTTCCGACGCCGCTGGCCGCTGCCGGCGGCAACGCGTCGCTGGTCGGTCGTATCCGTCAGGATCCGGGTGTCCCGGAGGGACGCGGACTCGCGCTCTTCGTTTCGGGTGACAACCTCCGTAAGGGCGCCGCTCTCAACACGATTCAGATTGCCGAGCTGTTGGTCGGCTAGATCTTTCCTTCGGTACCGGCCCCGCACCTAGGTGTGGGGCCGGTGTCGTTTCAGCAGGAGCTCTAGTCGAGTTCGGAAATGGCGACCAGGCCGCCGAGGTACTCGGCATCCGAATACGCTTTGGCGAGAAGCACTCCGAGTTCACCAAGAGCTTCGTTGTCGCTGCCGTACGCAACAAACATGCCCGCTTCGGGATCGGTGCCGAAGCGGCCGTCCAGATGCGGTGCATCGCGGCC
This sequence comes from Rhodococcus sp. 66b, assembly GCF_002076325.1. NCBI lineage: Bacteria > Bacillati > Actinomycetota > Actinomycetes > Mycobacteriales > Nocardiaceae > Rhodococcus > Rhodococcus sp. 66b. Next base: position 136,057 of record NZ_MUZB01000013.1, read on the forward strand.
TACCACTGCGTGGGCGACCGACGCCCAGTCGTAGCCGGAGCCTTCGAAACCCTCTACCTGCTCGAATACCGCTGCTACCTTGCCGAAATGCTGGTCGGTGAGCATCAGTGACCAGTTGCCCGGAGACGTTTCGAAAAGCTGTAGCGGTTCGATCGATGGTGATGTCATGCGTGTATTGAAGCAGATCCGACCGACAGGTTTCAGTCGGCAGCTAACGTCCGACCGATTGGGCGAGGGCCACGGCAAAACTGGAAAGTCTTTCTCGGGTATAGGTTTCGGGGTCGCTGACGGCCAGTCGTCCGAGCATTTCGGCAAACGACATCATGGTGTGTGCGAGGAGAACCGGATCAAGGCCTTCGAGCTTCGGTTCGAGGGCAATCCCGGCACGCGCCAGTTCTTCGGCGCGGGCGAAGACAGCTCCGCGAGAGAGCTTCAGCAAGCCGTGATACTCGCTGGGGGCGTTCTCGACAGACGTCAGAATCAGGCGCCAGCGCGTCGGGTTCTCCAGTACGGCGTCGACGAAGGCGCCAACGGTTCCGGTGTATGACGCCGCTGGGCCGAGTTCGCTCAGATCCGTCGGCATGGTTTCGAGCACCTGGGCGATGGCTCGCTCGTGCTCGCGGCGCAGGAGTGCAGCGACGAGATCGGTCCTGGTATCGAAAATTGTGTAGAGGACGGGCTTGCCGACGCCGGCTTCGGCGGCGACGGATTCCATGCTGAGGTTGTGCAGGCCTACGCGGCCGGTGACCTCGAATGCTGCGTCGAGCAGCTGTTCGCGTCGTTGCTCGGGCGCCATACGAGGGGCGTATTTGCGTCGCGGTGTATCCGTTGCGTCAGCTTGTGACCTGGTCATCGTGTACCTCACCTCCGCTCCCACCCTAATCTGCCTGCCAATTCTTCGTGAATCATACGCAACCGTTGTATTCGTCGTCATCAATTGTTACGGTGGCGTTGTATTCGAAGAGGCGGTCAGTGAGGCGCCTCTGCCGAGATCTCTAGGAGAACAACCGCGATGACAGCGTCGACCTCTTTGGTGCCGAATGATCTGTTGCTCCATCCCTCCACTTACGATCGGCCGGAATTCGACGCGACCACGCGGAGACTGCTGGGCGCGACCGTCGACTGGTTCGAGGCGCGTGGAAAGAATCGACTTCTGGCCGACTATCACGACAAGACCTTTTACTCCGACTTCCTCGACTTCGCGGCAAAGGAAGGCCTGTTCGCGACTTTCCTGACCCCCGCCCGCGACAGCGGCGGTGACTCCGACAAGCGCTGGGATACCAGCCGTATCGCCGCGCTGTCCGAGATCCTCGGTTTCTACGGACTCAACTACTGGTACCCGTGGCAGGTGACCATTCTCGGCCTCGGGCCGGTGTGGCAGAGCGACAACGAGACTGCAAGGGCGCGAGCAGCTTCCGCTTTGGTTTCCGGAGGCGTTGCGGCATTCGGATTGTCCGAGAAAGAGCACGGCGCCGACGTCTACTCCACCGACATGGTCTTGACGTCGAACGGCAGCGGCGGGTACCTGGCCAGCGGTTCGAAGTACTACATCGGAAATGGCAACTGCGCCAACACGGTCTCTGTCTTCGGTCGCGTCGACGGAGTGGAGGGCGCCGATCAGTACGTCTTTTTCTACGCCGACTCGGACCATCCGGCATTTACCGTGGTGAAGAACATCGTTCCGGCCCAGATGTACGTAGCGGAGTTCTCACTCGTCGACTATCCCGTTGCGGCAGAGGATATCCTGCATACCGGCGAGGAAGCATTCAGTGCCGCACTCAACACCGTGAACATCGGAAAATTCAACCTGTGCTTCGGCGGAATCGGTATGTCGACTCATGCCTTGTACGAGACGATTACCCACGCGCACAATCGAATCCTGTTCGGCAATCCCGTCACGGCGTTCCCACACGTACGACGTGAATTCGCCGACGCGTACGCGCGCCTGCTGGCGATGAGGCTCTTCTCGGATCGTGCGGTGGACTACTTCCGCACCGCATCGCCCGAGGACCGCCGCTACCTCTTGTTCAATCCCGTCACCAAGATGAAGGTGACAACCGAGGCACAGAAGGTGATCGGACTGCTCTCCGACATCGCTGCGGCAAAGGGCTTCGAGAAGGACAGCTACCTCGCGGTGGCCAAGATGGATGTCGACGGGCTGCCCAAGCTCGAGGGGACCGTCGCCGTCAATCTCGCCCTGATCGCCAAGTTCATGCCGGCGTACCTCTTTGCCCCCGAGTCATTTCCGGCGATTCCGACGCGTAACGACGCAGCCGACGACGAGTTCCTGTTCCGTCAGGGCCCGGCACGGGGGTTGTCCAAGGTTCGATTCGACGACTGGCGAGCGGTGTACGCGAAGTTTGCGGATGTTCCCAACGTTGCACTGTTCGTGGAGCAGGCAGAAGCGCTCGTGACCCTCCTTGCCGAAGCTGCACCGGATGCGGCGCAGCAGGTCGACTTGGACTTCGGCCTGGCGATCACCGAACTCTTCACCCTCGTCGTCTACGGCCAGTTGATCCTCGAACAAGCCGAGATCTTGGGATTGGACGAGGGGCAGCGGAGCGATGGGGTGCTGGATCAGATCTTCGACGTCCTGGTCCGCGACTTCAGTGCTGCAGCGGTGGAGTTGTACGGAAAACCCAGCGCCAGTGAAGATCAGCAGCGGTTGGCTCTCGCATCTATTCGGCGCCCCGCGTTCGCGGCCGAGCGATTCGAGTACGTCTGGCAGCAAGTAGTCGCCTTGTCTGGTGCCTACGAAATGAACGGTGCAGGGTCAACGAACGGGGAGGAATGAAATGTCTGAACTGACGATGAATCGACCGCGTGAGGATTACGGCTTCTTCGGCCCAGGATCACCCAGTTGGAAGATCTGGGCGGCTCCGACAGCATTGATCGGTTTCCAGCGGTCAGTGGTGCTCGAGCACTTCGACCCCTTCCTTGCTGCCGCGGTGGCAGATATGAGCGGGATCTACAGCGATCCCGCCGGGCGACTCGACCGAACCTTGGCGTACTTCCTGACCGTCGCCACTGCCGACGGGCGGACGGCACTGGCGTTGTCCGACCATCTCATGACGGTTCACGCTCAGGCCACGGGTATCGAACCGATCACCGGAACTCGTTACAGTGCAAACAATCCGGCGTCACAACTGTGGATCCACGTGACCGGTTGGCATTCGGTGCTCAAGTGCTACGAGATGTACGGGCCGGGCCCACTCTCCGCCGTCGAAGAGCAGCGGTACTGGGAAGAATGTGTGATCGCTGCCGAACTGCAGACGTGTAAGGCGTCCGACGTTCCGCGCTCGCGAGACGAGGTACGGGAGTACTTCGCTGAAGTCAGGCCCAGATTGTGTACCTCCGAACGTGCCAACCGCGCGATGCACTACTTGCTGAGAACACCAAGAGCACAGGGGAAGACGAAGTTCGCGGCGTTCAGCCGATTGGTCGCGCCGGCCACTATCGCAACATTGCCGGGCTGGATGCGAACCATGGGCGGCTTCGATCAACCCGCTTTGTTGGACAGGGCAATTGCGCCCGCGGTGCGAACTGCGGTCCGGGTCGGCAGTTCACCGAAGAACATGACCACTGCTCTGAAGGTCATCGCGCCGATGACTGGCAAGGTGTTGGAGCACCACCTGCGTGACGAGCAACCCCTCGACCCGAGAGTTGTCACCCCGGCGGAGATTCGGGAGCGATTCCCACGCACCACCAAAGTTCCGCAGGCGGTCTGACGGAAGTCACGGCTTTCGGCACCGCATCGAGATCTGCTCGATGCGGTGCTGGCACGTGTTCTGTTGTGCCTGAGGAGTACTACCTCAGGTTTTGAAGGTGGTGTTCGCCGGTCGCGGGTGCTGTTGCGGGTCGATCGAGGGTGGTGGGATGAACCACGGTTTGTTGTCGACCCCGATGCGGATCATCCACTTCCCGACGAACCCGGCTTTGCGGTGCATCAATCGATGATGCGAACGGCACAGCAGGACAAGGTTGTTCATCACCGTCGGGCCACCGTTGGCCCAGTGCCGGATATGGTGCGCATCCGTCCAGGCCGGTACACATGTGCAGCCGGGGAATGCGCAGCCTTTGTCGCGGGCGATCAGCGCCACTCGCTGCTCCGCGGACACTAATCGCTTTCCGGGTTTCGCATCCAACGGCGCGCCGTGATCGTCGAGCAGCACAGTCGAGAGGAAACAGTCGCACCCGAGGAGTCTGGTCTGCGATACGGACAGTGGTCCGAGCCACGGCATGTGCCCGACATCGAGATCCGACACAGCCACTCCACCACCAGGAGCAGCGGATGTTGCGGCGCAGTCCCGGTGCTCCGCCAGATCACGGGCGTTGATGTGCACGTTCACGTGCGGCCGCTGACCACCGTCGGTGCCGGTCTTGGCGCAGTCCAGATACCGCCGGATCAGTTCCGTGAACCCATCCGCGGTCCGCTTCGCCGCCGACCGAGAATCCGGGGTTCCATCGGGTGCTGGGGTGGGCATCGTCAGATTCGACAATGCCGACAGCAACATTTCGCCGGTGAGAGCGTCGAAATCCCCGCGCACCACCACCCGACCGTTCAATGTCGACGCGATCCGGAGCTCGTTCCGATCGGTATCTTCGGCGGGTGGAATGTCATCGGACTCGAACACTCGCTCCAAGGTCGCGATGACGTTCCGGACCTTCGTCGTCGTGGCCTCCACTCCGGACGCGGCAGCCAACAACAAGTCGATACAGCGAGGGAGCGCTTCCTCCGGCATCCCCTTCGGTGGTGACTCGCAGAACGCCACGATCAACACCGCGTGCTCGAACGAGCAATCCCCGACATCGAACCGGGCAGCCACCGCCGGAAACGGCCGCAGCGCAGCACCCAACGCGGCGATCTTCTTCCCGTCCCGAACCTGCAGCATCGTGTTCGCCGCCAACCAGCAACCCACCCCGCGGCTCGCGATCACCTGATCATCCGGCCGCAACGACAACTCGTCCACCACCGCCACCCGAACAGCCTCGAGACGCAGAATCTCCGCACTCGCCGACACCGCAGCCGCACGCAACTCAGAAGCAGACAACCGCCACAGGCGTCCGCGCAACCCCACCGCAGAACCAGACACCACATCCGACAACAGAACACTCATTGAATCCCCCGATCCCCTACACCTAAGAATACTCGAACATGCGTTCGAGTCAAGAGTGTTTTCGAATCCTCGATTCGATCCCGTCAAGGAGGATCTGTAGGCCCTGAGTAAATGACTCTTCGGTTTCTCGTTCGAGATAGAAGTCGCCGCCCGGTACCGGTGGGGCCTCCCGACCCAACTGCATCGTGTGGGGGAAGTCGTCCGCGAAATCCGGTGCAGCATCGGCCAGTGCAGCAGAAGACTCTGCCCACCAATGAGATTCGGAATCTCCGATGGTCGAGGCGCTCCGGATCTCAGCTAGGGTCCGCGCGGACCCCCGGATGAAATGGAAAATCATGCTCACCGATCTGCGGATGGTCGGAGCGTCGAGACCCGTGGAGTAGAGAATGGACAGGAGTGATTCGAGTCCTGCCTGCTCGTGCGGACCCAGGACGGGGCGCGCCAACGAGACATCCAATGTCCACGGATGGCGTGTATGTAGGGCGAAGAGTGCGGCGGCCCAGTCGGACAGTGCCATGCGCCAGTCGCCGGTGTCTGCGATCGGCGGTAGCTCGGCATGCACCCGGTCGTACATCAGGTCCAGTAGTTCGTCCTTTCCCGGTATGTAGGTGTACAGAGACATCGCAGTGCGGCCGAGGTGGTCGCCGATCATGCGCATCGACAACGGTGTCGTGGGGTTGGCGTCGGCGACTTCGATCGCGGCGTCAACGACTGAGTCCGTGGACAGCGCGGGCTTCGGTCCTCGGCGGCCGGAAGGCGTCTCGGGTTGACGCCACAGAAGTGAAATCGTGCGTGCGATATCGCGTCGGCCTGCCTGTTTATTCATCTTGTCGCTTTCGTGGAGTCGCGCTATTCTTAATTACTTTACAGCGTAAAGATTTGGGAGTGGGCATGGTTGAGGCAAGACTTCACGACGGGACAACTATCGATGTCGAGGTTCTCGGACATGGCCCCGCCGTGCTGATGCCCGTGAATCCGATTTCGGCTACCGGCATCAAGGCTGACGAACTGCGCGCCTGGGGCGTTGACCCCTCGCTCGGTCGAACGTTCATGGAAGGGTTGGCGTCGAACTTCACTGTGGTTGCCTTCGACTACGAAGGGCACCGGATGGCGTCGCCCGCTCCGGACACGCTCACTCCCGACAACATCACGTCCGACATTCTGGCTGTGGCGAATTCGGCTGGGATCGACCAGTTCGCCTACTACGGATACTCCTGGCTGGCTCTGTGCGGATTGCAGTTGGCGCTGCGCACCGATCGTCTGACCGCACTGGTCATGGGTGGTTTCCCGCCGGTGGATGGGCCGTACAAGGCGATGCTCCAGGTTACCGAAGCTACACACCGCATGACGAGTGAACCGCCCCAGCGCACATCACAACCCACGGCATCATCAGACGAGTTCGATTGGAACTCCATCGACATTGCGTTGACCGGAGCGCAGACCCGGCAGTTCGTGACGCTGTACCGCGCACTTGGTGAATTCGACGATCGAACAATTCAAGGGCGCATCCTTTGTCCGCGAATGTGTTTCGTCGGTTCGCAAGACGTCATCGAATACGGTGACCGATGGGGTGGGGTACGGGTCGCGCCGGCCGATCTCGACCTCGACGCCGCTCGGTCAGCAGGGTGGGATATCGAGGTACTAGACGGTCTGGATCACACGCAGGCAATGCAACCGGCTCATGTTCTACCCATTCTCAAACCTTGGTTGGAGAAGGTGGTCGGTGTTTGACCGTGCGAGCACACGGGTAACCCGCTCCGGATGCCGTCAGCGTGAGGGGGCCGTGAGTGGACGAGTCACACAAGATCCGTCGACGATCGTTTGTTCAAGGGCTTGGCTTGCTGGCCGGCCTGAGTGCATTGTCCGCTGGATCAGCGACAGCTCGGCCCCCTGACATCGATCCGCTACGCCCATTCCAACTTCCGTCACCCCGGCTGGAACCGTTTCGGGAGACCCTTCCTGTCCTGCCGGGCATTTCGGGTGGCAACCTGGAGCTTCGCGCGGCTTCGTCGATGCACCGTTTCCATCCGGACCTACCGTCGTCGCCGTCGCTGGGTTACGGCGGAATGGATTATCTGGGCCCCACCATCGAAGCTCACGTCGATCAGCTCGTCACAGTCCGATATGCCAATGACATTTCTGCGTATCCGCTTGCCGCGGATGTCGATCCGGGTCTGCACGGCGTCAGCGACCTCGACCGCACACAGGTCCCCACCTCGCTTCACCTGCACGGAGGAGTTACTGCACCACAGTTCGACGGACATCCGGAGTTGATCCAGCGTCCGGGCGAAGGTTTGGTCCACGAATACACGAATGGTCGTGCCGCCGGCAATCTCTGGTACCACGATCACGCCATGGGAATGACGCGCCTCAACGTCTACGCCGGATTGGTCGGGATGTATTTTCTCCGTGACGACGTTGACACGGGCGCCGCCGGGAATTCTCTCGGCCTGCCGACCGGTGAGTTCGAACTCCCGATGATTCTGCAGGACAAGGTATTCACTTCCGACGGTCAGCAGAGTGTCCGTTCCACGTGGCTCACTCCGCAAGGTTCATGGGATCCGGCGACCCCCGGTGACGTTGGCGTGGTGAACGGCGTCGTGTGGCCGAAAGTGGAGGTTGCCCGCGGCCTGTATCGATTGCGACTGCTCAACGCCGCAACCTATTCGGTGTGGAATCTGCATTTCGCAAATCGTATGCGGTTCTGGGTGATCGGGTCCGAAGGCGGTTTACTGGCCGCTCCGGCGCCGACGGATCACGTCCGGTTGAGTCCGGGTGAACGCGCTGATCTGCTGGTCGACTTCAGTATGCTCGAGCCGGGCACAACGGTGGAATTGCGCAACGACGAACCGGTACCCCTTGCGGTGGCTCAACGCGGCACGCAGGTGATGCCGGTGTTCTGTCGGTTCGACGTGGGCAGCGCAAAGGGATTCACCGGCTCGATCCCGCAGCAGCTGAATTCCGTTGCCGCCGAACCGGCGTCCCCGGATGTGGTGCGAAATCTCACGATCATGCAGCTGTCGCGTCCCTCGGACTACCCGTCGATCACTATGTCGCTCAACAATTTGAGGTTCACCGATTCGGATATCGAACTGCCACGTCAGGGAGCCGTCGAGCAATGGAATCTGATCAACATCACCACGGAACCACATCCGATTCATCTGCACCTGGTGGCGTTCCGCGTTGTGGGACGCCAGAGCCTCGACACTGCAGCACTGATGCAGCGGTATCCGGTGCCTGACTTGGGGGTCCGGTGGACGCCGTCGGCGGAGGAATTCGTGACCTCCTCGCTGCGGCCTCCCGAAGTGTGGGAAACGGGGGAGAAGGACACGGTCATCGTGGATGCCAACTCGATCACCCGCGTGATCGTGCGCTTTCCGACGGCCGACGAGTTGGGCTTCGATCCGGATGCAACTTTCGCGAGAGGTTCCATGGCAGATCACTCGGCGCACGGAGAAGCTGGCATGGGGGACTTGCAGGGGTACGTCTGGCACTGCCACATGCTCGATCACGAAGACCACGACATGATGTTGCGATACCGGGTGGTGACGTAGCCTTCAAAGGGAGAAAAGTTCCCAGAGGAGGCAGCTGTGTCGGAAGGTGCGCCCACCGGGCCCCTGGACGGATATCGGGTGATTGAACTCGGAACCTTGATCGCCGGGCCCTTCGCCGGGAAATTGCTCGGCGACATGGGAGCCGACGTGATCAAGATCGAATCACCGGACCGCCCAGACCCGCTTCGTACCTGGGGTCAGGCAGAGCAGGACGGTCATCGATTCTTCTGGACGGTTCACGCCCGCAACAAGCGGTGTGTGACGTTGGACCTTCGCGTCGACGCGGGCCGCGACCTGTTTCTGAATCTGATCGAACATGCCGACGTGGTGGTCGAGAACTTCCGGCCGGGCACCCTCGAGAAGTGGGGTCTGGGATTCGACGTGCTCAGCGCGCGCAATCCGAAGTTGGTGTTGGCCAGGGTATCCGGCTACGGGCAGAGCGGACCGCAAGCCAAGAGCGCCGGCTACGCCTCGGTTGCCGAAGCAGTCAGCGGATTTCGGCATCTGAACGGTTATCCAGGGCAGGCACCCCCGCGTATTGCCCTTTCACTCGGAGATTCTCTCGGTGGGATGTTCGCCGTTCAGGGAGTGCTGGCGGCGTTGCTCTCGCGAGAGCGGACCGGCCGTGGTCAGGTGGTCGACGTTGCCCTCACGGAATCCTGTCTGGCGGTGCAGGAATCCACGATCCCGGATTACGATCGGGGCGGGATCATCCGGCAGCCCTCGGGAACGAGGTTGGAGGGTATCGCACCGTCCAACATCTACCAGACCTCTGAAGGAAACTGGGTGGTGATCGCGGCCAATCAGGACACGCTCTTCGTGCGTCTGTGCACCATCATGGGTCGACCGGAACTAGCGCAAGACGACCGATTCTCCAATCATGTTGCGCGTGGCAAACATCAGGACGAGCTCGACGAATTGATCAGCGCCTGGGTTGCGCTCCAAGATCCCACCAGTCTCGTGGAACGCCTCACCGAAGTGGGAGTTGTTGCCGGGCCGATCAATACGGTTGAAGATGTGGTCAAGGATCCGCAGCTGATCGAACGGGGGATGCTCGTCGACCACTACGACGAGCGGATCGGGGAAAACGTTCTCGGTCTGGGCGTCGTGCCTACATTCAGTGAGACACCCGGATCCGTTCGCAACGCGGGAGCAGCGTCGCCGGGGTACGACAACGCTTCGGTCTGGGGTGGGCTCCTCGGACTCTCGGGCGACGAGCAGACAGAACTGAAGAAGAAGGGCGTGATCTGACGTGTCGGTACCTGAAGCAGGTGTTCCCGCGGTCAGCATTCGTGAAGTCGGGCCACGGGATGGGTTGCAGATCGAAGACCCGGTCTCGCTGACGGAGAAACTTCGTCTTGTCGAAGCTCTGGCTGCGACAGGTGTTTCGCGCATCGAGGCGACGTCGTTCGTGTCACCGCGTGCGGTGCCGGCACTGGCCGACGCGGAGTTGTTGGCCGCAGAGTTGCACCAGTGGCCAGGCATCGAGTTCTCGGCATTGGTCGCCGGAATCGGTGGAGCGAAACGGGCCGTTGCTGCAGGAATGAAAACCGTCGAATATGTGGTGTCGGCATCGAATAGCCACAGCGAGGCCAATACTCGGTCGACGACGGAGCAAGCGACCGAACGTATCGGAGAGGTCGTCCGGATCGTCCACGAGGCTGGTGGACGGGTGGAGGTCATCGTGGCCACAGCCTGGGACTGTCCGTTCGACGGTCCAACCGATCCGGACCGTGTTCTGCGGATTGCGGAGCAGGCCAAAGAGTTCGGCGCTGATCAGTTCTCGATCGCGGATACTATCGGCACTGCCACACCGGGACGCGTCGGACGGTTGATCGACGCTGTCGGCGAAAGAGTGGGTGACTTCGGCTTGGGTGTGCACTTCCACAACACGCGTGGCGCTGGTCTTGCCAGTGCGTTGGCGGCTGTGCAGCACGGAGTTCGAAACCTGGACGCATCCACCGGAGGTCTGGGTGGTTGCCCGTTTGCTCCCGGTGCCAGTGGCAATATCGCGACGGAGGAACTGGTCTACATGCTCGAAGACATGGGCATTGCTACAGGTATCGACCTGGATGCGAGCATTCGTGCCGCTGCCGTTGCAGAGGAGATAGTGGGTCATACGGTTCCCAGTAATCTTCTCCGCGCCGGCGACCGGAAGCGGTAGGGGCCTTTACTCTTCTCGGTTGGGTGATGCCAGCTGCAGTTTGACCAGTTGCTCGTGTGCCGCCGGCGGCCAACCGATGCGCTGTTTCTCCAGATACCATGCACCGGCGGCACATGCGATCGCGAGGACGATCCAGATCGCTACGCTTCCGATCTGAGAGCCCAGGTCGCTCGATGAGGATACTTCGCCCGTGCTGTAGTCGTATTCCGTTGTCGTGGTGATTCCCTCGACTGCGAAGGTCCACAGAATCGGAAGGGCACACAGTGCGGCAAGGGCGCGTGCAACATGTGCTGGACGCAGTTCGAAGATCATTCATTTCTCCTGGTGATCGACGCGGTGAATCTCACTCTCCTCGAAAGCTATTCGGGATAGACGGCGCTGTCTGTAGTCGGATCGACGGACATGGACGAGGCGCCGAGTTCCCTCTGATCTCCCTGCCGTAACAGCTGCATTCCGTTGTGATCGAACTCGATTCGTCGAACGTCTTCAGTGTCGACCAGCATCGTGGCCATAGCGGTGCGCCGAGGTGGAAGGATCCGAATGGTCACTTTGCCTCGCGTGATCGCGGTGAGTTCCCGGACGATGCTCGCGTGGATTCGGTCGCGCACGGCGGGGTCAGCACCATCCATTCCGTGGTCGTCGAGCAGGACTACCTCGACGCCGCGGTTTCGAGTGGCATGCACAGCATCGATGACATCTGTCTGTTGTAAGCCAGGCGCCCTCAGCGAATCTCGGAGTTGCGCCTCGAGGAGTTCGCATTCTTGCCGCTCGGCGGTTGTCAGCGGAATCCCGGAAGCGACCCGTTCGAGGAGTGGGCGCGCAAGTAGATCGAGCCTGTCGAGTTGCGCGTCGCGTTCCTCGAGAATCGCAGCGCTAGCGGATGCGGAGGCAATTCGTTGGGTGGACTGCTCCCGAAGTTCGTAGATAACCCTGGCTTGAGGACGGATGGTGTACGCGAAGAAGGTCGACATCAGAACAGGGCCCGCGTTGATGACCGTCAACGACACTCCGTACATGGCCCCCTGGCCGGTAGTGGAGGACCAGATGGCGGTCACCAACACCATGAGCCCAAGCCCGAGCCACGCGAGTGCTGTACGCCCACGAACGCACATGAAGGTGAAAACGGCCGTAGACATCCCGAACATCCACAATTGAGTCATGTCGTTGACGGGCACTGGAACCACTGACAACACAAGGCCACTCGTGACGGCGCCAGTCAGAGACACCAGAACGCTCTGCCCCAGCGGCATCGGGTCGCCTCGGCTCAGAACGAGTGTGAAAGCCGCAGTTGAGCACACGATAATTGCCAAGACCATCGGCCAGACTGCGCGGACGTCGGAGGAGGTGTACGCGACCGAGATCACGCAGGTGAGCGCGAAGCATGCAGCCATGAATCGAGCAGCACGGCTGTGCATACCGAGGAGATCGCGGACATCTCGTCCGTCCGGTCTGGTCATGCCATCACCGCTGCGGGCAAGCTCAGGGTCAGAGTCACCGAAGTGCCGCGGCCGGGTGACGATCGAATGGTTGCCGATCCGCCGTCGAGTTGGCGCATTCTGCCGCGGATGCTGACAGTGATTCCGAGGCGATGCGTCTCGACGGAGCTCGGATCGAAGCCGACGCCGTCGTCCGCGACGACTACTTCGAGGTGGGTGGTGGTTGCCGTGACCGTGACCGAACGCCGTGCACTGCTTCCGGCGTGCTTGACGCTGTTGCGCAGCGCCTCGGCCATCGCACCGGCCATCGCACGAATCGAGTCGGGCGCGTATCCGCTCGGATCGGACCCGACTGACAGGGCGGCCTCGAACGTGATGTTTTCGTCCACTTCCGAAGCGGCTGAACGCAACTGAGCGAGGATTCCGTCGAAGTCGAAACTCGTCTCGTGATCGGTTCCGGAGCGGAGTTCGTCAAGCCTCTCGACAGTCCTTCGTGCCTGAGCGATGACCGAGGGATCGGCATCGTTTCTCGAAGCAGCGAGCAGGGTGGACATCACGGTGTCGTGGATGAGTGCGTCGAATCTCTCGCGTTCGACGGACTTGGCCTCGGCCGCGGCGGCGCCTGCCGCAGCGGCATGAGTGGTGGCGATAGTTGCATCCAGCACTCGACCGGTACGCAAGGCCATGACGGCCGCTGCGACGAATACCGCGCAAAATGTCCAGGCGAAGGCGAGGTCGGGAACAAGCAGGTGCGTCGTGGGACTCGTCCGGATTATGTGATTGGTCAACTGTGCGAGTGTTGCCGCCACGAAAAGGTGCACGACGGCAGCGGCCGGTCGCCAAGCCGCAGCTGCCGCAAGGCTGGCGACGCCGGGGAAATTGGAAATCCACAAGGTGAAATCCGTGACGTGCTCACCATTCCAGGCCGGCCACCACAGGAGGATGACCACGACGTAGAGGAGCGCATTTGCACTCGCGGCTCGTTTCACCCACCGGGTGTCTGCGTGAAACGTCGATGCTCCCAATACCAGTCCACTACCGAAAGTTGCGACCACTGCCAGCGGGGTCCACCAAGACGCGGACATCGCAGTGGCTTCGGCAATGGCAGGGGCGAGCAATATCAGATAACAGACATAGCCTGCGCCGATGAAACGGCCGAAGAGCCTGAGAATTTCGTCCGAAGCAGTGGCTGTTTTGTCGAAAGCAACTTTGTCGATCAGAGTTCGTCGATCGTCACTATCTGATCTTGTATCGCTCGCACGAGTAGTTCGCATTTCGTCGGTGCGTTCCTTCCAACGTCGGCATACTTCTCGCGAATCCGGGACAGGTGGGTTCCCACCGTTCCCACGCTTATGTAGAGGTTTTGAGCGACGCGTGATTTCGAATCACTCAGTAGCCATTCCCTGAGAACCTCGACTTCGCGCTCCGAAAGGTGCGGTCCGACAGGGTCTTGTGTCATGCAGTTTTCCACAGTGACGGTCATGAGTTTCGTCTTTCTTTCGTCTAGCGGAATGACAGACTCCCCGACAGCGCCGTCTTCTTACCAGGTGAATGTAAGTCGAAGTTGGCCATTTTTCCCAGACATCAATTCCTCTGCCCATATTTCCAGGGGCAGCCTCAGCGAAATCAATCGTTACCGAACTTTTTCATTACTGAAGGTCATTGTTAGTCAAGGTCAGATTTCTACCGAGATTCCTGCGTTCCGGAATCGGTAACACCCCGTCCTCGACCGCGCGTTTGTACAGATCTGTCTTTGTGGGGGCCGGCCGTCCGGCAGCCGCATATTTCTGCCTGATGCGTTGGAGGTAATCGTTGACCGTCTGCGGCGCCAAACCGGTGAGTCGCGCAACGCGATCTGCCTTCTCTCCGGATGCGTAAAGTTCGAGGACCTCGAGTTGTCGAGGGCTCAGACCCACCTCGTCGAGACCTGGATCCCCGTCGATTGCGGCAGCCCACTCTGTCGTCACCACCTGCCTTCCCGACGCGGCGGCGCGTATTGCATCAATCACGACGGCAGTCGGTTCGGACTTGCGCACGACGCCCAGCACACCGGCACGGGCAGCCGAGCGAACGAGGAACGGGTTTTCCGCCCCGGTGAAGATCAATGTCTCGAGCCCCGCGGCCCGCAGTTCCTCGACGTTGCTCTTGGGCGATGAACCGTCGGCCAGTCGGAGGTCGAGAATTGCCAGATCCAAGCTGACGTGCTGAGCGAGCATCTCGGACACAGTGGTCGCGATGCACACCAACTCGATATCCGGCTCGTCCTTCAGCATCACGGACAAGCCGATAGCCACCGACTCGTGGTCTTCCACCAGTCCGACACGGCGGTGTGGAAATGCAGTTTGCTCTGGCATAGCGATTGTTTCCCTCCGCTCGATGCGAGGACGTTATCAGGCAGAGCTGACTGATCGGTATGTTACGTATCAAGATTTGAAGTCAGCCTGGACTGTTTTACGTTTCGGCTCTACAGTTGTCTTGTGACCGAGACCACTTCCGATGCGAAAGTAAGCCGTACGCAGGCCGAACGAACTGCCGCGATGCGTGGGCGCCTGCTCGACGCCGCCGTCGAATCGCTTGTCGAACTGGGCTACGCCCGGACCAGCACCCAGGAGATCGCCCGTCGCGCAGGCGTCTCGCGAGGTACGCAACTGCATCATTTTCCGACCAAGGAATCGCTGGTCGTTGCCGCCGTCGAGTATCTGGTCGACAAGCGACTGGAAGAAATCCTCACCGCTGAAGTGGATCGCGGCCGAGGTCTCGAGGTCCTGGCGGACGCGTTCTCCGGGCCGCTGTTCTACGCTGCGCTCGAATTGTGGGTCGCGGCGCGAACCGATCCTGTTCTGCATGCGGCGACGGTGCCCCTCGAACGCAAGGTCAGTGAGGCACTCGAGTTCGGTAGCGCCGAGTTGTTCGGCGATCGATTCGATTCCGAGTCGGTCGAACTCACCATCGAACTCGTCCGCGGTCTTGCAGTCTCAGCCCTTTTCCGTACACCCGAAGCCGACGACGCGCTCAGAGCGCGACTGTTGCCGGCCTGGCAATCCCGAGTGGAGAAGAAGTGAAGCTTCCCGAACATGTCGAAACGCTGATCGTCGGTGCCGGATTCGCCGGTATGGGCTTGGCAGCCAGAATGCTTCGCGACAATCGCGCTGCAGACGTCGTGTTGATCGAGCGTGGAGCTGACATCGGCGGCACTTGGCGCGACAACACCTATCCAGGCTGTGCCTGTGACGTGCCGACGGCGTTGTACTCGTATTCTTTTGCACCGAGCGCCGATTGGAGTCATACCTTTGCTCGTCAACCCGAGATCTACAACTATCTGAAGAAGGTGGCCGCAGACACCGGCATCGTGGAACGCGTAGTCCTGAACTGCGAACTCGAAGCTGCTGTGTGGGACGAGGATGCGGCGCTGTGGCGTATTCGGACATCTCGAGGGTCGTTGACGGCCAAAGCTCTGGTCGCCGCGACCGGAGCGTTGTCGACGCCCAAGATCCCGGATTTTCCCGGTCTCGACCAATTCTCCGGGACCACTTTCCATTCGGCGACGTGGAACCACGAACACGAACTGCGCGGTGAGCGCGTAGCCGTGATCGGAACGGGAGCGTCGGCGGTTCAGTTCGTTCCCGAAATTGCCGACCCTGCTGCCCATGTCACCGTGTTCCAGCGAACTCCGGCCTGGGTGATTCCGCGGATGGATCGCACCCTGCCTGCCGCACAGAAGGCCGTGTACTCGCGGATTCCCGTTACACAGAAGGTGATTCGAGGGTGGGTTTACGGCTTCCGCGAGCTACTCGGTGCCGCGATGTCGCACGCGACGTGGGTGCTGCCTGCCTTCGAGGCGGCCGCGCGCCTTCATCTGCGCAGACAGGTGAAAGATCCGGAGTTGCGCCGGAAACTGACTCCCGATTTCACGATCGGTTGCAAGCGCATGCTTCTGTCCAACGACTGGTTGCGCACCCTTGACCGCGCGGACGTGAGTCTGGTCGACAGTGGGCTCGTCTCGGTCACCGAAAACGGCGTGGTCGACGGACGCGGAGTCGAGCACAAGGTCGACACCATCATCTTCGCCACGGGGTTCACGCCGACGGAACCGCCTGTTGCGCATCTGATCACCGGAAAACGTGGCGAGACGCTGGCCGCACATTGGAACGGTAGTCCCAACGCGTACAAGGGTACTGCGGTCAGCGGGTTCCCGAATCTGTTCCTCATGTACGGTCCGAACACCAACCTCGGACACAGTTCGATCGTGTACATGCTCGAGTCCCAGGCCGAGTACGTCAACGACGCCTTGAACACCATGAAGCGAGAGCGGATCGATGCCCTCGACGTGAACGAGACGGTGCAGGTGCACTACAACAAGGGAATTCAGCACGAGTTGCAGCACACGGTGTGGAACAAGGGCGGATGCTCGAGTTGGTACATCGATCCGGAGGGGCGCAACTCGGTGCAGTGGCCGACGTTCACTTTCAAATTCCGTTCGCTGCTGGAGCATTTCGATCGGGAGAACTACTCCGCTCGCAAGATCGAAAGCGTCGAGGCATGACCGCGACGCACTACGACGTGGTGGTTATCGGTTCGGGATTCGGTGGCAGTGTCGCCGCTCTTCGCCTGACGGAGAAGGGCTACCGTGTCGGGGTGCTCGAAGCCGGTCGACGGTTTGCCGACGACGAGTTGCCTGAAACCAGTTGGAGACTTCGAAAGTACCTGTGGGCGCCGTGGATCGGATGTTATGGGGTTCAGCGCATCCATCTTCTTCCGGATGTGCTCGTGATGGCGGGGGCCGGCGTCGGAGGTGGGTCGTTGAACTACGCCAACACGTTGTATCAGCCACCCAATCGGTTCTTCGAAGACCGTCAGTGGGCGCACATCACTGACTGGCACGACGAACTGGCGCCGTACTACGACCAGGCCAAACGGATGTTGGGTGTTCGCACCAATCCGTCCTTCACTCCTGCCGATGCGGTGATGAAGGACGTAGCCGAAGAGATGGGCGTGGGGGAGACCTTCACGTCCACCCCCGTCGGTGTTTTCTTCGGGGAGGCAGGAGTTTCCGTGCCGGACCCGTTCTTCGGCGGAAAAGGACCCGAACGCACAGGTTGCACGGAATGCGGGGGATGTATGACCGGCTGCCGAGTCGGTGCGAAGAACACGCTGGTCAAGAACTACCTCCATCTCGCCGAGCAAGCGGGCGCCAGGGTTCATCCGCTCACGACCGTCACCGACCTTCGGCCGGCGGCAAGCGGTGGTTACCGCCTGCTCGCGAGGCGAACGGACGGCGTCCGCCGGCGAGAAGTTCGGTTCACCGCCGATCAGGTGGTGGTTGCCGCCGGAACGTACGGAACGGCGAGGCTGCTGCTCGGTATGAAGGAATCCGGTGCCCTGCCGGGCCTGTCGGATACTCTCGGCACCGTCGTACGTACCAATTCCGAAGCCGTACTGGCCGCAACGTCGAAGTCGCGTCGACGGAACTTCACGCAGGGCGTAGCCATCACGTCGTCCTTTCACCCGGATGATCACACGCACATCGAGCCGGTGCGATACGGCAAGGGCAGCAATGCAATAGGACTTCTGCAGACCGTCCTGAGTGACGGCGGTGGGCGAACTCCCCGGGTGCTGAAGACTCTGGCGGTCGCGGCCCGACACCCAGGAGCGTTCTTGCGGTCGTTATCGGTACGGAACTGGTCCGAGCGAACCGTCATCGCGCTGGTGATGCAGACCGACGACAACTCCCTCGAACTTTCCAAGAACACCAAACGATTCGGGCGCTCCCTCACCAGTAGGCCGGGACCGGGTGATCCACCTCCCCAGTGGATTCCGCAGGGCCATACAGCTATTCGCAAGGTCGCCGAGAAGATCGACGGCGACCCGGGCGGTTCCATCGCCGAGATCGTGAATATCCCGATGACGGCGCACTTTCTGGGTGGCTGCGCAATCGGTGACAGCGCGGCGAGTGGCGTCGTGGATCCGTATCTCCGTGCTTACGGGCATGCCGGCCTGCACGTCATGGACGGTTCGGTCGTGAGCGCGAATCTCGGCGTGAATCCTTCCCTGACCATCACTGCGCAGGCGGAACGAGCGTGCGCGATGTGGCCGAACAAAGGTGCCGCAGACGCCCGCCCGAAGACCGGCGAACCATACGTACGTATCGATCCGACGTTGCCGTCCAACCCGGTGGTACCGACGCATGCACCAGGTGCTTTGCGGCTTCCCCTGACCGTTCGAGCTGAGAAGGTGTCCGATGTGGAGCGTGCCTGAATCGACAAGTGACCGCGTCGACTGGCCGGTGAGCGATCCGCCGCCGTGGCCTGCTTCCGTTCGCGCAACACTGTGGTGGCACCGCAGTACGCCGGCGGCGCGGGAACTCGGGCCAGACGATCGAACGATTCCGGTGACGGTGGCCATGATGGTGGACTACCTCGATTCGCCGGTCGGCCCGTATCGCGAGATCCTCGCCAGTCCGGTCTTGCATGCGCCAGGGAAACGGATCGGGCCTATGCCGCGGATGGCGGTCCCTTTCATCGCGGTGGATTCGGAACCGTCGGTGCACGGCGGACGGTTCCACTGGCAACTACCCAAGGTCCTGGCCGAGTTCGACGGAGATGTGCAGCAGAAATTCATTGCAACCGGCGACGGATGGCGGGTGCGTTCGGACACGCGGATGCTCGGGCCGCGTCTGCCGATTGTCGGGGCGTTGGGATTTGCGCAGCCGGAATCCGGTGGAGGTCTGGCGATCGCGTCGGCCAGACTGACGGGGTCGTTCCGATATGCGCGCGTGAGCGTCGAGGCAGAGGGGCCGACACTGCCGAACTGGTTGGCATCGGGCACTCATCACGGCGTCGTGATTCTGGCCGGAAAAATGACTACGGGAGCAGCCAAGCACCGATAGCAGGGGGTTGACCTGCGAAAGAACGAGCAAGGCCGCCCAGTCGGTGATTGGGCGGCCTTGCTCGTGTTGTGTAAAAAGTTAGGTGTCGACGTCCCACAGGCGCCTCTCGGCGGGTGGTCGCTCGCAGCGACAAAAGGGGTGGGGCCCGGGGCTTGTTCGGACGCCGACAGGGTGTTCAACGGTGGTCGCCCCGGATTTGTTCCCGGGGATCGCTAAGTAGTTTCCGACAGGGTGTGCAGCGAATTCCAGCAGGGCCGACGAGTTCAGGCAGGGCCGAGATGGGCGAGTTCCTTTTTCAGTCCCACACACAGATCCGATCCCGCCGGCCCACTCAGAGCTGATCGCAATCGGTTGTAATACGTCCGCGGCGACAGACCGAAAGTGACGAAGATGTCCTCGGCAGTGGCACCGTTCCACGGTCGCCACAGGATTGCGAAGTCGACGAGGTCGTCCGCGTACGATCCACGATTTCGCGAGCGTTTGGCGCGTCGAACCTGGCATTCGTGGGTGTTTGCGACGCTCGTCGCTCCACAGAGCTGAGGTGGCATCTTCGTCACTCGGTTCACGAGAGTCCCCTGAACTGGTCGGGCACTCACATGACCAGGACGCCGCCGTCCACGGGCAGCGCGACGCCGGTGATGTAACGCGCTTCGTCGGAGGCGAGGAATTTGACGGCGTTGGTGACGTCGTCGTTTTCTACCCACGGGATCGGGTAGAGGATCATGTCGCCGGAGGCCTTGGCGAAGTCGTCGCGACCCGGATTGTCGGTGCCGGGAACGAATTGGTTGTACATCGCCTGGTTCTGCACCATCTCGGTGTCGACCTGCGTCGGGTTCACGGTATTGACGCGAATGCGATGCGGAGCGAGTTCCTGGGCGAGGGTCTTCATCAATCCCACGACGCCGTGCTTGGCCGAAACATAGTGTCCGACACCCGTGTACGCGCGCAGACCGGCAACGGAGGCGGTGAGGACGATCGCGCCGCCGGTGCCCTGTTCGATCATGTGGGGGATCGCGGCCTTGACGGTGCGCCACACGCCGCTGAGGTTGACGTCGATCATTTCGCCCCACTTCTCCTCGTCCAATTCGTGCGCGTTCCCGAAGGAGAGGATGCCCGCGTTTGCGATGACGATGTCGACGTGGCCGAAGCGATCGAGCCCGGCTTCGAGGGCCAGCTTGACCGAGTCGAAGTTGCGCACGTCGGCGTGCGAGAAGATGATCTTGCCGCCTGCTTCTTCGACGAGGCGGATTGTTTCCTGGACGTCGTCCTCCGTGGCCAAGGGGTACGGCACGGTGTCGTTGTCCTTGACGGAGTCGAGAGCGATGATGTTCGCGCCCTCCTGCGCCAGCCGCAATGCGTGATTACGCCCTTGCCCGCGAGCAGCACCCGTGATGAATGCGACCTTGCCTTCGAATCGTCCGGTCATGGGGATCCTCCTGTTGCTGAAATTGTTGTGTACGTGGGTGATCGGAGAGCTATTTGACGAGTACGCCTGCGTCGACGGGCAGTGCGACGCCGGTGATGTACCTGGCTTCGTCGGACGCGAGGAAAAGCACGGCATTGCTGACGTCGACGGATTCGACCCACGGGATAGGTAGCGCATTCATCGCTTGCGACAGCGGGGCGAAGTCCTCACGAGTCGGTTCGTCGATGTCGGGACAGAACAACCTGTACATGGCGTCGTTCATGATCATCGGAGTGTCGACCTGGGTGGGGTTCACGGTATTCACGCGGATTCGGTGGGGAGCCAGTTCCTGCGCGAGAGTTTTCATCAATCCGTTGACGCCGTGTTTCGCGGCTGTGTAGTGCGCGATGTTGCCGTATCCCTTGAGCCCCGCCGCCGAACTGGTCAGGATGATTGCGCCCCCGCCCCCTTGTTCGATGAGGTAGGGGATCGCAGCTTTGGCGGTTCGCCACGTGCCGCTGAGATCGATGTCGACGACAGTGCCCCATTGGCTTTCGGTGAGTTCGTGTGTAGGTGAGGGGATGTTGATACCGACGTTGGCGCAGACGATGTCGACATGACCGAACTGGACGACCCCGCGGTCCAGGACACCCTTGACCGCGGTGAAGTCGCGAACATCGGCCACCTCGGCCAGAATTCGCCCGCCGACGGCCTCGACCGACCGGACGGTCTCGGCGAGGTCGGCTTCGCTTGCCAGCGAGTACGGAACACCTCCGATGTCGGAGCAGATGTCGAGCGCGATGATGTCTGCGCCTTCCTCGGCCAAGCGGATCGCATGTGCCCGGCCCTGGCCGCGTGCTGCGCCGGTGACGAACGCGACCTTGCCCGAAACCCTTCCGGTGGTGCGTGCTGTGGTGGTCACTTGATCACTCCGTATCGGCGTCGGTCGATGGTCAGTGCAACTGCGGCAATCACCACGATGCCCTTGATGACGAGTTGTGTGTAGGGGTCGACGGACGTCAGGTCCATTCCGGCGCTCAGCAACACGATCACGAGTGCACCGAGGATCGTGCGATGTGGGCCACCGACGCCACCGGACAGCGCGGTGCCGCCGACAACCACGGCCGCGATGGAATTGAGCAGGCTGGGACCTGCGCCCATCGGGACTCCGGTGCTGGCCTGGCCGGTGAAGATGATTCCGGCGATCGCAGCGACGGCTCCGGCTACGGCGAAGACAGCAAGTTTGGTCCGTCGTACGCGGACACCGACGAGGGCTGCGGCGCGCTCGTTGCCACCGACCGCGTACATGTGGCGACCGAATGACGTACCGAAGGCAAGGACCGTCGCGCCGATGGTCAGCAGGATTGCGATCAGTGCCCCGTTGGGGACGTTGGGAATCATCGACTCGTTCACCAGGCTCTGGAGAAGATTCGAATTGTAGGAAACAGGACCGCCTTTGGAGACGGTATTGGAAATGCCGTCGAGTACGGACATCATTCCCAGCGTCACGAGGAACGACGGCACCTTGAGCATTGTCGTGATCAACCCGTTGACCAGTCCGACAACCGCCCCCGCGACGATCACCATGACTATCGCCAACGGGCCACCGAATTTGTCGATCCATGTGGCGATCAGAATTCCGGCGAGAGTGGCCGTCGCCGCGACCGACAGATCGATACCGCCGATCAGGATGACAAACGTGCCGGCGAGCGCAAGCACGGTCAGGAAAGCCATCTGGTTGAGAATGTTCTGCGCGGACGTCGCAGTGATGAAACTTTCCGTGCGCCACTGGAAATAGATGATCAGTATCAGCACCGCAACCGTCGGAACAACTATGTTGCGGTGCTGATCGAGTCGACTCAGCAGACCGCGCGCGCCTGACGGCGCTGCGGCATCGCTGGCCGGCGATTGCTTCGAGAGTGTCTGGGTCACTGCATTCCTCACATCATGTGCTTGATCACGTCGACTTCGGCGGGCTTGCGCTCTGCAGGGGCCGCCAACTCTGCGCTGATGACCCCGTCCTTCATGACCACGATTCGGTCGGACATTCCGATCACTTCTTCGAGGGATTCGGCGCACAGCAGCACACCGACCCCTGACGCAGCCATCGATCGGACCAAACCGTAGATCTCCTCTCGCGTTCCGACGTCGATTCCACGCGTCGGATCGCTGAGGACCAGCACTTTGCATTCGCGACCTTGCCACCGAGCGAAGATCGCCTTCTGTTGGTTTCCGCCACTGAGTTCCCCGATAGGCGTCGACAACGACGGGGCTTTGACCTGCAGCGCGCGGGCCAACTGCGTCGTCCGCTCCCTTTCGGTCCGTAAACGCAGTAGCCGCGTCCACGGGTGGCGGAGGAGATCGAGGAAGCCGATCGAGATGTTGTTTCTGATGGACGCGCTGCGGAACAGGGAGTCCTGGGCACGCTCCGGTGGGACGTACAGGACTCCGGCTGCCACGGCGGCGGGAACCGACCAGTGCTCGTGCGCAGTACCGTCGACGTGAATCGAACCCGTCGACAACGACTCCGCACCCGCGACTGCTGCAGCCACCGATGCTTTCCCCGAACCGATGACTCCGGCCAATCCGACTACCTCGCCCGGTCGGACAACCAGATCGACCGACTCGAACTCGCCTGCGCTGCTTGCATCTCGGAGTTCGATCAAAGGCTTCGGAGACAACGCTCCGGTCTGTTCTCCTTCTCGGTAGTAGTCGGCGCTACGCTCGCTACCCACCATCAACTCGTGCAGTCGCTCCGCAGTGACGCCGTCGGCGGAGAGGGTTTCGATGGACCTCCCGTCGCGCAGTACGAGGAGCCGTGTGCTGATCCGCAAGACGTCCTGCAGGATGTGGGACACGAAGATGAACGACACCCGATCGCGCCACCCTTCGATCAACGCGAAGAGAATTTCCACCTCGGTCTCGGTCAACGCGCTGGTCGGCTCGTCGAGCAGGATCACCGGAGCTTCGGTGGCGTCGGTGATCCGCGAGAAGGCGCGCGCAATCTCGACCAGTTGCCTTTGTGGGTACGTCAATTCGGCGACGACGGCATCGGCGCGCAACCCCTCGATGCCGAGTGTGTCGAGGAGGGATTGGGCGGCGTCGCGCATTCTCCGACGCCGGCCGGGGCCCCAACCACCTATCTCGCCCTCACGTCCGAGATAAATGTTCTCGTACACGCGCAGTGCATCGACCAACGACTGCTCCTGGACCACCACGGAGATTCCGAGTTCGCGGAGAGTGCGCGAGTCGCCGAGTTCGACGTGAGTTCCGTTTACGTCGAGGCTGCCGGCATCGGGACGTACCGTTCCCGTCAAAACACCGATCAGCGTTGACTTTCCGGCACCGTTCTCGCCGATCAAGCCGAGAACATCACCTCTGCTGACGTCGAGTGAAACGTCCTGGAGGGCGTGAACGGGGCCGTAGCTCTTGCAGACCCCGCGCAAGCTGATGGTTGCTGTGTCGCTCACCTTCGTATGACTCATTCTCAGGCCACGAGTTGATCTTTGTACTGCAGCAACGGGCCCGAGCGGAACGCGGAGGCGTACTCGGTGCGTACTCCGGTGATGTCTGCGGAGTTCCAGGCGCTGTTCAGCGTGTACTGGTCCTGCGATACACCGGCGTAGTACTCCCGCGGGTCGATCGGGTTGAGTACGGTCTGCGGGTCCCAGTCGTCAGGATGCAGGGCCTTGCTCATTTTTGCCCAGTCGAACGGAAGTGTGGGCGCGTACACAGTTTTCAGTACGTCGTCGGCGATCTCCGGAGTCACCAGGAGTGCTCCCTGCGAAAGGAAGCGCTCCGGCAGAGACAGGTCGACGCCGTTGAGCTGATCGAAGATGGTGACACCGAGAATTCCTGCCGTGAGTCCGCCGACCGTTGCACTGGTCAGGTATTGCTTTCCCTGCGCGATGTATTCGACGTTCTGCTTGTTACCGTCGAATCCGACCACGATCTTGCCCGTGATCTTCGCGGCGTCCAGTGCCGCAATGACTCCGGCGGCTTGACTGTCGTTCTGCGCGAAGACTCCGACGAAGTCCGGCACCGAAGGCAGGATGTTCGTGAATGCCTTTCTCGCGTCTTCGGAAGTCCAGTTGCCGGGCGAGGCGGTGACGATCTTGATTCCCGGGTAGTCCTTGGCCGCGGCGTTCAGGCCAGCTGTCCGTTGATCGTCGGAGGACGAACCCTTCTGTCCCGGAACATGAATGATGGTTCCGCTGCCGCCGACCTTGTCGAAAAGAGCCTTGGCGGTTGCGACGGCGATCTTGGTGGAGGGCGGCGTGATGAAACGGACCCACTTGTCCGCGTCGGCCGGTGTGTACCAGGCGGGTGCCGTGTACGAGCTGGCATACAGAATCCCGGCCGCCTGACAGGCTTTCGTGACGGCTGCCGCCTGAGCTTCGGTGGCGGGAGTGCCGAAGATCGACTTGCCGCCCGAAGCGCGGACGTTGCCTACCTGTCCCAGTGCGGTGTTGACGTTGCCCTGATCCTCCACCGAGGACATGCTGACGCCCAACGCGTCCATCGCCTGCTTGCCGCCGTCCGAGAAGGCAACGAAGTAGTCGTTGGAGAGTGTTGTCACCTGGCAGAGGGTCTTTTCCTGGACTTTGCCCGCGCCGGCGCCACCGCCGGCAGCGGTACTGGTGGAACTGCCGCCTGCTCCGCAGGCCACTGCGCCGAGGGCGATGCCTGCTGCGCCCATTGCGGCGAAGAAGGAACGTCGGGTCAGTGGATGAGAGAACGTCGCGTTCCGCGCGACGTCCACGATCTTCGATTCGATCGAAGGCATGATCACATCCTTGGTCTCGCAAGAGTAGGTTCTCGAGAGGTCTTCTCGAGATGTGGGAAAACGGGAGATTTCGCTACTTCGCCAGCAGATGCGTTGTGAACCAACGGGAAGCGTGTTCGGCCGCCACTGCGAGCTTGGACTGGTCGCTGTAGAGCGTCATGTGCGACGTGTGCGGCAGGACGACAAGTTCTTTCTTCGGAGTCGGGATGCTGTTGTAACTCTCGATCTCCAAGTCCCACAACGTGAGGTCGTCACCTTCGGCGACGATCATCATCGACGGTGTGTCGAGGATCCTGGGCACGAAATAGTTGACGTCGTAGTCGAGCAGGAGATCGACGGATTCCATAGTCGAACTGTTTTGGTAGAGAGGAGCTTCGGTGGCTTGAAGAGCTGCGAAGGTCGTCTTCGTCTCGGGGAACGGCCAGGAAGACAGTTCTTCCTCGGGATTCTCACTGGCGTGAGCGATGTGCAGTCGCTGATCCGGATCGTCGAAGCGGAGTCGGCGATCTTCGAGGATCGCGTCCCACAGCTTTCGATAACCCATGGTCCCGTGGATCCGACGCATGTTGCGGAACCCGTCGATCACCGGAATCTGAGACACGATGGCCTTCACCCGAGGATCGGTCGCGGCGAGAATCATTACGTGGCCGCCGGAGTAGGAGATGCCCCAGGCTCCGAGACG
Organism: Rhodococcus sp. 66b; assembly: GCF_002076325.1. NCBI lineage: Bacteria > Bacillati > Actinomycetota > Actinomycetes > Mycobacteriales > Nocardiaceae > Rhodococcus > Rhodococcus sp. 66b. The sequence continues at coordinate 162,087 of NZ_MUZB01000013.1, forward strand.
GTCGTTGTCGACGCCGGGAGTGCGCTCGAGAAAGCTGAGCGCGTTCTGATAATCACGAATCTGTTGCTTCGGGTCCAGGTGTTGACGGGGTTCACCGTCCGACACGCCCAGGTTGCGGTAGTCGAAGACCAGCGCAGCCATACCGGCCGTTACGAAGGCCTCGGCGTAATAGGGCATGACCAACTCACGGACGTAGCACCAACCGCCTGCCAGTACGACGGCCGGTACGTCTTCGTCGGTGTCGGGTCGGTACAGCCAACCGCGGACGGTGACTCCGTCGCTGGAGAATTCGACATCTTCACGGCGCATTGCGCGACTCCTCATGTAACGAGTGAAAGCTGAATGGAAGTAGGTGCGAAAGAAAACGGACGGTCTTGTCGCCGTGCGTATTACGGCATCGACGCGGTTCGCTCGTGTCAACTGCCCCGAGCGGATCGTCGCGGATCCGAAGTACCCCGTAATCGTGAGTCACCTCACAGCCTTTGTCAAGTGTCACTGGACAGCAAGGAAAATCCGTCGGTATAGTCCTGCTCACCCACTGCGCATGTATTCGTAACGAGCGCAGCATTATTGGAGGTGTTCCGGCTCGTGAACGGCGAAGAAGTTCTGTGTGCCTACGAAAAGATGTTGTTGATCCGTGTGATGGAGGAGCGCATCTCGGCGCTCTACAAGGGCGACATCATTCCCGGATTCGTTCACACCTCGATAGGTCAAGAGGCATGCGCGGTGGGGGCTCTCACTCATGCGCGGGTCAGTGACGTCATCACCTCGACGCACCGCGGGCACGGCCACGTTCTCGCCAAAGGCCTCGAGCCCGATCGGATGATGGCCGAGTTGATGGGCAAGGTTACCGGGGCCAACAACGGCCGGGGTGGTTCGATGCACGTCGCCGATCCCCGCCTGGGGATCTTCGGCGCGAACGGGATCGTGGGCGCGGGGTTGCCGATCGCCGTCGGTGCTGCCTTCGCTGCCAAGGATCGCGGTGAGGGCGATCTGGTGGTGGCGTTCTTCGGTGACGGGGCGATCGCGACCGGCGCGTTCCACGAGGCGATGAACTTGGCTGCGCTGTGGAAACTTCCGATCATTTTCCTGTGCGAGAACAACGGATTCTCGGAGTTCTCCTCGACGGTGGATCAGCATCCGGTTCCGATCTCTGCGCGCGCAGCGGGATACGGAATGGAATCGATCACGCTGGCAGGCAACGACGTCGAGGCAGTCGCCGACGGTATTCGGCCGGTGTACGCGCAGGTGCGAGGCGGCAGTGGTCCGGTGTTCGTCGAGGTCACGACCCTGCGGGTGCACGGGCACTACGAGGGCGATCCGCAGGTGTACCGCGACAAGGACGAGATGACCCGAGACATTCTCGCGGCCGATCCACTGACGGTGACGCGGGGCCGACTCCGGGAGCGAGGCATCGGGGACGATGTCCTCGATCTGGTGGACAAGCGGGTGAGGGCGGTGGTCGACGAGGCGGAGCGTTTCGCGCGGGCGTCGCCGCAACCGGAGGCGTCGAGCGTGATGGAGTACATCTATTCACCGCGACGTGTCTATCCGCCGGGCCACCTCGACGTGAGTGTCGACGCGGGTGGTGCGGCGGTGTCCCAGTCCAAGATCATCAAAGCGGCGCTCGACGACTCTCTGGCAGCCGATCCGGATGTGTTTCTTGCTGGCATCGACGTTGCCGGCGGAAATGTTTTCGGTCTGACCAGGGGATTGGCCGCGGAGTATCCGGGTCGAGTGCTCGATACGCCGATCTCCGAATCGGCAATCATGGGTCTTGCCGTCGGCTCCGCGATGGCGGGCCGTAGGCCCGTCGTGGAACTGATGTACCTCGACTTCCTCGGGGTGTGCCTGGATCAGTTGATGAATCAGGCGGCAAAACTTCGGTTCATGACGGGCGGCGCAGTGAGTCTGCCGTTGGTGGTGCGGACGCAGTTCGGTTCCGGCAGATCGTCGGGTGGGCAGCATTCGCAGAGTCTCGAGGCGCTGTTGGCGCACATACCGGGACTGACTGTGCTCATGCCGAGTTCGGGCGCGGATGCATACGGGTTGTTGCGGGCAGCGATCGAGGACGACAACCCGGTCATGTTCATCGAGCATCGACTGCTGTACGAGAAGAAAAGTTCGTTGCCGAGCAAGGATTTTCGGGTTCCGATCGGAAAGGCAGCGGTGACGAGACCAGGTTCGGACGTCACCATCGTCTCGTGGTCGCGTATGGCAATGCACGCTTTGGTTGCGGCGCAGACGTTGACAGAGGAAGGGATCGATGCGGAGGTCATCGATCTACGAACGATTGCTCCGCTCGATCGGGAGACGATTCTCGAATCCTTCGGTCGGACCAACAGGATGGTCGTCGCCCAGGAAGCGGTGGTGGACTTCGGTGTCGGAGCCGAGATCGCAGCCATGGCGGTGGATTCCGGTTTCTATTCTCTGGACGCGCCGGTGGTGCGGGTGGGAGCACGGTACGCGCCCGCGCCCTATGCGCCGGTGCTCGAACGTGAGTGGGAAGTCGGACCTGACGACATCGTTGCAGCCGTTCGGCGGGTGATGTCGTGCTGAGCGCTACCCGTCCGCGGGCAATGACCGGTGGCGGGGTGCTGCCCGAGATGCTTCTCGACGCACTGCGTCGAGATCCCGAAGCACTGGCCCTTGTCGACGAGAGTGTGCGGTGGACTTACCAGGAATTGGTGGACGCTGCAACGAGCTTTGCAGGCGCACTGCATAAATCGGGATTCGAGCCTGGAGAAGTGGTACTCGTTCAGCTGCCGAACTGGTGGGAATCCGTGGTTGCGGCCTGGGGCACGTGGCTTGCCGGCGGCATTCTCCTGCCGGTGGTCCCGATTTACCGCGCACACGAGCTGTCCTTCATCATCGAGCAAGCTGAGCCGTCGGTGATCGTCGCCCCGCAGGAATACCGCGGATATCGTCACGTCGAGCAACTCGGGACTGTGCTCCGTGATCTGGGCCGAGAGGTTCTTCTGGTGGAGGCTCGAGGCGAAGGTGGGTTGCGGCGCACCACGTTCGACGACTTCCTGGACTTCGGGATGGAGGCGAACCGGCCCGACCACCGCGCGGATCCCGACGACGTCGCCCTCGTTCTCTACACGTCGGGAACCACTTCGGCTCCGAAAGGCGTTCTGCACACTCATCGGACCCTGATGGCCGAGAGTTCGAGCATGATCGCGCATTGCGGCGTGGATTCGCAGGACCGAATCTTCATGCCTTCGCCGTTGCCCCACATCACCGGAATGTCGTATGCGGTCGTTCTTCCCGCAGCGGCAGCCTGCTCGACGGTTCTGATGCAACGCTGGAATCCCGCGGAGGCAGTTGCGTTGATCGAGCGCGAACAATGCACGTTCACCGTGAGCGCGACACCGTTTCTCCGCGGTCTTGCCGACGCCTACGAGGAGGACGGATATCGACGATCCCATCTGACTCGATTCGTGTGTGGTGGGGCCGGGATTCCGCCCGAGCTGGTACGTCGAGCCCACCGCGTGATGGGGACAGCGGTTGTTCGTACCTACGGATCGACGGAACTTCCGACCCTCGTGATGGGTGATCCTTTCGGTGACATCGGTCTGCAGGCCGAGGACGAAGGAGCTGTGATCGGCGGAAACGAGTTCCGGCTCGGCGAAGACGACGAGCTGTTGGTGCGTGGTCCGGAACTGTTCGTCGGCTACGTCGACAGCTCGATCAACGCGGAATCATTTACCGAGGACGGCTATTTCCGGACTGGCGACGTTGCCACCGTGGACGGGCCAGGTCAGATCCGGATCACTTCGCGGATCAAGGACATCATCAACCGGGGAGGGGAGAAATTCAGTGCTGCCGACATCGAGTGGGTCCTCGAGGCTCATCCGAATGTGGCAGAGGTGGCAGTGGTCGGGTATCCGGACGAGGAACTGGGGGAGCGCGCGTGCGCCTTTGTCGTTCCGCACGGTGAACCACCAAGCGTTCGAGACCTGCGGATCTTCCTGCTGTCCGAAGGATTTGCTGTTCAGAAGGCTCCGGAGAGAGTCGAGACCGTTGCGTCGCTTCCTCGGACGGAGAGTGGGAAGGTTCAGAAGTTTCTCCTGCGTCGAGCGTTAGGCTTGGGCTCCGCACAGGCGGTCCCCGAGACCTACGGAAGCGAGTTCGGACATGACGGCAACCGGCGCAAAGCCACCTCGTAAGGCGGCTGAGTCGACAGCGGCTGCATCGAAGAAATCGCAACCGCGCAAGACGACTCCCCAAAAGACGACGGCCCAGAAGAAGACGGCGCCGACCAAGGCGGCGGCGCGCAAACAGAAGGCGGAGGACAACGGTTTGGGGACGTCGGTAGGTAAGACGGTTCGTGCCGAACGCACGCGACAGGGAATCCCGGTTCGCGAACTGGCGAGGCGACTCGGCGTATCACCGTCGTTCCTGTCCCAGTTCGAACTGGGACAGAGTCAGGCGGCGGTCAACACGCTTTTTGCGATCGCGACCGAACTCAACCTGTCGTTGGACGTATTGCTCGGCAACAGCGTCGATCCGGAACGTGAATCCGAGTCCGAATCGAAGACCCACGAGCCGCGCATTTCCGACTGCCTCACATTCCGATCGGGTGTCCGCTGGCAACGGTTGGCGAATACTCCTGAGAACCATCACGTCCAGTTCCTCCTCACGGAGTACGAGCCCGGCGCCGACTCTGCGCCGGGCGACGCACCGCAGACCCACTCGGGTGACGACTACGGGTACGTGCTGGAAGGGACTCTGACTATCGACATCGACGGAATGCGTCGGCTGCTCAAGTCGGGCGAAGCGATCCACCTGGTCGGGAATGTTCCTCACCGATTGCGCAACGAGACAGATCAGACGGTCAAGGCGATCTGGTTCGTCCTGGGGTGAGTCGCTGCGTGCGACGTATTGGATGTGATGTCACCGGGTGTGACGCCGGTCTCGATTCAACTTAGGCAATCCTTTTCTTGACTAATTCCAGAAAAGCGGCATACTGGGAAACATGCGAGACGGAGAGCATGACTTCGACCCCCGAGCGCAACTGCGCGCCGTCGGGTTGAGGATCACTGCTCCGCGCCTCGCCGTGCTGGATGCGGTTACAGCCCAACCGCATTCAGACGCCGATTCTGTTGCAGCACTCGTGCGGCAGCAGCTCGGATCGGTATCCACACAGGCCGTTTACGACGTGCTCAAGGCATGCGTGAACGCAGGATTGCTGCGACGCATCGAGCCGGCGGGTTCACCCGCACGGTTCGAGACGAGAACTGGTGACAACCACCATCACCTCGTCTGTCGCGGCTGCGGCAAGGTCGTCGACGTCGATTGTGTTGTCGGCCAAGCTCCCTGCCTCGAACCTTCCGATAATCACGGCTTCGAAATCGACGAAGCCGAGGTCGTGTTCTGGGGCCGTTGCGAAGATTGCCTGAAGAATTCTGCCGAATCCGACACCGCGTCGGACACGGTCTCGCAGAATCGAATTGATGCGTCCAGAACCTCCGAGCCGGCCCCTTCGCATGCAGCCCATGCGTTCGGCTCGGATGCAGCCCCGCTCCTCTGACGCCCAGCCCACAACGCTAGGAGGCTTCGCCATGACCAAGCCCACCACCAACAATTTCGGTATCGCGGTCGCAAGTGATGACGAATCGCTGACCGCGGGTATTCAGGGGCCGGTGCTCCTTCACGACCACTACCTGATCGAGAAGCTCGCGCAGTTCAACCGCGAGCGTGTCCCGGAGCGCATCGTCCACGCCAAGGGCGGCGGCGCTTTCGGTGAACTCGTCGTCACACACGACGTCAGCAAGTACACCAAGGCCGCGTTCCTGCAGCCGGGTAAGAAGACCGAGTCGCTCGTCCGCTTCTCCACCGTCGCCGGTGAGCAGGGCAGCCCGGACACCTGGCGCGATCCGCGCGGTTTTGCGATGAAGTTCTACACCGAAGAGGGAAACTACGACCTCGTCGGCAACAACACCCCGGTGTTCTTCATCAAGGACGCCATCAAGTTCCCCGACTTCATCCGTTCGCAGAAGCGACTGCCAGGCTCCGGTCTTCGTGACCACGACATGCAGTGGGACTTCTGGACGCTGCGTCCCGAAACGGCTCACCAGGTGACCTGGTTGATGGGTGACCGCGGTATCCCGAAGACCTGGCGCAACATGGACGGCTTCGGATCGCACACCTACCAGTGGGTCAACGCTGCGGGTGAACGCTTCTGGGTGAAGTACCACTTCAAGACCGATCAGGGGATCGAGTTCCTGACGCAGGCAGAAGCAGACAGCCTCGCCGGTAGCGATCCCGACTACCACCGCGCGGATCTGTACAACGCCATCGAGGCCGGTAATTTCCCGAGCTGGACCCTCAAGGTTCAGATCATGCCGGTCGACGAGGCCGAAGGCTACCGCTTCAACCCGTTCGACCTCACCAAGGTCTGGTCCCAGAAGGACTACCCGCTGATCGAGGTCGGCAAGTGGACGCTGAACCGTAACCCGGAGAACTTCTTCGCGCAGATCGAGCAGGCATCCTTCGAGCCGTCGAACGTGGTGCCCGGCATCGGATTCAGCCCGGACAAGATGCTTCTGGGTCGCGTCTTCTCCTACGCCGACGCGCATCGTTACCGCATCGGCACCAACTACGCCGACCTGCCGGTCAACGCCCCGAAGAACGAGGTGAACTCCTACTCCAAGGAGGGCGCCATGCGTTACAGCTTCAATTCCCCGTCGACGCCGGTGTACGCACCCAACTCGTACGGCGGACCTCACGCCGATCCGTCTGTTGCCGGTGACGAAGGCCTGTGGTCGTTCGACGGCAAGGCAGTGCGCGCCGGATACATCGAGCACGCCGAGGACGGCGACTTCACGCAGGCCGGAACGCTGGTCCGTGAAGTTCTCGACGACGCAGCTCGTGAGCGCCTGGTGAGCAACATCGTCGGCCACGCCCTTGCCGGCGTCAGCGAAGAAGTTCTACTGCGTGTCTTCGAGTACTGGAAGAACGTCGACGCAGATTTGGGCAAGCGCGTCGAAGAAGGTGTACGCGCAGGTCAGTGACCCGCTGACATGAGCATCACCTAGGTTTACCGAATGCGGACCGCTGCAAGGGAAATCACTTCCCGGCAGCGGTCCGTTTTTGTCTGCCCAACTACAGCAGTGCGAACCAGTAGACGAAGCATGCCAGAAGGAACACAACCACTGACTCCATGACGACACCCCTGTTCGACGTGCACTTCTGCTGTCCGCACTCTCCATGATCCGCTTCTCGAGCGGAGAATGCTCGGGGCACAAGTTTCGCGAACCGAGGTGTTGGGCAGTCAATTCCCATGGCAACAGGTGCAGTTCTCTTCGACATCGACGGAACGCTCGTCGATTCCAACTATCTGCATGTAGAAGCGTGGTCGCGAGCCTTCTTCGAGGTGGGTCGCCCGGTTGACGCGTGGCGGGTGCACCGCTGCATCGGCATGGACGGAGACCAACTACTGGAGACGTTGCTCGGCGAAGACATCGACGGGTGCGGGCCACGGGCCAAGGAACTTCACACCAAGTACTACCGGCAGTCGGCTGACCGTCTCCGAGTACTGCCGGGAGCGCGAGAGTTGATCCGCCGAGTTCACTCGCTCGGACTGCACGTCGTGCTCGCTACCTCGGCGCCCGACGACGAACTGGAATTGTTGCGCCAGACGCTCGACATCGACGAAATGATCTACGCCGCCACCTCTTCGGAATCCGTCGACGAGGCCAAGCCTGATCCGGACCTGATCGAGATCGCGCTCGCGAAGGCAGGTGTCGACGCTGGCGATGCGGTCATGGTCGGAGACGCCGTCTGGGACATGAAGGCTGCGACATCGGCGGGCGTTGTGGCTGTGGGAGTGCGCAGCGGCGGCATGTCGACCGACGAACTCGACGGCGCGGGTGCGGCGGAGGTGTACGACGACGCCCGCGACCTTCTCGACCACCTCGACGGCAGTGTGATTTCCGAACTCGTTTCAGGCCAAGATACCGGGAGTTGATCAGTGATGGCACGATTCGGCTATACCTTGATGACCGAACAGGCCGGCCCGAAAGAACTGGTCCGCCATGCAGTTCGGGCCGAAGAAGTCGGCTTCGACTTCGAAGTGATGAGTGATCATTACTCGCCGTGGCTGACCGAGCAGGGGCATGCGCCTTACGCCTGGTCGGTGCTGGGAGCAGTTGCCCATGCCACCGAGCGAGTCGGGTTGATGACGTATGTGACTTGTCCGACCGTCAGGTACCACCCTGCCGTGGTCGCGCAGAAAGCCGCGACGATCCAGATCCTCGCGGACGGGCGCTTCACACTGGGATTGGGAAGTGGCGAGAGCCTTAACGAGCATGTGGTCGGCGAGGGGTGGCCGTCCGTCGACACCCGGCACGACATGCTGCAGGAGGCAGTGAGCATCATTCGCGCACTGCTTGCCGGGGATCTGGTGAGCTGGAAGGGGGAGTACTTCGACGTTCAGTCCGCGCGGATCTGGGATCTCCCGGAGAACCCGGTTCCCCTGGCGCTGGCCATGTCCGGCGACAAGTCCGTCGAGCGTTTCGGTCCGATGGCCGATGACCTGATTGCCGTGCAACCGGATTCGGATCTGGTGCACCAGTGGAAGCACGTTCACGGCCGGGCGTACGGGTTGGCTCCAGCAGGCCGGACCATCGGTCAGATTCCGATCTCGTGGGATCCTGATCGCGACACGGCCATCGCTCGCGCTCATCAGCAGTTCCGGTGGTTCGGTGGAGGGTGGTCTGTGAACTCCGAACTACCCACACCGGCGAGTTTCGCAGGTGCGACTCAGTTCGTGCGCAAAGAGGATGTGGCGGAAAGTATTCCGTGTGGCCCTGATCTCGATGTCATCGTCGAGGCAGTCAAGGCGTACACGGACGCCGGGTTCACCGATGTGGCGTTGGTACAGATCGGTGGAGATACCCAAGACCGATTCTTCGACGAGGCAGCCAAGCCACTGCTCGAGGCTCTGCACGTCGAATTGGGTTGATCGAGAAAATCAATCGAGTTCCGCCGAGGGGGCTCGCGTCGAGGCGCGCGCTACCGCCGTGCAGTCGCGCCTGCTGCGCGACGAGGGCCAACCCCAAACCGCTTCCGGCGTCGCCGGCGCCGGTACCACGAACGAATCGTTCGAACATCGCTTCGCGTTCCGACGGCGCGATCACGGTGCCGTTGTCGTCGACGTATACCGTCGCCGAACCGGTGGCAGCCCCTGATCGGACGGTGATCTCGACTTCGTCGGCATTGCCGTGCCGAACGGAGTTGGTGACGGCGTTGGTCAACACCAGACGGATGCCAGCGGGAAAGGCCTGAACCGAAAGTTCTTCCGGTGCTTTCAAACGAACGTCGACCTGAGGGTGCAGACGGCCGGCGTCAGCGACGGCACGATCGGCAACCTCCACGAGATCGACGTCGGCACAATCCTCCGGATCGGCCACTTCACCCAGGGCGAGCGTCTCGAGATCGGTCAGGGTGCGCTCGATCTGGCGCTGCGCCTCCAACAACTCGCTGGAGAGTTCGCGGCGTTGGCTTTCCGTGAGATCCAGTGTTGCGAGAACTTCGAGATCGGTACGCATCGACGTGAGAGGTGTGCGTAGTTCGTGGGCGGAGACGCGAGCGAAATCGCGCGCCGACTCCAACGCCTCTTCGGTGCGGCTTCTATCGGTTTCGATGCGACTGAGCATGCTGTGGATTGCCTCCGACAGTTCTTCGGCTTCGCGCGTTCCACGAACCGACGGTGCCCGGCGCGAGAGTCCTTCGACGTCGAGGTTGTTGCCGATCGAACTGGTGGTCTCGGTCAATTGCTGCAGAGGCCGGACGGCTCGGCCTGTGAGGAACCAGCCGAGCCCGGCCGCGGCAAGGATGGCGACCACTGCCGCAGCGGCCACCTGGAACTGCTGCTCACGGATTGCCTGGGTCAGTGGGTCTTCGGGGATGCTGACGGCCAGTGCGGCGCCGCTGTCGCCGGGCACGAGAACATCCCGACTGCGAACATCGGTGGTAGCCAAGGCACTCACGGTTGTGGCATTGAATCCAGGGCTGACCACGAATGGTTCTGTGGTTGCAGTTGGTGTTTCGATGAATAGCGGGCTCGGCGCACTCGCTGCGACGCCCAGGGTGACGGAATCGAGAGTGCGTTCGAGTTGTTCGGATCCGTTGACGCGCAAGAAGACCGCGAACGCAATTCCGATCGCGGCAATCACGATTCCGGCGGCCAGGCCCGACGCGATGGCTACCCGGCTCTGAAGTGACAGCGGCCGCTTCATCGTTCGGCCCTCAGGACGAAGCCCACTCCGCGCACTGTGTGGATCACGCGGGGCGCGCCGTCGACTTCGAGTTTCTTGCGTAGGTAGGTGACGAAGACGTCGACGACATTGGTGTCGGCAGCGAAGTCGTAACCCCAGACGAGTCGCAGGAGTTGTGCGCGACTGAGTACGACACCGGCATGCTCGGCGAGTACCGACAACAGGTCGAATTCTCTTTTGGTGAGTTCGATTCGCCTACCGTCGATGTGCGCTCGATGGCCACGGAGATCGACCGTCAGCGGTCCCACCGTGATCGGATGGTCGACCGACGGAGTGGCTCGCGTCGTGCGTCGTAGCAATGCGCGCAGTCTGGCGACGAGCTCGGCCAATTCGAAGGGCTTGGTGAGGTAGTCGTCGGCGCCCGCCTCCAGCCCCGCGATGCGGTCACCCACGGAACTTCGGGCGCTGAGTACGCAGATCGGCACTTCGTTGCCGATTGCGCGCAGGGCGGTTACCACCCCGACGCCGTCGAGGCCGGGCATGTTGACGTCGAGAACGAGTGCGGCCGGGCATTGCTTGTTCACCGATGACAAGGCCGATCGTCCGTCGACGGCAGTTGCCGTGTCGAAGCCCGACAATCGGAGTCCACGTTCGAGCGAATTCAGAACCTTCGCGTCGTCGTCAACGATCAGGATGCGCTCGCGTGTACTCACTCCAGCCATGGTGCCACCGGATTGCGACCTGGGGCCTCGCTCGGAGCGAGGGCCGCCGCATTCTCATCAACTCCTAAGAAACCGACAACAGATCTGCAGTGTTGGCTTCATAACCTCGGGTTTCTCGGATGCGACCGCGCCGAGAATTCGAGAACGTTCGATCAAGGAGAACAACGATGACGCGATTGAAAGTGAACGGCAAGCGGGCCAGCCGGACCGGTGTGGTGGTGGCGTCGGTGGCGGTCCTCGGTATGGCCGTGGCGCCGGGAATCGCCTGGGCTTCCAACCCGATTTCCGAAGGGTCGCCGGTGGCGGTGCGATCGATCGCGACCGCTCCGTCAGAGGCGGGTGTGGCACCGGAAGTAGCGTGTGGTGCCGCGACGCCGATTTCCGACGAGGAACTGCAGAAGCTCATCGACGAGGGCAAGGTTGTGCGCGCCGAGGAGGCGGGTACAGCCGCAATCACGATCGAAGTCCCTGGCGACGCCGCGACATTCATTGCGCGTGAAGGGGTGCCGGCGTTGCCGACCGTCGAATGGGCTCCGGCGATCGAGGGTGTTCCGGCAGAGGTGCTCAACATGGCAGGCGTCGCTCCGCTGGAGGAAGGCGTTGCCCTGTCATGCGCGGTTGCTGCGGGCTGACGAGCGAAAAAAGCTCCGCATGAACCGCTTTGACCTGGAACGGTACGGCCGTACTCAACTGGGGCCGGAGGTTGGTCAACCCTGTCGGTAGCACTTGCTACGTTCGGGGCGGTCTCGGCGAGCATGCCGAGACCGTCGCCGACGGCGTCATGTGTGTGGTGTCTTGCAGAGGGTGCGGTACGGCCTGATGCGGGGCGCGTTTCGAAAGGTGTTGTGTTTCATGGTCATGGGCCCCACCCACGCGATGTCCGGTGCTGCTGTGGGGTTGGTGGTTGCAGAGTTGTTGCCTCTCGATTGGGGAGGGCCCACATCCACCGCTGAAACCTTGACCTTTGCCGGTGTGTGCGCGGGAGCCGCCTTGCTTCCCGACCTCGATACCGGTCAGTCGACGGTTTCCCGATCATTCGGTCCGCTCAGCAAAGCGCTGGCCAAAGGTATCGACGCAATTTCGGTGACCTTCTACCGCATCACCAAAGGCAAGAAGGACGGCAAGCGTCGTGGTGGGCATCGGACGCTCACGCACACCGCACTGTTTGCCGCCGGTCTTGGTGCCGGGGTCTCGGCGCTGGTTGTTCAGTTCGGGAAGCCCGCCATCATCATCACGCTGTTCTTCTGCCTCGGGTTGGCGATCCGAGGATTGGCGGGTGAATTGGCCAAGGAGAAGGGTTGGCTCGCCGTCTCCGCCGTTGCGTTGGTGCTCTCGGCCCTCACCTGGCAGTGGTATCCGAGTGAGGCCGGATCCACCGGGCTAGGTGTTGCAGTGGCACTGGGCTGCGCCACACACTGTCTCGGCGATGCGATCACCAAGGAAGGGGTGCCGTTTCTCGCGCCCCTGATTCCGCTCGGCGGCAAGCGGTGGTGGGAACAACGGCTGCCGTCATTTCTGTCCATCCGCGCAGGTGGGAACCTCGAGAAGATTCTAATCGGGCCGGCGCTGACGGTCCTGACTGCCTGGTTGATCATCAGTGCTTTCGACGGCGCCCCGGAAGCGATCTACGCCGTCTTCGCTCCGATGGTGCAGTGAGCATCTAAATCTTTTATTACGGAACCACTGGCATCGTAATCATATTTGTTCTACGTTCGTCCCTGACATGAACCGAGTCGGCTGACGGAGTGAGCAGTGGTGCATCAAGCAGAGCGCAAGGCGGAGCACAGCTCGAGAGAAGACGGTGTGAGCCGGCGCGGATTTCTCGCAGCGAGTGTCGGCGCAGCTGCTCTCGCGGGTATTTCCTGGGCACCGGCGGGAGCTGTTCCCTGGGGCTCGGCATCGACCATCGCGCCACCGCCCGGATTTCCGTCGGACATTCCGTTGTCGCAGCAGGCATACGCGAACTGGTCGCGAGAAATCATGCTCGAGAGTGTGTGGACGGCGACGGCACGTCATAGCGACGACGTCGTCACCCTCGCCAACTGGGCGTTCGACAACGGGTACACAGTGCGTGCGAAGGGAACGATGCACGGGTGGAGTCCGTTGACGGTGGTGCCCGGCGCGCCTTCGGATCGAGTTCTGCTGGTCGATACGATGGCGAACTTGAATTCGGTTGTGGTGCAGCACGGCACGCCCGCAACAGTCACGGCGGGCGCCGGCGCCAGTATCGAAGCGATTCTGACAGCGCTCGAGCGCGAGGGGCTCGGCTGGGCCAACGCTCCGGCGATCGGTGAGCTGTCCATCGCCGGCGCGCTGGCGATCGGAGCTCACGGGGCAACCTATCCGGCGGTGGGGGAGACGATCACCCCTGGTCAATCGTATGGTTCGCTGAGCAATCTGATCACCGAGATCACGGTGGTGGCGTGGGACGAAGGCCGCAATCGATACGGGCTGAAGACTTTTCACCGATCAGATGACGAGATCACGGCTTTCCTGACTCACCTGGGCCGAACCTTCGTCACCTCCGTGACGCTGCAAGCCGGGGAGAATTATCGGCTGCGGTGCCGGAGTTTCACCGACATTCCGTGGCAAGAACTCTTTGCTGCTCCCGGTTCGCCAGGGCGTACCTACGAGAGTTTTGTCGAGAAATCCGGACGGGTGGAGGCGATCTGGTTCCCGTTCACGCAAACACCGTGGCTCAAGATATGGACGCCGACCCCGGTCAAACCACCGGAGTCCCGAGAGGTGAGCGGGCCGTACAACTACTTCTTCTCCGACGCGATTCCCGAAGAAGTCACCACCCCGTTGGGGATGGTGGCGCAGGGCCTTCAAGCTGCGACACCGCTGTTCGGCGCCTCTCAGTTCGGAGCTGTAGCAGCAGGATTGGCGCTGACCGACACCGACGATCTGTGGGGCTGGTCAAAAGATGTTCTGTTCTACCTGCGGCACACGACGTTGCGCGTAGTAGCGGGCGGCGGCGCGGTGATCACCAAGCGGTCCAACATCGGCCGAGTCGTCCACGAGATGACGAGTTGGTTGAACGAGCGAATGACGCACTACGCGTCGCTGGGGCAGTATCCCGTCAACATGCCGTTCGAAGTGCGTCTCTGTGGTGTCGATGACAGTGGCGAAGTCCTTGTCGACAGCGCCGGCGTGCCGGATCTGTCAGCGGTGCGGCCCCGGGCGGATCGTCAGGACTGGGATACGGCGATCTGGATGAACGTGGTCTCGATTCCCGGCACCGCGGGATTGCCCGCGTTCCTTCGCGAGATGGAACGGTGGATGGTCGCGAACTACTCCGGCGATTACGCGACTTTCCGTCCGGAGTGGTCCAAGGGATGGGCATTCACCGAGCAGGCGGCGTACCAGGACGACGAATTCCTCACCAGCACAGTGCCTGCCACCTTCCGTGCCGGTGGCGACGGGAACTGGGACTTCGCTCTCGCCACTCTGGACGAACACGACCCGCACCGCGTCTTCAGCAATACGTTCATCGACCGCGTCTTGCCACCCAGCTGAATCTCCTACTGCGGTAGTGGTTTGCGCCAGCGCACGTCGGAGATGCGGATGCGCTGATTGTTGTCACCGTTCCAGTCGACGCTCAGTCCCTGGGCTCGGAGTGCGTCGGCTACCTGGCGCCCGACGGTCTGATCGGTGTGCGCGATCATCTGTGCCTTGGCGGTTTCGTCGCCGCCGAACGCGGCGGAGACCAGCGCGGGATCGAGATCGTGGGCCGGACGAAACGCACTGTAGGACAGGTAGAGATCGGACGGCTCGTCGCCGAGACGCTCCGCATCTTGCATGTGGAAGAACGTGTACGCCCACTGAGCAAAGGGATACCCGTTCTCGTCCGGTTCGGACGGCGTGCGTTCGTCGTCGATTTCGGTAGTGCCGCACTGCATGCAGCAGGTGAAGTTCATGCGGGCCACGATGCCGCTGCGCTCGAGTTCTGCGAAGGCGGCGGATACGCGCTCGAAGTCGCCGGGACCCGTCCACTGGGTCTGCTCCCCGAGCCTTCGGTCCCAGACCTCACGCACTACTGCGTCGATCTGTCTGCCGAGTTCATCGTTCTCGAAACCGCCCTCGACACAGTCTCGGGCGGCTTCGCAGATTGCGTCGAACGTCGCGAACCCGGGGACTACCAATTCGCGTGCTTGCTCACGGACGGCCACGATGTCGGCCGCGCTGAGCACCGTTGCAGGCTGACGTGACCGTGCTGACCGACGTGACCGTGCTGACCGACGTGACTGTGCTGACCGTGACCAGGGCAATCGCATACCGGCACCGTACTGCACCGATCCGGCCGTCAGGCGTCGGCTGCTGCCTTTGTTTCCTCCTCGGTCGACGGGGCAGGCTTGTTCGGGATGAGCGCGGTGGCGATCAGGCCGACCACGACAAATCCGGCCGCAAGGTATCCGCCGAGTGTGATCCCGTGAGTCATTGCAGACTGTGCAGCGTCGGCGACGAAAGCGGTGCTCGGTGACCCGGCCAGCGAGTCGATGGCGGCGCCCGCGCTGTCGGTGACAGCACGCGTCAACTGATCAGCCTGAGCTTGGTCGACACCGGATTCGGTGAGGTCGTTGTTCAGCGTGGAATTGAGAGTGCTGAAGAAGACCGTGGTGAGGACAGCGATGCCCAGTGCGGATCCGAGTTGGCGGAACGCACTCTGAATGCCGGAGCCTTGACCGGCGCTCTGCTCGGGAATCTCCTCGAGCACGACGTTGGTCACCTGCGCAGTCGCAAAACCGACACCGATGCCGTAGAAGAAGAGCACTGCGGCGATAGTCCACCAGGGGCTGTCTGTCGCCGCGATGAATCCGAGACCGGCGAGACCGAGCGCTTCGAGGGCCAAACCGATACGGACCAAGCCCAACGGCGAGACCTTCGACGCCATTCCGAAGCTCGCACCACTGGCGACGAAGCTGCCGATGGCAATGGGAACCAGCGCGAGCCCTGCCTGGAGTGCGCTGTACCCGAGCGTGAACTGAAGCCAGAGAGGAAGCACCGCAACGATTCCGAACTCACCGAGTCCGATGATCAGCGTCGCGATGTTGCCGTTGCGGAACGACGAGATGGAGAACAGTCGTACGTCCATCAGCGCCCGCGACGGATCGTCGCTGCGGGTGAGCATGGTTTGGCGGTAGGCGAACGCACCGAGCGACAGAACGGCGAGAACCAATGCCACCAGAACCGGCGACGGTCCGCTGGACCATGACAGGCCGAACAGATCGAAGGGTTCCTTCGTCGTCAGCCACCCATACGTACGTCCCTCGACGAGGCCGAAGGCGAGCAGGCCCAGGCCGGCGATGGACAGTGCCGCTCCGGTGGCGTCGATGCGTCCAGCGGTGCGGGGTGAGGGCGCGATGAACAGCACTGCGCCGATCAGAATGAGCGCAGCAAGCGGAATATTGATGCCGAATGCCCAACGCCATGAGGCATGTTCGGCAAGCCAGCCGCCGAGCAATGGGCCGAGAGCGGAGGCTGCACCGATGGTGGAACCCCAGACTGCGAAGGCCTGGCCGCGGGCTTTGCCGGTGAACATCGCGTTCAGAAGTGACAGTGAGGTGGGCAGGATCATGGCCGCGCCGGCGCCCTGCAGGAATCGCGCCAGGATGAGCAGGCCGCCGTTCGGTGCCAGTCCGGCCAGTAGGCTCGTTGCGCCGAACACGACGACACCGGCGATGAAGATGCGACGGGCGCCGACCAGGTCCGCAACTCTGCCGACCAATAGCAGGAGCGCCGCGAACACGATTGCGTAGGACTCTTGGATCCATTGAGCCTGAACGGAGTTGATCCCGAGATCTTCGATGATCGAGGGAACTATGACGTTGACGATAGTGGTGTCGACGACGATCAGTGCCACGCCGAGTGCGATGGCGATCAGGCCCAACCACTTGCGAGTGGTGGGTGAGATGTTCACGAATAAACCTCCATTGTGAAGTAACTTCACAGTGAAGGTATATTTGAGGCGGTAAGTTGTCAACGTGCGCGCTGGGCTCGACCGGCCGCCGTCTGGCACAGGAAAGGTGGGATCACGGGGTGGAAGCACCGCGCGACATCTCCGTGGAGCGGGAGCGGCTGATGGACGAATTCCGCGCGTACGGTGGGACGTTCACCGAATTCAGTCATCGATTCGCGTCGTGGCTCGGCCTGCATTCCACCGACGCGACTGCCTTGATGGAAATCACAGCTGCCGAGGAGAAGGGGACGCCGCTCTCGCCCGCCCGCCTCGGAGAGCGGATCTCGCTGACGTCGGGCGCAACCACCGCGTTGCTCAACCGCCTGGAGAAGGCGGGACATATCGTCCGGACCCGTGAGAATGCAGACCGTCGCGTGGTCACGCTGCACAGCAGTGCGCATGTGCAGGACCTCGCGGACGAGTTCTTCGGTCCACTTGCCGTGCGACTCGACGCCATGATGGAGAAATACCCGCCCGAACTGCTCAGTCGATTCGAGGAATTTCTCGTCGACCTGCACTCGACGATGAACGAACACCTCGAGCAAGACAACCGCTGAACAAAAAAGCCGCCCGACTCCGGAGAGTCGGGCGGCTTTTTTGTGTCGGTGACGGCTACTTGCCGAGCTTGGCCTGCAGGTCGTCGAGAACCAGGCCTGCGCCTGTCGGGCCGAGGCCCAGGAACCAGGTCTCGTCACTCACCTCGGTGGCGCGGCCTTCCTTGACTGCGTCCATGCTTGCCCACAGCGGACCGGCGACAACGGTGGTCTGACCGGTGTCTGCGGGATTTCCGTAGCTGGAGTAGAAGATTCGGTCACCCTCTGCCTCGGTGATCGTTTCCGGGCTGACCTCGACGGCCAACTCGTTGATGCCCTGGATCGCCGGGCGTGGCAGGCCGACATCCTTCAAGATGACGCCGATGAACGACAGGTTGCCGTACAGGCGCAGCTTCCCGGACATGAAGCGAACCAGCGAGATAGTCGGCGAACCGTCGATCGACTCACGGACCTGATCCGCGTGCGCCTGGTAGTCGTTGAGAACCTGCTCGGCCTTGGTCTCCTCGCCGAGTGCGTCACCGGCAAGGAGGAAGTTCTCCTTCCACGGGAAGCCGGGGCGGATGCTGAAGACCGTCGGCGCGATTGCCGCGAGCTGCGGGTAAAGCTTGTCCTGGCGCAACTTGCTGCCGAGGATCAGATCTGGCTGCAGTGCGGTGATCGCCTCGAGGTTGAGGTTGTTGGTCGTGCCGACATCGGGGACGCCGACCAATTTGTCAGCCAGGTACGACGGCTGACCGGCGGCACTTTCCGGGCTGGCGATGCCGACCGGGGTGATCCCGAGCGAGAGGACCTCGTCGAGTTCGCCGCTGTCGAGGACGACGACACGGGTCGGCTTGGCCTCGAGGGTGGTCTCGCCCAGAGCATGAGTGATGGTGCGTGGGAACTCGCCGGGCGCAGCATCGCTGCCGAGCTTCGCGGTTTCCGTGTCGGCGGTGCTGAACAGCTTGCCGCCGGTTGCGACATCGGTGTTGCCGTTTGCGTTGCCGCCGGCGTCGGAAGAACCGCAGGCCGTAGCGGCAAAAACAGTCGCCAGGGCAACCATGGCGACCCGGACCGACGTGCGGCTCCGGAGAGTGGTGCGTGAATGCATTAGGCTACCCTACCTTCCGGCTATCGGGCTTGGTCAGAGAGGTATCCGCACCGTTGATGTCAGGTGAGCAGCGCGTCAGGTCTCGCTCAGCGGGACCGCTACGCAATTCGGACTACAGGGTGCGACCAACGTGTTAGCTTCGCGAAAGACCTGTACTGGTAAGAGAAGACGCGTGTAGTGAGGATTTCGATGACCCTGAACATTGCCGATCTGTTCGAGGCCGTTGCCGATGCGATCCCCGATCGAGTTCCCTTGATTCTGGAAGATTCGCGGTTGAGCTATGCCGAACTCGAACTGCGATCGAACCGACTCGCACATCATCTGCAGTCGGTGGGCGTCGAGCCTGGGCAGCACGTCGGTATTCACATGCGGAACTGCGTCGAGTATGTCGAAGCGCTCCTGGCTTGCTTGAAGATCAGAGCGGTACCGATCAACGTCAACTTCCGCTATACCGATGCAGAACTCCTGTACATCTACACCAACTCTCAAATGGTGGCACTACTCGTCGAAGAGGAATTCGCGCCGACGGCATTGGCCGTGGTTCCGCAGTGTCCGGAGATCTCCCACGTGCTGATCGTCGGCGACGACTATGAGAACGCCCTTGCCGCGCAGACTGCTACTCGCGACTTCGGCCCGCGAAGCAACGACGACCATTTCATCATTTACACCGGCGGCACGACCGGAATGCCCAAGGGCGTGGTGTGGCGGCACGAGGACTTCTTCTTCGCCGCGCTGTCCGGAGCGAACCTCAGCGGGCCGCCGCGTCGGAGCCTCGAAGAGGTTGTGGATGCGGCCGTGACGAACACCAATCCAACTGTGCTGCTACTCATCCCGCCGCTCATGCATGGAGCCGCGATCTATTCACTGCTCACGGCTTTCCTCATGGGAGCGCCCCGAGTACTGACCCGCAGCTTCGATCCGATGGAAGTGTTGAGACTGGTCGAGGCCGAGAAGATCACCGGAATCACGGTCGTCGGCGATGCGATTGCTCGGCCGATCGCCGACGCCATCGCCGCAAGCGAAGGCCGCTACGACCTTTCGACTCTCAAGCTGATCGGGTCGGGTGGCGCATTGTTCTCCCCGAACCTGAAGGCAGAACTGACAACCCGATTACCGGGACTGGTGATCAAGGATGCCTTCGGTGCTTCGGAATCCGGCAACGACGGCGTCGTCGAATTCGGTGAGGACGGTTCAAAGCGAATTCGATCCAACCCCAACATGATTCTTGTCGACGACGAATTTCGTCGCATCGAACCAGGCTCGGGCACAACCGGGTTCATCGCCAGGGCCGGCCATGTCCCCGTGGCCTACTTCGACGACCCCGCCAAGACTGCTGCAACTTTTCCTGTCGTCGACGGGGTGCGGCTGGCGGTACTCGGGGACATGGGCACGATGGAAGCCGACGGAACCATCGTGCTGCTCGGGCGCGGTTCGATGTGCATCAACTCCGGCGGCGAGAAGGTCTACCCCGAAGAAGTGGAGCAGGCGCTCAAAACTCACCCGGCAGTTTTCGACGCTTTGGTAGCGGGCGCGCCCGACGCACGATTCGGTGAGAAGGTTGCCGCTGTCGTGCAGGTTCGACCGGGGTTCGAAGATGTTGCGACGGAATCATTGTCGGAGCACTGCCGCACCCACGTGGCTGGGTACAAGATCCCGCGGTCGATCGTGCTGGTGCCCAGCATCCTCCGCTCACCCAGTGGGAAGGCCGACTACCGTTGGGCTCGCGAAACCGTAGCGGGAGTGTGAGCTGTATTGTCCCGGAACCTGTATTGGCACTAGTGGGGAGTATGTGTGACTGGGAATGACGCAGGTGCTGGTCATGTTTTTGTCGTCCGTGGACGTCTCGAATCAGTGGACTGGGATGCGGCGGTCGTGTCGACGAGCGGCAACTTCGTGCCTCGTGAGCACTGGTGGCCGGTGCTCGGCCTCACGAGTCCAGTGGAAAGCGCACCGGCAGGGGGCAACAGGGTGCGCTCATTTCCGAAGGAAGGGCGGCCGGTATGGCTGCTGAACGTCGCTTCGCGGGGATCGGTGCACCGGCTGGTGGACGGCGTTCGCGAGGTCCTCGACACGATTGCATCTGCTGATATCGAGCCTGGAGGTCGTCGAGTAAAACCACTCATTGCATTGCCGACCTTTGGGGTGGGACTGGGTGGGCAGGGGATGGTTCGTGGCCTTGTTATCAAGGCGTTGATCGAGGCCGCAGTGGAATGTGCTGACAAATACGACTTCGACATCGCATTTGTAGTTGCCAATGCTGCCGATTATGCCGCGTATCAATCGATTCGGCGGGGGCATCTGTTGAGTGCTGGCATCCCTCCGCAGGTCCAGCAATTGGCAGATAGGCTCCAAGCTGGTGAAGCCTCCTTGTTGTTGGGTGCGGGAGTAAGCATTCCCGCCGGATTGCCGTCGTGGGACAGTCTGCTTGAGGCAATTCGGCAGAAGGAACTTCCGGGTGTGAGCAGCGCGGAATTCGCTGAGCTCAATGTCCTCGACCGTGCGCAACTTCTGTCGAAGGAGTTGAAAACGGAGGACGACGGATCGAACGAACTCGGCGAACGCGTTGTTCAGCTGACTGGTCTCGATATCAAACCAACGCTGTCGCATTGTCTTCTGGCGTCTCTGCGAGTCACAAAAGTGGTTACGACCAACTACGATGCGTTGTACGAAAGCGCATTTGAATCAGCGCACGGCGAAAACTCGGTCGCTGTACTTCCGAGAGAAGAAGCCCGCGCGGGAGTTCCGTGGGTACTGAAATTGCACGGCGATGTGGCTGACGCGGCCAGCATCGTCTTGAGTCGCCGAGACTTCGTCAGATACGACGCAGAACGACGTCCGTTGGGCTCGATCGTTCAGTCGCTCATGGCAACCGGACATCTCATAGTTGTCGGAGCATCGATGACCGATGACAATGTGCTCCGGCTTGCACATGAAGTATTGGCGCTCGATGCACGGAACAAGCGCCCACGAACTTTGGGCACCGTAATCACACTGCAGCGGGACGAGATTCGAACTGCCTTGTGGAAGAACGACTTCGACTACGTTGCCGTTTCGGATTCCCTGGATCAGCAAGTGGCTGCACGTGACCTCGAGATATTCCTGGACAAGCTCGCGATCTTGACGAGCGTCGACGCTCCATACTTGTTGGATACAAGATACAAGGGGTTGCTCGAAGGAGGAGAAATCGATTTGGCAGAAAATTTGCGGGCGGCCGCCGAAGTCATCAGATCCTTGCCGCACGAGCACCGAGAGCGATGGAGCAGCCTGGAAGCAGTGTTCGACGAACTGGGCGCCACTCCGCGGCCGCCATCTACAGAGGAGGATCAGCGGGTTTCCCGATCGCGGTCTCAACGACGTCGAATTCGGCTGTCACAGCTGCGCTCAATTCGGCTGTCACAGCCAGGGCTCGATCGGCTTCTTCACCCACATGATCTTCTCGTCCGGATGCTCACGCCGAGCTTCGGGACGGTCAGGGTTAGCGGCTGCCCACACGGCTTTCTCGTCGAGCAGTCCGGCCGCGATGGTCCAGGTCTCCCGCGTGCTCGGCGGATTGGCGCCGGCCGCACGTGCGAGTTTGCGCAGTCGATCGTCGGGCATCTCGAGCAACTCTGCGCTACTGATATCGCGATCCCAGGCGAACTTGGCCAGGCCGACGGCTTTCTCGCGTCGGCTACGGCTCGCCATGTCGTTGTGCGCAAAGTCTGGTTGGGATGCCACGGCTTCACCTTATCGTCAACGCAATCGAGGCCCTCCCGCGTGAGCGGAAGGGCCTCGATTGCTGTTCTTCACTGTCGGGGTGGCGGGATTTGAACCCACGACCTCTTCGTCCCGAACGAAGCGCGCTACCAAGCTGCGCCACACCCCGTGTCGAACCTCGGTTAGCTTACATTACCGAGTCGACTGACATTAAATCCGCAGGTCAGTTGCGTAGAACTGACGCTGGAGACTCTGCGGAACTGTGTGCGGAGACGTGCTCCGGTTCGCGCCTGGTGGCCGGAACCAGAGTCAACAGAGTTGCCTCGGGGCGGCAGCAGAAGCGTGCCGGAGCCCACGGCGAAGTGCCGATGCCCGCGGAGACGTGCAGCTGGGTGTGCGCGCCCCACTTCGACGGCCCCTTGACCCGGGATCGATCGATCTGGCAGTTGGTGACCAACGCGCCGTAGAACGGAAGGCACAGCTGACCACCGTGCGTGTGGCCGGCGAGCACAAGGTCGTAACCGTCGTCGGCGAACCGATCGAGAACTCGAGGTTCGGGCGAGTGCGTCAGACCGAGCTTGAGCTGGGCGACGGGATTGGGTGTTCCGGCGACGGTGTCGTAGCGATCACGCTTCAGGTGCGGATCGTCGACGCCGGCGGCTGCGATGCGAATACCGGCCACTTCGAGCTCGCGGCGCACGTGGGTCATGTCCAGCCATCCACGTTCGGTGAACGCGGCCCGCAGATCGCCCCAGGGGAGGGGATCCCCGGTGATGCGCTTGTCCTTGTTGAAGATGTAGCTCAGTGGGTTCTTCGGTTTCGGAGCGAAGTAGTCGTTGCTGCCGAAGACGAACAGACCCGGCCGAGCCAACAGATCACCGAGCGCCTGGACCACTGCCGGGACGCTGCGCTGATGCGACAAGTTGTCGCCGGTGTTGACCACGAGGTCGGGGTCGAGGCCTTCGAGCTCACGCAACCAATTCTGTTTCAACCGTTGGTTCGGCATCATGTGCAGGTCGCTGAGATGGAGGACCCGCAGCGACGACGAACCGGGCGCCAGGACTGGCATCGTCACCTCACGCAGTGCAAATGCATTGCGTTCGATGCCGGATGCGTACCCGATCCCTAGTGCAGCGGCGCCCGCGGCACCAAGTGCGGTGCGGGTCAGATTGGTGCGGAACTGGGAAGACACCTCTCAAGGATACGGGTGTGGCGTTCTTCTGCGTCGCTCTCGCCGCCTTTTACAGCTATTCCACAGAGAATTGTGTCCGGGCGGAGGTAACTATCGGCACGCTCGAAACGCCGAGCGCGTAACGTTTCCACCATGTCCGACACGACACCATCGCTCAAAGCCACCCTCCGAACCGACATGGTTGCATCCATGAAGGCGAAGGATCCGCTACGTACAGCCACCCTTCGGATGCTCATGGCAGCCATCCAGACCGAAGAGGTAGCCGGTAAGGAAGCGCGCGTCCTCACCGACGAAGAAATCATCAAAGTCCTTGCAAAGGAATCGAAGAAGCGCGGCGAATCGGCCGAGATCTACACCGAGAACGGCCGCGGTGAGCTTGCCGCGAAAGAGCGCGCCGAAGCTCAGATCATCGACGAGTACCTGCCGACGCCGTTGACCGACGCCGAGCTTGTCGACGTCGTCGACACCGCCCTCGCTCAGGTGTCCGAGGAGCTCGGTGAGCGTCCGGGGATGCGCCAGATGGGCCAGGTCATCAAGGCCGCCAGCGCGCTGGCCAAGGGCAAGGCCGATGGCGCCCGTATCTCTGCAGCAGTGAAGTCCCGCCTGTAGAAGCGCGCCACCAGAATCGAAAACGGCCGCGATCTCCGAGTCACTCGGAGATCGCGGCCGTTCTTGTTTTCAGAGCCGTCAGTTTTCAGGGCCGTCAGTTCGGCGGGGTCCCCGCAGGCGGTGCGGGTTCACCTCCGGGCGGAGTCGCATCCGGGGGAGTCGCGCCCGGTGCCGGAGCTGCTGGAGCTGCCGGGGATGCGGGTGCTGCCGGAGCCCTCACGGAACCGTCACTGATGTAGATCGTGACGGTCGAACCCGGGATCGCGGACCCGGACGGCGAAACTCCGGTGACCGTTCCCGCGCGTGCTCCGGACGCCGTGGTCACGGAATTGACCGTGAAGCCGGACGCCTGCAACCTCGACGTCGCCGCCGACTGGCTCAGGCCGACAACCTCGGGAACCTGGCCGTTCTGCGATCCCCGTGCGTACTTCTCGTCGATCGGAGGCAGCGAGGTGGGCCCGAAGTTGTTGGCGACCGGGTTCATTGCCGCGAACCAGGATCTCGCCGGTTCGGTACCGCCGTACAGGTTGCCGCTGTAGCAGGGGCGCAGCGGGCTAGAGCAGATCTCTCCCGGCGTCGGGGAGTCGCCGAAGATGTAGACAGCGGCAGCGAGGTTGTTGGTGAAGCCGAGGAACGCCGAGGACTTGTGGGTCTCGGTGGTACCCGTCTTGCCCGACATCGGCAGGCTCCATCCGGCGCTGCTTGCAGCTCCGGCAGACGTACCGGCGCCGACGTCGTCACGGCTCATGGCGTTGGCGAGTGTGTCTGCCAAGCCGGGCTCGACAACCTGCTCACAGCCCTGCTCGGTGACGGCCACAGGCTTGCCGTAGCGGTCGAAGACCGAATCGATGGGACTCGGCGGGCACCACTTGCCGTGCGAGGCGAGAGTGGCCGCGACGTTGGAGAGTTCGAGTGGGTTGATCCAGGTGGGACCGAGGGTGAACGAACCGAGGTTCTGTTCCTTCTGGAAGTCGGCCATGCTGCGCTCGTCGAAGCCCGAGGTGTTGGGATCAGCGTACGAGCGCATGCCGAGACGGACGGCCATGTCGACGGTCGGCGTGACGCCGGTTGCCTCGATGAGCTTGACGAAAGCGGTGTTGGGGGACTGTGCCAGCGCGTCGGTCACGGACAGCGTCGGCGGGTAGTTGCCGGCGTTCTCCACGCAGTAAGTCGACACCGGGCAACCGGCCGCACCACCGCTACCCATGCCCTTGGCTTCGAATCGCTTGGGCACGTCGAGCGTCGCGTTGATACCGAGGCCCTTCTCCATCGCCGCAGCCGTCGTGAAGATCTTGAAGACGGAACCCGCACCGTCACCGGCAAGGGAGTACGGCTGTGCCTGGACGGTTTCGTCGGCGTCGGCATTGAGACCGTACGTGCGACTGCTGGCCATCGCGATGACCTTGTGTGAATCCTGGCCCGGCCTGATCACGTTCATCACGTTCGCGATGCCGTCGAGGTTGGCGCTCGCGTTCGCGTTCAGTCCGGCCTTGGTGGACGCCTGGACCTGCGGATCGAGAGTGGTCTTGATGAGATAACCACCCTCGTTGATCTGGTCGCGCGTGATTCCGGCGTCCGAGAGGTACTTCAGTGCGTAGTCACAGAAGAATCCGCGATCGCCTGCAGCGATGCAGCCGCGCGGCAAGTTGTTGGGGGTTTCCAGGACGCCGAGGGGCTCTTCCTTGGCGGCGCGGAACTCGTCGGCACGATCCGGAATGTTCGTGATCATGGTGTCGAGCACGGTGTTACGACGCTCGGTCACGCCCTCGACGTTCGTGTACGGGTTCAGTGCGGAGCTGGACTGAACCATGCCGGCAAGCATCGCCGACTGGGGAACGGTCAGATCTGCGGCATCGACGCCGAAGTAGGTCTGAGCGGCGTCCTGGATGCCGAAGGATCCGTTGCCGAACGGTACGAGGTTGAGGTACCGGGTGAGGATCTCGTCTTTCGTGAGTTCCTTGTCCAGCGTCAGGGCCATCCGGATCTCGCGGATCTTTCGGGCCGGGGTGGTCTCGATGGCAGCGCGGCGCTCGGCATCCGTCTTGGCCACGACCAACAGTTGGTAGTTCTTCACATACTGCTGATCGAGTGTCGACGCGCCCTGCTGCACTTCACCGGTCGTCGTGTTGGTGAGGAAGGCACGCAGCGTTCCCTGCCAGTCGACGCCCTTGTGGTCGGGGAACCGGCGGTCCTCGATGGAGACGATCGCCAACTTCATGTTGTTGGAGATCTTCTCGCTCGGGACTTCGAAGCGTCGTTGGTCGTAGAGCCAGGCAATGGGATTGCCTGCCGCATCGACCATGGTGGACACCGCGGGGACCGTGCCTTCGACCAGTTCGGCCGAGACGTTGTCGACGGTATCGGCGGCGCGGTTGGACGCGAATCCGAATCCGCCCGCCACTGGGAACATCACCCCTGCGACCAGGACACCCGCCAATGCGGAGCTTCCGGCGAGCTTCGCCACTGTTTTTGCAATCGACACGATCTACAGAGTACGTGTGCCCACCCATTGGAACCGGTTTCAGTGTTTTGGGGGTGTTCAAAACCTTCTGAACACGCGCTTTGTACTGCCGTACCAAAAAATGCTCCCGAGCGTCTTGCGTTAGGGCCGTTCTTTACCTAAATTGTGATCAGTGTGATCGACGTAACACTCGATCACGAATGTGTCTCAGCTTTCACCGTGCTACCGCGGGGACGGCTGAGATGGTGCGCTGCTCGCCCTATGGCGACGGTCAGACTTTGTAGAGGGGACCCAGAATGTACACAGCCACCCCGAGTAGCCGTTTGGACATCGAGCAGGCCGAGGCACGAATTGCCTGGGTAACTAAGGCACGATGCCGCGAGGTCGACCCCGACCAACTTTTTGTTCGTGGCGCCGCGCAGCGCAAGGCGGCCACCATCTGCCGTCACTGCCCGGTCCTCATGCAGTGCGGAGCAGATGCTCTCGACAATCGTGTCGAGTTCGGTGTGTGGGGCGGAATGACCGAGCGTCAGCGCCGTGCACTGCTCAAGCAGCACCCCGACGTCGACTCCTGGTCCGAGTTCTTCGAAGACCAGCGCCAGCATCACTCAGCAGTCTGATCCAGGCCGATCGGGGGGATCAGCCCTTACGAGTGAGCTGATCTCCCACCGCGCGCAGCGCCTCGAGGTCCGAGACCTCGAACGGTAGCGACGGAACACCGATCAGCGGCACCCTCGGGTGAGCTGCGGTGAATCGACTCAGCAAGGCGATCTCCCGCTTCGCGATCACTGCCCGATGGGCATGGATGCGGAGAACGGCTGCGGTGAGGGCTTCGGCCTCGGTCGCACTTTCCTTCGCTTCCAGTTTGTCGGCGGCGGTCACCGCATGATCGGCAGGCAGAGCCGTCAATGTCGGGTGCGTGCGGTTGAGAACCAGACCGGCCAACGGCATCGAGTCGCCCGCAAGGCGATCGACGAAGAACGCCGCCTCGCGAAGAGCGTCGGGTTCGGCCGCTGCGATCACCAGGAAATGAGTCCCCGGCTGACGTAGCAACTCGTAGGTCTTCGTTGCGCGTTCACGGAAACCGCCGAACATCGAGTCGAGCGATTGCACGAATGCCGATGCATCCGAAAGCATTTGGCTTCCCACGATGGTCGAGACACCCTTCAGTGCCAAGCCCATCGCGCCGGCCACGAGCCTGGTCAGGCCACGGCCGGGTGCAGAGAGCAGCCGGATCATCCGTCCGTCGAGGAATGTGCCGAGCCTCTGCGGGGCGTCGAGGAAGTCGAGCGCATTGCGCGACGGCGGGGTATCGACGATCACCAGATCCCACGCGTCGTTCGACGCAAGCTGCCCCAACTTCTCCATCGCCATGTACTCCTGCGTTCCGGAGAACGATGTGGCAACGGTTTGATAGAAGGGATTCGCCAGGATCTGCTCGGCCTTCTCAGGGCTCGAATGCTCGATGACCATCTCGTCGAAAGTCCGACGCATGTTCAGCATCATTGCGTGCAGTTCGCCCGTGGCCTCGGGACCCAGCTTCACCGGCTGCGGAGTGTTGTCGAGTTCGGCCACACCCAGGGCCTGTGCGAGGCGGCGGGCCGGATCGATGGTGAGGACGACTACGCGTCGGCCCTCTTCGGCTGCACGCAACGCCAGGGACGCGGCCGTCGTGGTCTTGCCGACGCCACCTGCGCCGCAACACACCACGATCCGGGCCGTCGGGTCCTTGATGATCGCCGAAATATCGAGGGCAGGAGCTGCGCGTCGGCCGGTCCTGGAACTGCCGACCGTCACGTTCTCGGTGGTCTCGGTCATCACACGCCCTGTTCCGTGAGGTATTCGGCAAGCTCGTACAGCCCACCGAGATCGACGCCGTCGGCGAGTGCGGGAAGTTGCACCCGAGCCCCGTCGATCTCGCGGAGCTTCTCGGCGCTGGATTCTTGAGCTTCGAGCACCGAGGCATGCTCGATCGTCTCGGTGAGCAGGCCTGCGAAGTCGTCGTCGGACAGATCGATGCCGACGTCCGAGAGTGTCGACCGGATCGAAGCCGCGTCGATATCGCCGGCAGCGGCACCGGAGAGTTGGTCTTCGGGCAAGAACCTCGGGCTGGCGCGGTTGACGATGATGGCACCGAGGTTGAGGTCGTCGCGCGCCAGTTCTGCGGCGGCGTCGGCAGTTTCCTGAACGGGCAGCGCTTCGAGAAGTGCAACAAGATGTACGACGGTCTCCGGCGAGTGCAGCAGCCGAACGACGCCTTCACTCTGGGAGTGCACCGGGCCGCCCTTGGCGAGATCGGCCATCGCCTTGGTGACGTCGAGGAAGCTGCCGATTCGTCCGGTCGGGGGAGCGTCGACGACAACGGCGTCGTACACGCGTTTGCCGGTTCGATCGGTGCGGATGACGCACTCCTTGATCTTGCCGGTGAGCAGAACGTCGCGAAGGCCGGGAGCGATGGTGGTGGCGAATTCGATGGCGCCGAACTTACGCATCGCCCGGCCGGCGAAGCCGAGGTTGTAGAACATTTCGAGGTATTCGAGGAACGCGGTCTCGATGTCGACGGCCAGAGCCATCACTTCACCGCCACCTTCGGCGGCCGCGACCTTGGTCTCCTGCGGTGGAAGCGGCGGTACGTCGAAGAGCTGCGCGATTCCCTGGCGGCCCTCGACTTCCACGAGGAGAACGCGCTTGCCGCCTTCGGCCAACGCGAGCGCCAACGCGGCGGCAACCGTGGACTTACCGGTTCCGCCTTTACCCGACACAAAGTGCAGGCGGGCCTTCGTCGCAGACTCGGGCCAGGTCCTGCTCAGCTCATCTTGGGATGCAACCACACCGCGAGCCTATAAGTCTGGGGCCGAAGATGTACGCGGGATAGGCTCACCGCATGAGCGAAATAACTTCCTGGGAATACACCGTGACTCCGTTGCTGGTCCACAATCCGAAGGCAATTCTCGACAACTGGGGTGTCGACGGCTGGGAACTCGTGGCAGTCCTGCCGAGCGCGTCGGGCGAGCAGCACGTCGCGTACATGAAGCGTCCGAAGGGCTGAATCACATGGCAGAGGCAACACAGACCTGGTCGGAGCGTCTCGCCGAACTGGGCATTGCACTTCCCGCCGTCGCGGCACCCGTTGCTGCGTACGTTCCCGCGGTTCGCAGCGGCAACCACGTGTACACGTCGGGTCAGCTCCCGTTCGTCGACGGAAAACTGGCGCTGACCGGCAAGCTCGGTGCGGGCGTGTCGGATGACGACGCCAAGGCTGCGGCTCGCACCTGCGCGCTCAACGCTCTCGCTGCCATCGACGCCCTGGTCGGCATCGACAACGTCGTTCGCGTTGTCAAGGTTGTCGGCTTCGTGGCATCCGCCGAAGGATTCACCGGTCAGCCCGGCGTGATCAACGGCGCTTCCGAATTCCTCGGTGAGGTGCTCGGCGACGCCGGTATCCATGCTCGTTCGGCAGTCGGCGTGGCAGAGCTTCCCCTCGGCTCTCCGGTCGAGGTGGAACTGATCGTCGAAGTTCGCTGATGTCGACGGTCCATCCCGCCTACGCGCAGCTTCGCCGCGTCACCGACATCGCTTCGGTCTTGCTCGAAAACAATCCGGGCATGATGACGCTGGACGGTACGAACACCTGGATTCTGCATGCTCCCGGCAGCGTCGAGTGTGTTGTCGTCGATCCGGGCGACAACGACGAGGAACACCTGCAACGTGTCGCTGGTATCGGTCCGGTTGCGCTGACCTTGATCACGCACCGGCACTACGACCACACCGGCGGGGTGGACCGTTTCCATGAATTGACCTCGGCTCCGGTGCGTTCCGTCGACCCCACTTTTCTACGCGGGGGTGCTTCGGCGCTTGTCGACGGTGAAGTGATCGAGGTGGCGGGTCTGAAGCTGCGGATCCTCGCGACTCCGGGACACACCGCTGACTCGGTGTCGATAGTCATCGAGAACGATGCGAGCGTGCTGACGGGCGACACCATTCTCGGCCGCGGCACCGCAGTTCTGGACGACTCCGACGGCGATCTGGGGGATTACCTCACATCACTGCGGTCGTTGGCCGCACTCGGCGAAGGACTGACGGTTCTTCCCGGGCACGGTCCGGACCTGCCCGATCTGCAGGCGATTTCGCAGCAGTACCTTGCTCACCGCGAGGAGCGTCTAGCCCAGGTGCGGGACGCTCTGACGACGTTGGGGGAGTCGGCATCGGTGCGCGAGGTTGTCGAGCACGTCTACTCCGACGTGGACCCGAAGCTGTGGCCGGTGGCGGAGAAATCCGTCAACGTGCAGTTGGCGTATCTGCGCCGCTGAGGCGCTCGGCGCCGACATGATGAGCTGAGTTGTGTAGCCGAACTGCCGCCATCTATGCCGATCGAGGTATAGCTGGCGGCAGTTTTTGCATTTGTTTGATATGGGTCACGGGCCAATAGTTAGTCCATGACCTCACAATGCGACGGATGGATCCGCAATTACGTGGACGGCTCCTATGTCGAACCCGACGAGTCGTCGAGCTTCGATCAGGTCGACCCAGCAACGGGCCGTGTTCTCGCCCGGGTCCACGAGGCCGACAAGGCCCTGGTCGATCGGGCCGTGACCTCTGCCAGACGTGCTCTGGACAACGGTTGGGCCGATACGCCGGTCCGTGAGCGGACGGCTCTGCTGCGACGCGCCGCCGACCGGATCGAGGAGCGATTCGAAGAGTTCGTCGCCGCAGAAATGGCGGACACCGGCAAGCCGATCACACAGGCACGCGAACTCGACGTCGCGCGCGCCCTGACGAACTTCCGCACTTTCGCCGACATCGTCGCCGCGGCCGGACAGGAATCGTTTGTCACGGATCTCGCGGGTGGCAAGCAGGCGTTGAACTACGCGATCCGCAAGCCGCTCGGCGTCGTCGCCGTCATCGTTCCCTGGAACCTGCCGCTGCTTCTCCTGACCTGGAAGGTAGCGCCCGCGCTCGCGTGCGGGAACTCCGTGGTGGTCAAGCCCTCCGAGGAAACCCCAGCGACGGCGTCGTTGCTTGCCGAGGTACTCGAAGAAGTCGGCCTGCCTGCCGGTGTCTACAACGTCGTCCACGGGTTCGGAGCGAACTCCGCCGGCGAGTTCCTCACCACGCACCCCGGCATCGACGGTGTCACCTTCACCGGATCTTCGGCAACCGGTTCCCATGTCATGAAAACCGTTGCGCCGCGAGTCCGTCCGGTCTCGTTCGAACTCGGTGGCAAGAACGCCGCGATCGTCTTCGACGACGTCGACATCGACGAAGCGTTGACGGGTCTGACCAAGTCGGTGTTCACCAACACCGGCCAGGTCTGCCTGTGCACCGAACGGGTGTACGTGCACCGCAGTATTTTCGACGACATCGCCGGTGGACTCGTCGAGCGGGCAGCAGGATTGCGTCTGGGCGACCCGACGCTCGATGCAACGACGACTGGACCGCTCATTTCGCAGGCGCACCGGAAGAAGGTTCTCGGCTACTTCGAGATCGCCGAGCAGGAAGGCGCGAAAGTGCTGACCGGCGGCGGTATTCCGGACCTCGGACAGGAACTGTCGGGCGGATCGTGGATCGAACCCACCCTGTGGACTGGCTTGACCAACAAGGATCGCGTCGTGCGCGAGGAGATCTTCGGACCCGTTGCAGCACTCATTCCGTTCGAGACCGAAGCCGAGGCGATCGCCTTGGCAAACGACACCGAGTACGGCCTCGCTGCCTCTGTGTGGACCAACGACCTGCGCCGTGGACACCGCGTCGCGCAGAAGATGAACGTCGGAATCTCCTGGGTCAACACGTGGTTCACCCGCGAACTGCGATCTCCCTTCGGCGGTATGGGCCTGTCCGGTATCGGACGTGAGGGTGGCGAGTCCTCGCTGCACTTCTACACCGAACCGACGAATGTATGTGTGCAACTGTGAACATCGAAACCGCAAAAGTTTTCCAGAAATGAGCGAGGCGTGATGACAGCCCCCGAAGACACCGTATCCGCGCTCGCGCGTCGCCTCGACGACGCTGCGCAGACTCGCACCGACACCCCGAGCCTCGCCGACGAATACACCATCGACATCGACGAGGCCTACCGGATCCAGAACGAACTCCTCGAACGACGAACCAGCCGTGGCGAATCGATTGTGGGTATCAAGCTCGGCTTCACAAGCCAGGCGAAGATGGCGCAGATGGGCGTCTCCGAAGTGATCGTCGGTCAGTTGACCGACGCGATGTGCGTGAGCAACGGCGGCGAAGTCGACCTGAGGAAGTTCATTCATCCCAAGATCGAACCCGAAGTGGCATACCGTCTGTCGAAGGACGTCGATCTCGACGATCCGAACGTCGACATCGAAACCTGCGTCGATGCACTGGCTCCCGCAATGGAGATCATCGACTCGCGCTATCGCGACTTCCGCTTCACCTACACCGACGTCGTCGCTGACAACACCAGCGCTGCCGGGTATGTGATCGGGCGGTGGCTGCCGCTACAGAACGTCGAAGACCGTTCCGTACGTATGGAGGTCGGCGGCGAGACGGTAGTCGGTTCCACGTCGGCCATTCTCGGCGATCCGGCGCGCGCTTTGCATGCACTGCTCGACATCGCCCGCCGACGCCGAATTCCGTTGCGCGCCGGTCAGGTAATTCTGGCCGGTGCCGCCACAGCAGCTGTGCGACTCGACGAGGGCGTCGCACAGTGCACGATCGACGGACTCGGAACCGTCACGGTGAAAGGTGTGAAGCGATGAGTGGGGCGCAGGTCATCGAGAAGCTGGCGAAGCCGCGCGGAAAGTTCCCCCACGTCAAGGTGGTCGGCGATTTCGTCTATGTCTCCGGGACCAGTTCGCGTCGACCCGACAACACGTTTGTCGGCGTCGAGGTCGACGAGATGGGGACGACGGCGCTCGACATTCGGGCGCAGACGCGTGCCGTCATCGAAAACATCGCGGCAATCCTCGCCGAAGTGGGTGGAGAACTCAGTGATCTGGTTCAGGTCACCTCCTACCTGGTGTCCATGAACGACTTCGGTGGATACAACGAGGTGTACGCCGAACTGTTCGACGAAAACGGTCCGACGAGAACGACTGTGGCTGTTCACCAACTGCCCCACCCGCATCTGCTCATCGAAATTTCCGGCGTGGCGTACGTGCCCGCCTCCAAGCGCTCAGCGTCCGAAGATACGGAGAATGCATCATGACCACGATTCCTCCCGTCATCGACTTCAAGAAGTGGATCGACGACAACCGCCACCTGCTGCAGCCGCCTGTCAACAATCAGACGATGGCGCTCGGAGACGACTTCATCGTGCAGGTCGTCGGCGGACCGAACCAGCGGACCGACTACCACCTCGATCCGTACGAGGAGTGGTTCTACCAGCTCGAAGGCGACATCCACGTCAACGTCATGACCGAGGACGGTCCTCAGCGTGTCGACATTCGTGAGGGCGAAACCTGGTTGCTGCCGGGAGACATTCCGCATTCGCCGCAGCGTCCCACGGCGGGCTCCATCGGCCTGGTCATCGAACGCGTCCGCAAGGAAGGCACGCTCGAGAAGTTCCAGTGGTACTGCCTCGAATGCGATCACAAGATTCACGAGGTCGAACTTCAGGTGCGCGACATCGTGGCCGACCTTCCGCCGGTGTTCGTCAAGTTCTACGAGAGCGAAGAAGCCCGCACGTGTGACAAGTGCGGCACCCTCCATCCCGGCAAGGGCTGAGTGATGAGCAACCTGATCGACATCCACACCCACTACGTGCC
Source organism: Rhodococcus sp. 66b (assembly GCF_002076325.1). Lineage (NCBI taxonomy): Bacteria > Bacillati > Actinomycetota > Actinomycetes > Mycobacteriales > Nocardiaceae > Rhodococcus > Rhodococcus sp. 66b. The sequence goes on from NZ_MUZB01000013.1 coordinate 196,332, forward strand.
CAACGGGTGGCCGGATCTGACCGAAGACGCGGGGCCGCAAGCGCCGTGGCTGAAGGTCGAGTCGGAGACCGAAGCCATGATCATGATGGGCACCAAGGAGTTCCGCCGCATCCAGTCCGATGCCTGGGACGCCGAGGTGCGGCTTCGGGACATGGATGCCGACGGCGTGCACACGCAGGTCGTCTCGCCGACGCCGGCATTCTTCAATTACGGCCGAAGCGGCGAGCAGGCAAGTCGCATCGCACGGATCTTCAACGACCTCGCGCTCGAGATCGTGGAGCCGGCGAAGGATCGGTTGATTCCGTTCTGCCAGGTGCCTCTGCAAGACACCGACGCAGCGTGCCGTGAGCTCGAGCGGTGCATCGCGAACGGGCACCGCGGTGTCGAGATCGGCAATCATGTGGGCGATCTGGACCTCGACAGCGAGGGCGTGGTGACGTTTCTCCAGCACTGTGCGTCGCTTGACGTGCCGGTATTCGTGCACCCGTGGGACATGGCCAACTCTCCGCGCCTCGATCGCTGGATGGCGCAGTGGCTCACCGCGATGCCGGCCGAAACGCATCTGTCGATACTCGCGCTGATTCTCGGTGGGGTGTTCGACAAGATCGACGATCGTCTCAAGATCGGATTTGCGCACGGTGGTGGATCTTTCGCGTTCTGGTTGGGCCGGATGGAAAACGCCTGGCACGGCCGCAACGACATCATCGGTACGTCGGAGTTCCCGCCTTCGCATTACCTGGGTAGGTTCTACGTGGATTCCGTCGTCTTCGACGAGCGCGCACTGCGACTGCTGGTGGACACGGTGGGGGTGGACCGTGTGATGGTGGGTAGTGATTACCCGTACCCCTTGGGGGAGCGTCCGGTCGGTGAGGTGGTTCGCAAGAGTGAGTTCTTGGACGATACTGCGCGCCAACTGATTTCGCGGGGGAATGCCGAACGCTTCCTGGGTCTCGTCTGAGACCCCGGCTATACCCTTTCCGGTATGGCGGACGGTGATTTCGGCATTTGTGAGTCATGTCTCGAGCGAGCACAATTCCAGACACAACGATCGACGACGCTCGTGATGCCGACAATCCCGAAGACGGGGTCGGTGACTACAGATTTCATCGTCCGCCTGCCCCATCCAATCGATAGGTTCCGCGATGTCAGACAAGATATCCAACAGCACAACGAGTGACGGAAAGCCGTTGCCGGAGAAAGCTGCCCGTAGCCGAGTTGCCATGGCAACTCTGGCCGGCACAACTCTCGAATGGTACGACTTCTTCCTCTACGGCACAGCCGCCGCGCTGATCTTCAACAAACAATTCTTTCCGAGCCTGAGCCCCACGGCCGGCACGCTGGCTGCCTTCAGCACCTTCGCCGTCGGATTCATCGCACGGCCGGTAGGTGGGCTCGTGTTCGGGCACTTCGGTGACCGGATCGGGCGCAAGGCCACACTCGTGGTCTCCCTGGTGATGATGGGCGTCGGGTCCACACTCATCGGCCTCATCCCGAACTACGATTCCATCGGATTCTGGGCGCCCGTCCTCCTGGTGGCCATGCGCGTCGTTCAGGGCATCGGTCTGGGCGGTGAAGGCGCCGGTGCGACACTCATGTCGATGGAGCACGCGCCGGCAGGGCAGAAGAATCGTTATGCAGGTTTCCCGCAGATGGGCACACCCGCCGGACTGGTTCTCGCCAACGGCATCTTCCTGACGACCAACGCCGTGATGTCGGACTCGGCATTCGCTTCGTGGGGTTGGCGAATCCCGTTCCTGCTCAGCTTCGTTCTGGTGGCGATCGGTCTGGTGATTCGCCTGCGCGTCACCGAGTCGCCGTCATTCGCCGGGATCATGGAGAAGGGCGAAATAGTCCGCTTCCCGCTGCGTGAGTCGCTCAAGGTCGGCTTCCCCCGTTTGTCTCTCACGCTTGCCGCGTGCTTGGCGAACTCCGCCGTGGCGTACGCCTTCATGGTGTTCACCCTGTCGTACGGAACTCAACATCTGGGCTACGACAAGCAATTCCTGGTGCTCAGCGTGACCGCGGCCGCAGTCCTGTGGTTCCTTTCCATCCCGTTCTGGACCAAGATCGCTGACAAGTACGGGCGTCGACACATGTTCATCGGCGGATCTGCCGCAATCCTGTTGTGGTGCATCGTGTTCTTCCCGCTACTGAACACCGAGAACAAAGTGGTCGCTGTCATCGCGTTCCTGGGTATGGGTCTGATCGTGCCGGTCACCCACTGCGTTCAGGGCAGCATCATCGCCGATACCTTCCCGGCCAAGGTCCGCTACTCCGGTTCGTCTCTGATCCTTCAGAGTGGTGCGATTCTCGGCGGTGGACTGGCGCCGATGATCGCCACCGCACTGCTGGACGCCACCGGGTCTTCGGTAGGCGTCACCTGGTACCTCGCCTCGATATGCACAATCAGCCTGGTCGGCGCCATCGCACTGTTCAAGATTGTCCCCGATTCGTCGCGGGGCTTGGAACACGAGGAGATTCGCGTCTCCGAAAACGCCTGAGTACTGGATTGATCCGACATCGGCCCGTTCCCCCGCGCGGGGGAACGGGCCGATCGGCGTTTCACGGTCGCATGAGCTCAGCTGCAAAGGACTCCAGCGTCGCGATCAGGGCCTGCGCGGACGGGCTCGACGTGCGAGTCGCCGACGAGGTGATGCCGACGCTGTGCCCGATCGGATCGAGTGTGATGGACAGGGTGGTCAAGCGCGCGTCGTCGCGGGGGATGAGGCTCGGTAGGACCGCGATCATGTCGGTCTCGACCAGCAGCTGGCGCACGGTGAGGAAAGAGGTTGCCTCGACGCGGTTTTCGGGCAACGGCAGGCCGTTGCGGGCGAAGAACTCCTCGAGCTCGCGGCGGAGCACTGTCTCGACCCCGGGAAGGATCCAGGGGAAGCCGCGTAGTTCTTCGAGTTGGACGTCCTCGCGGTGAGCGAGCGGGTGATCCACACGGGTGACGAGTTCGACGGACTCCGCGTAGAGGTTCCGTCTTGTCGCGGTGTCATCGGTAGGTGAGGTGAGCCGGCCGACGATCAGGTCGATTCGGCCCGCTTCCAGATCGGTGAGCAACTGTTCGGGCGTACCTTCGCGCACGATGACGGTGAGCAGCGGGTGGTGAACCTTCAGGCGTGCGATAGCGCCGGGAAGCAGCACGTTGGATCCGGCGAGATGTGTTCCCACGATGACGGTTCCGCGATTGGCGTCGGCAAGTTCGACGACGTGCCGCCCGGCTTCGGTCAGCTGCGCGATCACGGCCCGCGCATGAGTTGTGAAGGCCTCGCCGAAAATGGTCGGGGTGATTCCGCGTGGCCCGCGGTCGAAGAGCGAGACACCGAGAATGGACTCGATGTCGTGCAGACTGCGGGTCGCGACGGGTTGTGTGATGTGAAGTGCGGCAGCGGCGCCGACCACGCTGCCCTGACGGCTCAATGCGTCGACGAGCAGGAGATGGCGGAGTTTTAGTCGCCCGTCGAGGAGCTTGGGCATGTCCATGGAGCAATCCTAGACGGGATTGCCGCGAGTGGGTAGGCGCCCGAAGTTGCTCAGAAGAAGGTGATTCCGATCGGTTGGGCCGAGGTGTACTTCTCCCAGGTTTCGCTGCTGTCCGGACTTCCCGTGTGCGCAAACGACGTCCAGTGCCGGCGTATCCGACGGCCCAGTGCGTCGATGCTCTGCCAGTCGCTGCTGCCCAGCATCGGTGAGCTCTTCCAGGACTGCTCGGTTCCCAACATGAAGGGTAGTTCGATGCAGTGAGTGGCTCCGAAGACGTCGTCCGTCGGTGCCCAGTCGAAGCGATACGTGTACACCGACGCGCCGGCCGCTGTGAAGGCGTCGGCCAGCTCCATCGCCGGTTCGGCAAACATGTTCTGTGTCAGTGCCTTTTCGGCGACGCGTTCGGGATCGGGTACTCCCGCCACGTCGCGCACGAAAGCGGATCCCTCGTCGCGGGTGTATCCCACGATGACGTCCGGCGCTGTTTCGAAAGTTCGGATCACCGGATCCAGTTCGGAAATCGGTGCGAAGGGCGGTTGCACGACGTTAGGGGACCGCCGGCTGAACTCGATTGCGGTGCTGCGGAATGCGTCGAGAATGCGGGAGAGTGGCGCGGTCCGAGGATCTCCGTCGAGCAGTCGGGTAAATGTTTCACCGTTCTCGATCGCGGCAGCCTGCGTGAAGTTGAGGTCCGGCCGTGGGGTGCTCTGCAGAATTGCTCGATGGAACAGAGTTCGAGAGTTGTTACTGCTCAACAGATTTACGATCGAATGAGCGCCGGCCGACTGCCCGAACACGGTGACCGAGTCTGGGTCGCCGCCGAATGCCTCGATGTTCTCGCGCACCCACTCGAGCGCTGCGATCTGATCGTGGACCCCGAGATTGCCTTCGCTCACGCCGTCGAGGAGGAGATATCCGAGCACGCCGACGCGGTAGTTGACCGACACCACGACGACGTCGCCCTCGGCTGACAAAGCGCCGCCGTCGTACCAGGGGAGGGAGCCGCCGCCACTGGAGTAACCGCCACCGTGAAGCCAGACCATCACCGGGCGATGACCGGTCAGCGACGGGGTTGTGACGGTGACGGTGAAGCTGTCCTCGCTCTGCTCCGGTTCGGGGAGCGGTGGCCCCATGATGCGCTCGAGCCGTGAAGGTGGTTGGGGGAAGACCGTTCCAAGCGCTGTGGCGTCGAAGACGTCGGAGAACGGTCCCGCCGGCCGCGGCTTCTCGAAGCGCGGTGCGCGGGCGTAGGGGATCGCACCGAAGTAGTAGGAACCGTCACGCTTTAGACCGCGGATCTTCCCCGAAGCTGTGGATGCGATCACCGTCTCGGACGAGGGCATGGGTTCCTTTCCTCTTGTGCATACCTTTTCGAGCATGCCAGGTGCATGCCGCGGCACAAATGCCTTTGTGGTCGTGCGGTATGCGTTACGGCTGGAGTGCCTGTACCAGTCGATCTTCGAGTCGCGTCGTCACTCGGCTGTATAAGGCACCGTCGTCCAGGGCTCGGGACATCACTATTGCGCCTTGGATTCCGGCCACGGCTTCTTCGGCGAGTCCGGTGGAATCTTCGGCTCCCACGAGTGCCGCCTCGAGCGCCGCGGTCCATTCGTCGAAGTAGGTTCGCACCTTGGCGCCGAAGCGGTTTCGCTCTTCACCGAGTGCAAATGCGCCGAACAGGCAAATGCGTTGCCCTGACCGAAAGTAGTCGGCGACGGTAGCGAACATGCTCTGGATGCGCTGCCGCGGTGGAACCGACTCTGCTCGAAGCGGTTCGAAGACTTCGGTGCGAAACCATCCGTCGACCTCGTCGAGTACGGCCTCGGCCATCTCTTCCTTCCCGCGTGGGAAGAAGTTGTAGAGACTGCCTTTGCCCAAACCGGTGTGTTCGGTGATGACCGCCAGGCTTGCTCCGTCGAACCCGTAGGTTCGAAACACGTTCGCGAGGGCGGGGATCGTGTCCGAGCGTTCAGCTACCTGTCTGGCCATGGATTCATCCTTTCATCACAGACCCAACTCGCTCAGGCCTGGATGATCTTGCGGGCGTGGTCCGGTCGAATCCCAGAAGAACTTTCGTTCGGACTCCGCGATGGGGACGTCGTTGATGCTGGCATGACGGTGGTGCATGAGGCCGTCCGCGTCGAATTCCCAGTTCTCGTTGCCGTAGGAGCGGAACCACTGCCCGTCGTGATCGTGCCACTCGTACGCGAATCGCACGGCGATGCGGTCGTCGCCGTGTGCCCACAACTCTTTGATCAGCCGGTAGTCCAGCTCGCGGGTCCACTTCTCGGTCAGAAGTTCGACGATTTCGGATCGGCCGGTGACGAACGTCGACCGATTGCGCCACCAACTGTCCGGCGTGTAGGCCAGCGACACCTTGTGCGGATCGCGTGAGTTCCATCCGTCCTCGGCGAGGCGGACCTTCTGGACGGCGGTTTCGTGGGTGAAGGGCGGAATCGGTGCTCGGACGGTCATTGCGTGGCCTCTCGATCGGATGTGTACCTATCGGTACATACTGTACCGATAGGTACAACAAGAGTCCAGGGAATGACTTCGGCCGCCCCCAACGAAGTGGGAGCGGCCGAAAGAGTCGAGAAGGAAGAAACTAGCGGGCGCGACGAGCCAGACGCTCGGAATCCGAGATCAGAACGCTCTTGCCTTCGAGGCGCAGCCATCCGCGGTGTGCGAAATCGGCGAGCGCCTTGTTGACGGTCTCGCGGGAAGCGCCGACGAGCTGGGCGATCTCTTCCTGCGTGAGGTCGTGAGTGACGCGCAGGGCGCCACCTTCCTGAGTGCCGAAGCGCTGCGCGAGCTGCAGGAGCGCCTTGGCCACACGGCCGGGAACGTCCGTGAAGATCAGGTCGGCCAGGGTGTTGTTGGTACGACGCAGTCGGCGGGCGAGAACGCGCAGCAGCTGCTCGGCGATCTCGGGGCGCTGCTGGATCCATGCCTTGAGAGCGTCGCGGTCCATGCTCACGGCGCGAACCTCGGTGACGGTCGTAGCCGTCGAGGTGCGGGGGCCGGGGTCGAAGATGGACAGTTCGCCGAACATGTCGGACGGGCCCATGATCGTCAGTAGGTTCTCGCGACCGTCGGGTGAGCGTCGACCGATCTTCACCTTGCCGGACACGATGATGTACAGGCGGTCACCGGGTTCACCTTCGTTGAAGATGACATGTCCACGGGGGAAGTCGACGGGCTGCAGCTGCTTTGTCAGCGCCGCTACCGCTGAGGGCTCGACTCCTTGGAAGATGCCGGCTCTTGCCAGGACGTCGTCCACGTGCGCTCCTTGTTGGGATTTGTTCGTTTGTGGTGTCATTTTTGCGCTAACTATCTTTGTACCCGCGCTGCGCACAAACCGTCGTACACAGGCTCAGCCCTCATGAGTGAGACACTGTGTCCAATGCAATCTGTGTTCAATGCAACAGGTACGGCATCGAAGTCTACGTCCCGATAGCTCGCGACGAGTGATTGATGCCACGTAAGAGCCGAAAATTCTTCCGGAATCCGCTGCGGTGACTACTTTGTATGGCCGTCAACTTGCCCGTTGTGTCCGGATTTCGCCCAGGCTGGCGCTCTCGGGAGCCTCCGACTGACGGCCCTTCCGCTTCCGGTGGAAGCGAGCGAACGCATGGGGAAACCCATCGCTTGCCAGGCGGGCGACGTCGTCGTGACTTGCCTGATCGAGGAAGTCTTCTACTTCGTGCTCTTGAACCGAGAGCCGACGCAATCGCCCTTCGACTCGTTCCATCGCCAGGGCAAAGAGCATCAGCAGTAGCGGAAAGAGAATTACTGCGAGTCCTTGCATAGGGGGAAGTAAACACGTCGAAGGTCTCAGAATCGACACGACGGAGTCTCCACTCATGTCGTATCCGTACAGTTGTCTGAGTGCAGACCACCCCGACAGGCAGTTCAGAGCAGCGGAAGAAACCGCGTTCGGGGGGTGCGCGGAAGGAAGAATCACACCTCGGATTGGTACGCCGGGCGCGTCGGATGAATCGCGAGCTCGCTGTGGCTTTCCCGCACGTGTATTGCGAACTCGACTTCACGACTCCGTTGGAACTGGCAGTGGCGACAATCCTGTCGGCGCAATGCACTGACGTCCGCGTCAACATGGTCACGCCGGCGCTCTTCGCCCGCTATCCCGACGCGAAGGCATACGCGGAAGCCGATCGGACCGAACTCGAGGAGTACATCCGCTCCACCGGCTTCTACCGGAACAAGACGACGTCGTTGATCGGACTCGGTCAGGCGCTACTCGAACGCCACGACGGTCAGGTCCCGAACAAGCTCGAAGATCTGGTGAAACTCCCAGGCATCGGACGCAAGACCGCGAACGTCGTGCTGGGCAATGCCTTCGACATCCCGGGAATCACCGTCGACACCCACTTCGGTCGGCTCGTGCGCCGGTGGAAGTGGACCGAGGAAGAAGATGCCGTCAAGGTGGAACACGCCGTCGGGGCACTGATCGAACGTAAGGAATGGACACTGCTCTCGCACCGCGTGATCTTTCACGGCCGACGGGTCTGCCACGCGCGCAAGCCCGCGTGCGGGGTGTGCGTTCTCGCCAAGGACTGCCCGTCGTACGGACTCGGCCCGACCGACAAAACCGAGGCCGCGGCCCTGGTGAAAGGCCCCGAGACCGACCATCTGCTCGCCCTGGCAGGGTTGTGATCGCCGATGACAAGTGCTGGAAGATGGTCTCTCGCTGCGCTCGTGGTCGTCGCGGCTCTCGTCGTGGCGATCTGGCCGCGCGGGGGAGACGACACGACGCCCACGTCCACGGGTCCGTCGTCGTCCGCGTATCAGCCGCCGACGTTCACTCCGTCGTCGGAATCGCTCGATCAACTCCGTAGCCAGGCCTCACTGGCTCCCTGTCCGACTCCGACGGGCGAAGCTCCGGCCGGCTCGGCGCTGGCCGGAATCACCCTCGACTGCGTGTCAGACGGTCGGCCCGTCGACCTTGCCGCAGCGGTCGGCGGAAAACCGACTCTGCTCAACTTGTGGGCGTACTGGTGCGCGCCATGCGCCGAAGAGCTTCCGTACCTTCAGGAATTCGCGGAGCGCGCCGAGGGCAGCATCAATGTTCTGACGGTGCATTCGGATCCGAATCAGGAGAACGCTTTGACGCGACTCATCGACTACTCGGTGCGTTTGCCTGGCGTCCAGGACGGTGACGGCAAGGTACGGATCGCAGTGGGCGCACCGCCGGTGCTGCCGGTGTCGGTGCTCGTGCGCGCGGATGGAACAGTCGCCAAGGTCTTGCCTCAACCTTTCCGCAGTGCGGACGAAATCGCCGCCGCTGCGGCGCAATATCTGGGAGTCGTCGTATGAGCACACCGGTTCCCGAGTGGTTGCGAGCTGTCGCCAGCACCGAGCCCACCGATCCACACCGGATCAACCCCGTCCTCGAGCGTCGCGCGCCGCGCGGGACCGTGACGCGTCCGGCCGCGGTGCTCGTGCTCTTCGGCGGACCGCGTGAGGCAGACCCTCTCGCCGTCGGCGGCTTGCCGGAGGGCGCAGACGTGTTGCTGACCCAACGCGCGTCGACGATGCGTCAGCACAGCGGACAGGTCGCATTCCCGGGCGGCGCCGCCGATCCGGGCGACGACGGCCCCATCGGCACCGCGCTGCGTGAAGCGCAGGAGGAGACCGGGCTCGATCCGAGCGGAGTTCAGCCGCTCACCGTGCTGCCGGAGATCTTCATCCCGCCGTCGGGTTTCGACGTGACGCCGGTGCTCGGCTACTGGGAGCAGCCGACGACGGTGGGGATTCAGGACGAGGGCGAGGTCGGACGGGTGGCCAGGGTGCCGCTGCGCACGTTGCTCGACCCCGACAACCGGTTTCAGGTTCGCCATCCCCTCGGATACCAGGGCCCGGCGTTCCGCGCCGACGGCATGCTGGTCTGGGGGTTCACAGCAGGAATCCTCGCGGCGCTGTTCACGGTGTCGGGCTGGGAGATTCCGTGGAACTACGAGGACGTGAGAGACCTGGACACAGCGCTGTCCGAGTTCGGTGAAGGTGTCGAGGATTCGGCGGTGCCGCGATGACAGGATCTCGTTGGGTGGACATCGCCATCGTTCTGGTCGCCCTCATCGCGGCCACGTCCGGATGGCGTCAGGGTGCGGTGGCGTCGGCGTTGGCGTTCGTCGGCGTGATCCTCGGTGCCGTCGCCGGAATTCTGTTGGCGCCACACCTGCTCGTGCACGTCACCGAAGGCAAGCTGCGCATCCTCGCGGGCATCTCGCTGATCGTGGTGTTGGTCATCATTGGCGAAGTCGCCGGCATGGTGCTCGGACGCGCGGCGCGCAGCGGAATGCACAGTCCGACGGCGCGATCCGTCGACAGTGTCATCGGTGCGGGTCTACAGGCGGTGGCCGTCGTGGTCGCGGCGTGGTTGCTCGCGATTCCGCTCACTTCTTCGTCGCAGCCGAATATTGCCGCCGCTGTTCGTGGTTCGGATGTTCTCGCCAGCGTGGACGAACTGGCGCCGCAGTGGCTGCGCCGCATCCCGACGGAGTTTTCGGCGTTGCTCGACACCTCCGGCCTGCCGGACGTCATCGGCCCGTTCGGGCGCACGCCCATCACCGAGGTCGAAGCACCCGACGCGAGCGTTCTGGCCAGTCCGTTGGCGGCGCAGTTGCGTCCGAGTGTTCTACGCATCAACGGCGTCGCACCGAGTTGCCAGCGCGCGCTCGAGGGATCCGGATTCATCGTCGCTCCCGAACGCGTCATGACCAACGCACACGTGGTTGCCGGAACCGAGAGCATCACGGTGGACACCATGGAGGGCGCGCTGCCCGCGCAGGTGGTTCTCTTCGACTCCGCCGTCGACATCGCGATTCTGGCGGTTCCCGGACTGGACGCACCGGTGCTGCCGTTTGCTCCGGAGCAGGCTCAGACCGGCGACAACGCGTTGGTGCTCGGTTACCCCGGCGGCGGTCCGTACACGGCCAGCGCAGCCCGCGTTCGTGAGGTCCTGAACCTGAACGGACCGGACATCTACAAGGCCGGAACCACTCAACGTGAGGTCTACACCGTCCGCGGATCCATCAGGCAGGGCAACTCTGGTGGGCCGATGGTCGACGATCAGGGGCGCGTCCTCGGCGTAGTGTTCGGTGCTGCCGTCGACGACAGCGACACCGGATTCGTCCTCACCGCCCAGGAAGTATCGCGCCAGTTGAACGCGGCTGCCTCGGCGTCGACGCCGGTGCCGACAGGCGCCTGCATTCTGTAGCGGTCACTTCTCCGTAAGGAGGAAGTCCTCGAGTTCGCGGTTGACGCGCTCGGGGGCTTCCTGGTGCGCGTAGTGACCAACTCCGGCAATGGTGCGCAGTTTCTCGCCGGGAGCCCAATGCTTGTCGCGCCGCACGGTACGGGTGAGCACGTACGGGTCGAGTTCGCCGTGAATCTGGACGATCGGAATGCGAAGAACCTGATCCATCAAACGCATGAAACGACGACCCTCCGGCCGGAGCTGGCTGCGGAAGGCCCAGCGCTGGTACTCCAGCGTGGAATGCGCGACGCCCGGGATTCGGATCGCAGCCCGCATCTTGGTCATCACGTCCGCGAACTCGGGTTGCTGCGGCCAGGTGGGGCCGGACCGCGAGCGAACCAGACGCTCCACCTCGGCGCCGTTGTCGGCCGTCAACCGACGTTCCGGGCGCAGCGGTACCTGATAGGCCAGGAACGAGGGCAAAAGCGCGCGGCGCTGATATGGGTCGCGCACGACTGCTTTCTTGAGTGCCATCGGGTGTGGCGACGAGATCAACGCGATCGACCGCACCAGGCGTGGATGCAGGAGCGCGGTCGCCCAGCACACCAACCCGCCGTCGGCATGACCGATCAGCGTGGCCTTGCCGTAACCCATCGCACGAATGAGACCGGCTACGTCACCGGCGAGCGTCCAACCGTCGTAGCCGCGAGGGGGCTTGTCGGAATCGCCGTACCCACGAAGATCCATGGCGACGACGCGGAATCCCTGCTCCGACAGTGCCGTCAACTGATGGCGCCAGGACCACCAGAAATCGGCGAATCCGTGCAACAGGACCACCAACGGAGCATCCGGCTCCGCGTCGCCTACCTCGACGACGTGAAACCGGATGCCGTTGGCGTGAATGTCCCGGTGAATCCAGGGGCCGTCGAACCTGACGGTGGATGGATCTGGGGCTGCCACTTTCGATCAGACTCGCTACCGGCGCGCGTTGAAATCGACAGACGGCTTTGCGTCGTCATGGCTGCCGGGAAGGACGTTCTTGGCCTGCTTGAGCGATTCGATCGTCTTCTCCGGAGCCCTCAGCTTGCGCACACGCAGATAACCGAGCAGCGCCAGAATCGCGGTGGTCACCACCATGATCAGGAAGACGATGAGGAACGCCAGCCAGCGCGGCACCCAGGTATCGAGCATCTCGGCCAGGAAGAAAAAGAAGAAGAACGAGCTGAACAGCAGAACCGTGAAGGCCAGGATGAAGAAGACACTGCCCTGCAGACCCTTCTTGACCTCGCCCGTGACCTCGGCCTTGGCAAGTTCAACCTCGGCGCGCACGAGGGTGGAGACCTGTGCGGTCGCGTCCTTGACGAGGGCCCCGATGGTGGCCTCACCCGGCGTGCGGGCGTCCACATCGGTGAGAGGGATGGACGAGACCGTGTTCGGTACTCCATCTCCGGTGAAGCGCTGGCTCTCTCCGTTGGTCAAGCTCACTTGTCGACCTCTCCAGGTAGTTCTCTCGCGTCCGTGGCAATGGCGGTGGAAGCGTCGTCTCGAGCCGCATGAACTCGTCCACGTCGCCACAGCAGCGCTGATCCGATCAGCGATGCCACCAACGATGTCACGAGAACTGCGGCCTTCGCTATCTCGGCCTCGCTGCCATCGCCGACCCCGTCCAATGCGAGGTCTGCTACAAGCAGGCTAACGGTGAACCCGATGCCACCGAGAACTGAGAGGGCAAACATGTCTCTCAATTCCAGTGTCTTGGGCTTGGTGGCTATGCCCAATTTGATCGCGAGCAGGGAAATTCCGAAGATTCCGACGGTCTTTCCGACCAGAAGGCCGACGACAACCGATTGCCCGACGGGGTCGGTGAAAATGTCGCCGAGTACCGCGGCGTTGATCGGAACACCGGAGGCGAACAGTGCGAAGACGGGGACGCAGAAGCCTGCGGAGTACGGCTGAATGCGGTGCTCGAGGCGGCTGCCCGGCGCGTACTCCTCGTCCGGATCGCGCCTGACACGGGTGAGTAGGCCGAGCGCGACGCCCGCGAGTGTGGCGTGTATCCCCGCTTCGTGCATCGCGTACCAGGTCAGTAGTGCCAGCGGGACGTAGAGGAACGGCGTCGTGATGCGCTTGTGCTGGGCGTAGGCGTAGACAGCGAGGGCTGCGGCCGCGGTCAGCAGCCACAACATCGCGAGGGAGCCGGTGAACAGTACGGCGATGAGGATGATGGCGAGCAGATCGTCGACGACGGCCAGGCTGAGCAGGAAGACTCGGGCGCTTGCGGGGATCTTCGATCCGGTGAGAGCGAGCACGCCGAGGGCAAAAGCGATGTCCGTCGCGACGGGAATGGCCCAGCCCTTGTCCATACCTGGAGTGCCGAAGCCGATGGACGCCGCGATGATCGCGGGGACCAGGACGCCGCCGCACGCCGCGATGATCGGGAGCATCGCGGCTTTGCGGTCCGCGAGCTCGCCGACCACCAGTTCGCGTTTGAGTTCGAGGCCGGCGACGAAGAAGAAGACGGCAAGCAGTCCGTCTTGCGCCCAGGTGCCAAGGCTGAGGTCCAGATGGAGTGCAGACGGGCCGATCTGGAAGTCGCGCAGTGCGATGTAGCTCTCACCGAAAGGTGAGTTCACCCAGATCAGAGCGACGGCAGCGGCGATGAGCAGTATCGATCCGCCCACCGTTTCGGTGCGGAGATAGCGGGACAGTTCGGAACGCAAAGTGGAGATCACGCGTGGGGACGACCTTTGTTCGTGCACCCGAGTTCGGATGCAACAGACATGAACGTGATCGACGTTGTAAAGCATCGAATGCACGTGCCGACCAGACTTCCCGGCTCACCTTTACGGGATTTTATCGCGGATTGCTCGCTGAGCCGAATTAGCGAACCGAATTTGCGCCGGAAAACCCCGCGGGTGTTCAATTCCTACTGATTGGGACACTATCCCACCAATTGGACAATTTTCGTATAACGGCGCAGGAGCATGTTTTGAGCACGTCAGTCAGTGAGAACCCACCCAAGCCGGAGGGCGGCGACGCAGATGCCGTCGCCGGAGTGCCGCGCAGCCGAATCGTGGTTGCCAGCATGGTGGGTACGTCCATCGAGTTCTACGACTTCTACATCTATGCAACAGCGGCAGTATCGGTGTTCCCGCACCTGTTCTTCCCGAAGGGCAACGACACCACCGCGCTTCTCGCGTCGTTGGCGACGTTCGGACTCGCGTTTGTCGCCCGTCCCCTCGGCTCGATTCTCTTCGGGCACTTCGGTGACCGCGTCGGACGCAAGGCAACTCTGGTCGGCTCGCTGCTGACGATGGGCATCGCGACCTTCCTCATCGGACTGCTGCCCACTTATCACCAGATCGGTCTGCTGGCCCCGGCGTTGTTGGCGCTCATGCGTTTCTGCCAGGGCCTCGGGCTCGGCGGCGAATGGTCGGGCGCGGCTCTGCTCGCGACCGAGACGGCCAAGGAAGGCAAGCGGGCGTGGGCGGCGATGTGGCCGCAGCTCGGTGCACCCATCGGCTTCTTCATGGCCAACGGACTGTTCCTGATCATCACGCTGTTCATGAACCATGACAATTCCAGCCCGGACCTCGAAGGGGCCTTCCTGAGCTGGGGATGGCGAATTCCGTTCCTGCTCAGCGCAATCATGGTGATGATCGGCCTGTACGTCAGGCTCAAGCTCGAAGAGACTCCGGTGTTCGCGCGTGCAGTCGAGCGCGGCGAGAAGGTCAAGACCCCGGTCGCCGAGGTATTCAAGACCAGCTGGCGTCAGCTGATCATCGGTACGTTCGTGATGCTCGCGACGTACACGCTTTTCTACATCATGACCACCTGGGTGCTCAGCCACGGAACCGGCAAGACGGCGGCCGACGGCGGAACCGGCGCCGGCTTCAAGTACACCGATTTCCTTGTCCTGCAGCTCATCGCAGTCGTGTTCTTCGCTGCCGCCGTGCCGGTCTCGGGTTGGCTCGCCGACCGCTACGGGCGTCGTATCACACTGCTGATCATCACCGGCCTGATCATGGTGTTCGGCTTGACCTTCGGCGTGTTCCTCGAACCGGACGGAATGAACGACGGTCGTATGTTGGCGTTCCTCATCGTGGGCATGCTGCTCATGGGCCTGACCTTTGGGCCGATGAGTGCCGTTCTCCCGGAACTCTTCCCGACCAACGTCCGCTACACGGGCTCGGGAATCGCGTACAACACCGCCAGCATTCTGGGCGCTGCGGTGGCGCCGTTCATCGCCGTCTACCTCGCGAAGAACTACGGCGTCGGCTGGGTCGGCATCTACCTCCTCGTGGCGGCGACGCTGACTTTTGTTGCGCTGCTGGTCATGCGCGAGACAAAGGGTGAGTCGCTAGACGATGTAGGGGCATGACCCTGCTGTGCGCCTTTATTAACCCCCGGCGGTTAATAAAGGCGCACAGCAGTTGTCAGGGAAGCTGAGCAGGCAGGACGTGCTCACCGGTCTTGTCGGTGCTCAAGGCCAAGGAACTGATGTACTGCTTCTCGCCGTTGGGGCCGGGAACGTTCGACGCGAGCATGTCGGGTCGCTCGAACTCGATGCCGCTGACGCAGCACAGAAGCGTTTCACCCGAGGGGTTCCCGTACTCGTCGAACATCGGCAGATCGATGCCGTCGTCGGTGCGCCGCAGGTAGTACTTGCCCTTGGTGGCGACGGCGAGGACCGGCGGCATCACCAGTGCGATGACGATCGCGACGATCGGGGAGAACGGCTTGATCGCCGAACCGAATGCGCCGAAGAACACCAGGATCGAAATGCCCGCGGCCAGCAGCATCGACACGAAGCCGACAGGGTTGACGTCGTAGAGCATCCCGCGTCGGAACTCGGGGACCTTCGGGGAGAGCTTCAACCAGTACTTGTTGATCGCGATGTCGGAGGCGACGACCACGACCCAGGCGATACCGCAGTTGGCGTAGAAGCCCAGGATCGTGTTGAGGAAGTCGAACATGTTGGCTTCCATCAAGATCAGTGCGATCGCCAGGTTGACCAGAACGAAGATCATGCGTCCCGGGTAGGTCTTGGTGACGCGGGTGTACGAGTTGGTCCAGGCCAGTGAGCCGGAGTACGCGTTGGTGACGTTGATCTTGATCTGGCTGATGACCACGAGGATCACGGCAAGGGTCATGGCCAGCCAGTGCGGCATCATGTCCTGGTAGATCTCGAGAAACTGGTGCACGGGCTGGTTGGCGATCGAAGATCCGTCGACGACGTTCGCGATGATGTACACCGCGAGGAACAGTCCGACGATCTGCTTGAACGCGCCGAAGATGACCCAGCCGGGCCCCGCGAGAATTACTGCAGCCCACCAACGACGGGTGTTCTCCGGCGTCTTGGGCGGCATGAAGCGTAGGTAGTCGATCTGCTCGGCGATCTGTGCGATCAGCGACAGGCAGACACCCGCGGCCAGCATCACCGATCCGAAGTTGACGCCCTTGCCGTTTGCGCCGTCCTCACCGCCGAAGGCGAAGAACGCGCTCACCGAATCTGGGTGCTTGAACAGCAGATACAGGAACGGCAGCACCATCATGACGAGCCACAGAGGCGTCGTCCACACTTGGAGCTTTGCCAGAGCTTTCATTCCGTAGATGACCAGTGGAATGACCATCAGGGTCGAGACCGCGTAGCCGATCGAGAGTGGGATCCCGAGCCCCAGTTTCAAACCCTGGGCCATGATGGAACCTTCGAGCGCGAAGAAGATGAAGGTGAACGTCGCGAAGATGACGTTGGTGACCACGGAGCCGTAGTAGCCGAAACCGCTTCCGCGCGTGATCAAATCGAGGTCGATGTTGTATCGCGCGGCGTAGTAGGCGAGTGGGAAGCCGGTGGCCATGATGACGACGGCAAACACGGCGATGCCCAGCAATGCGTTACCGGTGCCGTACGAGATGCCGATGTTGGCGCCGATCGAGAAGTCTGCGAGATACGCGATTCCGCCGAGCGCGGAGGTCGCGACGACGCCGGTTCCCCATTTGCGGTAGCTGCGTGGCGCAAATCGGAGGGTGTAGTCCTCCAGAGTCTCCTTCAGTGCGGCGTTCTCACCGAGATCTGCCCTGTCCGGTGCGCCGGCGGACACCTGCTCGTTCACTGCTGTCATGACGTCACTTCCCCTGGGTGCCTGTGCATGTGCACTTTGTGGTGCAGGCACCCAACCTAGGGAGGTGGCGTTACGCGGACATGTTTGAAATGTGTCGCCCACGTTGCGGATTCGATCCGCAACGTGAGCGAGCACTCATGGGACTTTCTTTACCTGTATCTGATCACCAACTGCCCGCGCCTGCAAGGCGAGTGGCTGCGTCCCGACCGGTCGCAGGTCGAGAACGGCGGCGGCCACCGGGTCGGCCAAGACGTTTCGGATGGTCCGGCGCAGGCCACGTGCTCCGTACACCGGATCGAATCCGCGCCGTTGCAACAGAGCGACGGCGCTGTCGTCCACGTCGACATCGACGCCTCTCCTGGCCAACCGAGTCGTGATCAGTTCGATCTCGAGCCGGGTCACTTGTTCTGCGGTCTGTTCGTCGAACTCGTCGAGGATCACGGTTTCGTCGATGCGGTTGAAGAACTCGGGGTCGAAGAACTTCTCGAGAGCGCGCTGCACCAAGTGGTGACCATGGTGTGGTCGATCGATCCGGACGCGATCGGCGAGCTGCCGCACCCGGGACCGTCGACGTTCCGCCACCGCAGCAGAACCGAGATTCGAGGTCAGGAACACGTAGCTGTTGCGGAACGAGATCTTCTGCTGACCGTTCGCCAACCGGAGTTCGCCGTTGTCGAGGACCTGCAGGAGCGCACGTAGAACGGTGGGGTCGGCCTTCTCCACTTCGTCGAACAGGACGATTCCGGGGGTGTACGGATCGCCCTCGACGGTGTTCTTGTCGAACAGTGTGAAGGACTCCTTGCTGCCGGCGTACCCAGGCGGAGCCCCGGAGAACGACGCCGCATAATGCTCTTGAGCAAGAGCATTCATGTCGATGCGGCACAGATCGTCGGGCCCGGACCGGAGTTCCGCGGCCACGCGCCGCACCAACTCCGTCTTGCCGACGCCGGTGGGGCCGACCAGAAGGATGTTGGCGAGCGGACGCGTCGGATCCGTGGCACCGACATGCGCGATCGAAATCGCCCGAACCACTGCGTCGACGGCGGCCTGTTGTCCGACGATCTTGGAACTGAGGGCTTTCGAGAGATTGCGAGCGTCGAAGGCCCCGACCGGTACGGGTTCGGATCGTTCCTCGGCCGGTGGTGGTGCTGCACTGTTCCGGTCATGGAGCATGTCGGTGATATACGGCACAGCGAGATCCTTAAACTTCGATTGTCTTCTCGACCGGCAGGTTTCCGACGCGGCAGTCCGCTACGCCCACTGTGTCTCGGGTGATGGCCTCGACGCGTTCCTGAGCCTTCTGGGCATCGGTGACCCACAGCTTGTAGAACTCGAACGGGCAGTCCGCGACGCCCTTGTCTCCGTCACCTGCTGCGTGGACACCGGAGTATCCGCGGTGGAGGAGCTTGAAGATGTGGTTCTGGGACTGATCGTTCTCGCGTGCGTCGCGAATGGCTGAGACGGACAACTGCGCGTACTGGATTCCGTATTCCTCCTCGCCGGTCTCACCCAGCGTCCGACCGTCGAATCCGATGATCGCGGAGTGTCCGAAGTAGGAGTAGACGCCGTCGAATCCGGCTGCATTGGCAACTGCCACATAACAATTGTTGGCCCAGGCCATTGCCTTGGACATCATCACCTGCTGGTCCTTGGCGGGGTACATGTAGCCCTGGCAGCGGACGATGAGCTCTGCACCCTTCATCGCGCAGTCACGCCAGATCTCCGGGTAGTTGCCGTCGTCGCAGATGATGAGTGAGATCTTCAGGCCCTTGGGACCCTCGGATACGTACGTGGTGTCGCCGGGGTACCAACCTTCGATGGGGCACCAGGGCAGGATCTTTCGGTACTTCTGAACGATTTCGCCCTTGTTGTCGATGAGAATCAACGTGTTGTACGGCGGCTTGTTCGGGTGGTCTTCGTGCTGTTCACCGGTGATGGAGAAGATTCCCCAGGTATCGGCCTCGCGGCAAGCGGCGGAAAAGATTGCGGTCTCGTCACCGGGGATGGTTGCCGCTGTCGCATACATCTCCTCTTCGTTGTACATGATTCCCTGCGTGGAGTATTCGGGGAATACCACCAGATCCATTCCGGGGAGTCCGGTCTTCATGCCGATCATCATGTCGGCGATCTTGCGCGCGTTCTCGAGAACTCCGGCGCGATCGTGCAGGCGGGGCATCTTGTAGTTGACTACTGCTACGCCGACCGTGTCGTTGCTCGAGGAGATGTCACCGTGTCGCATTGTCTTTCACTCCTTGGTTGTGTGGATCAGTTGAAGACTGGATGAGTCTGGGGAACTGCGGCTTTGGGTGCGGCGAGGATCTTGGCCAGACCGAGGAGAACCAGAAGCGCTCCGGCCCAGCCGGCGGCTACCGCGGGTGTGGTGTGGAAGTTGTCGGTCAGGATCAGAAAGGCGGGAACTGTGCAGGTGGGCTGGCTCAGCAGGACTGCTGCCCAGCCGGTGAAGCGGCTGAGGTTCTCACGGCCGAGGCCGAGTACCAGGAAGAACAGCGTCCACAGTGCTGCCCATGCGAGCCAGATGACCCCGAAGACGGGGTCGTTGCTCACCGTGAACGAGAGGAAGGAGTACACGAGCGCGGCGCACGCGACGAACAGTGAGAACCACCCGATTCCTTCCGGTTCGAAGCCGGCGAGATTGCTGATTCCCACGTAGAGGTAGGTGAATCCGAACAGGTAGAGGCCTGAGGCCGCCAGGACGGCGCTCGAATCTCCCTGTGCCTGAATCAACAAAACGGTGGGGACGACGCATTGAAGTGCGCCGACGAAGAGATTGAGGACCGAGGCGGATCGAACGGGAACTGTGCCGAGCAGCATCAGTCCGTTGACGAAGAGGACGGCTCCCACGTAAAGCAAACCAACACTGCCCATCGGGCACCTCCGGTTACTTTCGGGACGGGTTACTTTCAAATGAAATGATTCCAAATGAAACTAAGTGATGCGCGCCACAGAAGTCAAGAGGTGGATCTCAGGGGAAGGTTTCAGAGGGTGGCGATGATCGAGAAGTCGAGTCCGTCCGCGACGGCCAGCTGAATCTTCTGTCGTGCAACGCGATCGCGAAACTCGACGGTTCCGCGAGGCCCGTCGTACGCGGCGCCTTCGACGACGGCGTCCAGGGCGTGCGGGTGGGTGCTGTCGGCGCGTCGAACCAGGGCCGAAAGGGTATGTATCCCTTCGTAACACGACTCGGCAGCGTTGTTCAGTGCCGGGGCGTGCGCGCCGTGCAGTGCGATGTAGCGCCCAAGCAGGTCCATGGAGTTACCGTCGACCATCGAGCGGAAGTACGCTGCCGAGGCAAACAGGTTCCGGGTTGCGCGGGGGCCGCTTGCGAGCAGCATGTTTTCTTCCATCAACGGGCTGAACCGGATCATCGACTCGTCGAGGCCTCGGCGGCCGAAGGCTCGGTTGAAGTCGACGGCGTCCTGTCCGACGAGGAGCATGATCACGCCGTCGCAACCGGAGTTCGAGACGGTCTCGACCAACTGCTTCATGTTGCCGCGCCCCAGATCGACAAACGAACCGCCGACCAGGGTGAGGTCGAGTTCGGTGGCGAATTGCCTCACGGCCCCGAGCGAGCTGTGAGGCCAGATGTAGTCGTCGCCGACGACGAACCACTTGCGCGCTCCGACGTTGTCGCGCAGCCACTTCAGTGCCGGCGCGATCTGCTGTCGTGGTGTTTCGCCTGAACAGTAGATTCCTGGTCTGACCTCGCCGCCCTCGTAGAGCGAGGTGTACGAGTACGGAATACGGCCTGCGACCACCGGTGCGAGTGCGTGGCGGACCGAGGAGATGTGCCAACCGCTCACGGCGTCGATGTCACCTGCGTCGAGTAGCTGTTGCACGCGGGCTGCGACGACGCCCGGCGAAGCGCCGCCGTCGATCACTTCGATCTGGACTTCGCGTCCCAGTACGCCGCCGGAGTTGTTGAGATCGCGGGCGGCCAATTCGCTGATCGCCTCACACGACGGACCGAACAGTCCGGCCGGCCCTTGGAGGGGAAGCACCATGCCCAGGCGCCACACGGCGCTGCGCGCGCGTTCGAGCGCGCCGGTAGCGCTCATGCGTCGCCGCCGGAATCGGAAGTCAGCGGCCTGGCCTGGGTTACTATCATTTCATTTGAAAGTATTGCCCGAGAAGTGTGAAGTACGCAACAGCGGGGGAGCGATCAGTGGGAAAAAGTGACTCCGGAATTCTTGATGCTTCGCTGACGACCACGCTGGTCCGAGCGGCTCGAATGGCCGCGGCAGCGGCGGAGAAAGCGCTGGCGGCTGAGAATCTCACTCTCGATCACTGGATGACGCTCGAAGCCCTGGCGTCGACCGAGGGGCTGACGATGGCTGAGCTGCGCGATCGAACGGGAACACCGGCTCCGACGCTGACGCGAGTTGCGGACAAGTTGGTCTCGCTTGCGCTGATCTATCGGGAGGTCGGTGAGGACGATCGCCGGAAGGTACGCGTGTTTCTCTCCTCGCGCGGAAAATCTCTGCACAAGCGGGTTGCCGCAGACATTCGCGTGGCCGAGGAGTCCTGGCTGACGTCGAAAGAGGAAGTGAAGTTGCGAGAGGGGCTCCGCCCCTGTGCGCCTTTCCGGTAGTGGGGACTACCAGAAAGGCGCACGGGGGCCGAAGGCCTTACTTGCCGCGGATTGCGTCGAATACCTTGGGGTCGACCAGGGTTGAGGTGTCTCCGAGGTCGCGGCCTTCGGCGACGTCGCGCAGGAGGCGGCGCATGATCTTGCCGGATCGGGTTTTTGGCAGTTCCGGCACGATCGTGATCTGACGCGGCTTGGCGATGGGGCTGATGTCGGTGGAGACCTGCGCCTTGAGCTCGGCGATCAGAACGTCGCCGGTGTTCTCGACGCCTTCGCGCAGGATGACGAACGCGACGATGCCCTGTCCGGTGGTCTCGTCCGCGGCACCGACGACGGCAGCTTCGGCGACTCCGTGATGGTTGACCAGTGCTGACTCCACCTCGGAGGTGGAGATGCGGTGACCGGAGACGTTCATGACGTCGTCGACGCGGCCGAGGACCCAGAGGGCGCCGTCGTCGTCGTACTTGGCGCCGTCACCGGCGAAGTACCAGCCTTCTTCGGCGTAGCGGGACCAGTAGGTGTCGCGGTAGCGGTCCATGTCGCCCCAGATGCCGCGGAGCATCGCCGGCCACGGCTCGTCGAGGACGAGGTAACCGTTGCCGCCGGGGCCGAGGGGCTTGGCGTCGTCGTCGACGATCTTCGCGGAAATGCCCGGCAGTGGTGCCATCGCGGATCCGGGCTTGGTGGCGGTGATACCGGGCAGCGGGGAGATCATGATCGCGCCGGTCTCGGTCTGCCACCAGGTGTCGACGATGGGGGCCTTGTTGCCGCCGATGACGTCGCGGAACCAGCGCCACGCTTCGGGGTTGATGGGCTCACCCACAGATCCGAGCAAACGGATCGAGGACAGGTCGTGGGCGTCGGGAATTTCCCGGCCCCACTTCATGAACGTGCGCACGAGGGTGGGTGCGGTGTAGTAGATGGAGACGCCGTACTTCTCGATGATGTCGAAGTGGCGGTGCTCGTTCGGGGAGTTGGGGGTGCCTTCGTAGACGACCTGGGTGACGCCGTTGGAGAGGGGGCCGTAGACGATGTAGGAGTGTCCGGTGACCCAGCCGATGTCGGCGGTGCACCAGTAGACGTCTTGTCCCGCTTTGTGATCGAAGACGTTGTGGTGGGTGTACGACGCCTGGGTGAGATAGCCGCCGGAGGTGTGGATGATGCCCTTGGGCTTACCGGTGGTGCCGGAGGTGTAGAGGATGAACAGGGGATGTTCGGCGTCGAAGGCCTGCGCTTCGTGCTCGGGCGAGGCCTGCGCGACGGTCTCGTGCCACCACAGGTCGCGGCCGTCGGTCCACTCGACGTCGATGCCGGTCCGGTTGACCACCAACACGTTCTGGACGGAGTCGGCTCCGGCGACGGATTCGTCGACCGCTGTTTTGATGGGTGCTGCGGCGCCGCGTCGCCACTGGCCGTCGACGGTGACGACGAGCTTGGCTTGGGCGTCGTCGATGCGTGAGCGTAGGGCGGTGGCGGAGAATCCGGCGAAGACGACCGAGTGGGTCAGTCCGAGGCGGGCGCAGGCGAGCATGGTGACGATCGCTTCGGGGATCATCGGCATGTAGATCGCGACGCGGTCACCGGCGACGAGGCCGAGGTCGGTGAAAGTGTTTGCGGCGCGGCTGACTTCGGCGAGGAGGTCGTTGTAGGTCAGATTCCGGGAATCGCCTGGTTCGCCTTCGAATGCAATGGCGACGCGGTCGCCGTTGCCGGCGAGGACGTGGCGGTCGACGCAGTTGTAGGCGACGTTGAGTTTGCCGCCGACGAACCACTTGGCGACGGGGGCGTCGGTCCAGTCGAGGACGTCGGTCCATTTCTCGTGCCAGTGAAGGCGCTCAGCCTGATTCGCCCAGAAAGCGAGGCGGTCGGTATCTGCGGCAGCCTGCAACTCCGGTCCCGCGTTGGCGGCCGCAGCGAACTCTGCGCTCGGCGGATATGCCTGGGGGACGTCTGTTTCGGCTGCGCTTGTCATGGCTGACGGCCTTCTTTCCACATTGATCGACACTTTTCTGACTCCGTGTGAGGGTAGTCACAAGCTCGCTCAAACGCACCGTTGCATCACGTTGCAACCCGTTGTCCTGCGACGATCGGTCGAATCGATGCGACGGGTGGTCACTTCCGCCGACGAATGAATGTGTCCGAATTCAATTACCCCCAATTTTCCAACAATGGGTGCGGTGCGCGCTTCGGGTTCGATGTGTCTATTGTCAAACCATTATTCGACCGCAACTCGAAGTCACGTTCACTTTCAGTTGTAGGCGACACGACGCCGGCAGTTACGGCTGTCGGCAGGCCGCGAGCATGCTCGGGGTCACTTAGATGTGGAAGGAATTCCTTTGCGTATCTCACGCATAGCGACCGGCGCGGTCGCGCTCGGAATGACGGCAGTGCTGATCACGGCATGTTCGTCCGGCGATTCGTCGGGCGGATCGTCCAGTGGCGTCGTCAACGCCTGGGCGGGCGAGCCTCAGAACCCGTTGATCCCCACGAACACGAGTGAGAACATGGGCGGCCGCGTCCTCGACTCACTGTTCTCCGGTCTCGTTTCGTACACCGCAGACGGCGGTACGGAGAACGAGGTTGCCGAGTCCATCGAGAGCACCGACGGTCAGAACTTCACCGTCAAGCTCAAGGACGGCTGGACATTCACGGACGGCACCCCCGTCACCGCGAAGTCGTTCGTCGACGCGTGGAACTACGGAGCCCTCTCCACCAACGCTCAGCTTCAGGCATCGTTCTTCGATCCGATCAAGGGCTACGACGAAGTTGCCGCCGAGGTTCCGACGGCACAGACCATGTCGGGTCTGAAGGTTGTGGACGACTCCACCTTCACCATCGAACTCAAGCAGCCCGAGTCGGCGTTCCCCGATCGCCTCGGCTTCACGGCGTACTACCCGCTGCCCGAGGTCGCGTTCAAGGACATGACCGCCTTCGGTGAGAACCCGATCGGCAACGGCCCGTACAAGCTCGACGGAACCGGCGCGTGGCAGCACAACGTCCGCATCGACACCGTCGTGAACCCGGACTACAACGGCAACCGTAAGCCGAAGAACGCCGGCGTCGACTTCATCATGTACAACAGCCTCGACACGGCGTACACCGATCTCCTGGCCAACAACGTCGACGTTCTCGACCAGGTTCCTCCGAGCGCCGTCACGACCTTCGAGTCGGACCTGCCCGGACGCACCGTCAACCAGCCGTCGGCAACCATCGAGACGTTCACGATCCCGGGTCGCCTGCCGCACTTCAGCGGCGAAGAGGGCATGCTCCGCCGTCAGGCGATCTCGATGGCGATCAACCGCGATCAGATCACCCAGCAGATCTTCAACAAGACCAGGACGCCTGCACTCGACTTCACCAGCCCCGCAATCAAGGGCTGGAACGACTCGCTGACCGGTAACAGCAACGTGAAGTTCGATCCCGAGGCGGCCAAGGCTGCTTGGGCCAAGGCCGACGCCATCGCACCGTGGTCCGGCAGCTTCGAGATCGCCTACAACTCCGACGGCGGACACCAGGAATGGGTCGATGCCACGGCGAACAGCATCCGCAACACCCTCGGTATCGACGCGAAGGGCAAGCAGTACGCCACCTTCGCTCAGATCCGCACCGAAGCCACCGACCGCACCATCCAGAGCTCTTTCCGCTCCGGTTGGCAGGGCGACTACCCGCAGCAGTACGGCTTCCTGGCGCAGAACTACCAGACCGGCGGCAGCTCCAACGACGGTGACTACTCCAACCCCGAGTTCGACCGCCTCCTGCGCGAATCGGCCGGCCAGACCGATCAGGCGAAGGCTCAGGAACTGCTCGATCAGGCCCAGGAAGTCCTGCTCAAGGACCTGCCCGCAGTTCCGACGTGGTACCGCAACGCTGCCAGTGGATGGTCGGAGAACGTTTCCAACGTGACCATCAGCTGGAACGGTGTTCCGGTCTACGAAGACATCGAAAAGAACTGACGCGTAGAACGATCCGCATCTGAAACGTGAGTTCGGGGCGGCAGGCGCCCTGCCTGCCGTCCCGAACTCGTGTTCACACCGGACTGTCCGCTGACGTACACGATCATCGACAAGGAGGTGATCCGATGCTCTGGTACATCGGTCGCCGAGTGCTTCAAATGATCCCGGTTTTTCTCGGGGCCACTCTTCTGATCTACGCCATGGTCTTCCTGCTTCCCGGTGATCCGATTGCCGCGTTGGCGGGCGACAAGGCGCTCAGTCCGGCTGTGGCAGCACAGCTTCGGGAGCGCTACCACCTCGATCTCCCCTTCTATCAGCAGTACCTGCTGTACCTGAAGGGCATCTTCACGCTGGACTTCGGCACGTCGTTCTCCGGACGACCTGTCAGTGAAGTTCTGGCACAGGCATTTCCGATCACGATGAAACTTGCCTTCATGGCACTGATCGTCGAGACGGTCTTCGGTGTCGGCTTCGGCCTCATCGCGGGCCTGCGTAAGGGCGGATTCTTCGACAGCACCGTCCTGCTGTTCAGCCTCGTTCTCATCGCCATCCCGATCTTCGTGATCGGCTTCCTGGCTCAGTTCTTCATCGGCGTCAAATGGGGCATCGTCCCGCCGACGGTCGGTGGCAACACCAGCTTCACCAATCTCCTGCTCCCTGCCCTGGTTCTCGGTTCGGTCTCGTTTGCGTACGTACTGCGACTGACCCGAACGTCCGTGGCGGAGAATCTGACTGCCGATTACGTCCGCACCGCTACCGCCAAGGGACTTTCCCGTGGACGAGTGGTTCGCGTGCACGTGTTGCGCAACTCGCTGATCCCCGTGGTCACGTTCCTGGGTGCCGACCTCGCAACGTTGATGGGCGGCGCCATCGTCACCGAGGGCATCTTCAACATCAACGGCGTCGGTGGCACGATCTACCAGGCCGTGACCAGAGGTGAAGCGCCGACGGTGGTTTCGTTCGTCACCATCCTGATCGTGATCTACCTGATCGCGAATCTGCTCGTCGACCTCTTGTACGCCGCGCTCGATCCGAGGATCCGCTATGTCTGAGACCGTGAAGACCGGACGCGCAGTCCGGCAAAGTCATTTCGTGGCACCGCCCGAAGTTGCGGCACCGGGGGAGACGGACGCCGTCAAACTCGATCAGGCGCCGACCAGCATGTGGACCGATGCGTGGCGCGACCTACGCAAGCGCCCCCTGTTCATCATCTCGACGATCATCATCCTCGCGGTCATCGTCATCGCAGCGTTTCCGAGCTTGTTCACGAGCACCGATCCGCGGTTCTGCGACCTGACCTACAGCATGCAGGGGCCGACCTCAGGGCACTGGTTCGGTTTCGACCGCCAGGGCTGTGACGTGTACTCGCGCACCATCTACGGTGCTCGCGCATCCGTACTCGTGGGCGTCGGTGTCACGGCGTCGGTGCTGGTGATCGGCGTGATCTTCGGCGCGCTGTCCGGTTTCTACGGCGGATGGACCGATTCGATCCTCTCCCGTGTCGCCGACATCTTCTTCGGCATCCCGCTGATCCTGGCTGCCATCGTCCTGATGCAGCTGTTCACCGATCGCACCATCTGGACCGTCGTCGGCGTGCTGGCGCTCTTCGGCTGGCCGCAGATGGCAAGAATCGCTCGAGGCGCGGTGATCTCGGCGAAGAACAACGATTACGTCATGGCCTCGGAAGCGTTGGGTGTCTCGAAGCTCAAGACACTGATCCGCCACGTCATCCCGAACTCGTTGGCGCCCATCATCGTGGTCGCCACCATCTCGCTCGGTACGTACATCGTTGCCGAGGCGACGCTGTCCTTCCTCGGTATCGGTCTTCCGTCCACCGAGGTTTCGTGGGGCGGCGACATCAGCAACGCTCAGGTGACGCTGCGTCAGGGTTCGACCATTCTGTTCTACCCGGCAACGGCTTTGGCGATCACCGTTCTCGGATTCATCATGATGGGTGACGCTCTGCGCGACGCCCTCGATCCCAAGTCGCGGAAGCGGTGAGCACGATGACCACCAAGGAAACTCTCACCTCGGAGGAAACTCCGTTGCTCGAGATTCGTGATCTCGAGGTGTCTTTCCAGTCCAATTCCGGTCCGGTTCCGGCAGTTCGAGGCGTCAGCCTGACCGTCTACCCGGGTCAGACTGTCGCGATCGTCGGCGAATCGGGTTCGGGTAAGTCCACTACCGCACACTCGATCATCAATCTGCTTCCCGGCACCGGCAAGGTGACGGCAGGCGAGATCATCTTCGACGGCAAGGACATCTCGAAGGTCTCGGAGAAGGACTTCGTCCACATCCGGGGAAGCCAGATCGGTTTGGTTCCGCAGGACCCGATGTCGAATCTGAATCCCGTGTGGAAAGTGGGCTTCCAGATCGAGGAAGCACTGGCCGCCAACGGGATCGCCAAGGGCAAGGCAGCCAAGGTTCGGGCTGCGGAACTGCTCGAGGAGGCAGGACTCGCGGAGGCCGAGAGCCGGTTGGGGCAGTACCCGCACGAGTTCTCGGGCGGTATGCGTCAGCGCGCACTCATCGCGATCGGGTTGTCCGCTCGTCCGAAGCTCCTGATCGCGGACGAGCCGACGTCGGCGCTCGACGTCACGGTCCAGCGTCAGATCCTCGATCACCTAGACGGTCTGACAACGGAACTCGGCACCGCCGTTCTGCTCATCACTCACGATCTGGGCTTGGCCGCCGAGCGCGCCGAGCATCTGATCGTGATGAGCAGGGGTCGTATCGTCGAATCCGGTCCGGCGCTGGAGATTCTGAAGCGCCCGCAGCATCCGTACACGCAGAAGCTGGTCGCTGCTGCGCCGTCGTTGGCGTCGAAGCGGCTCAGCTCATCAGTGGCACGCGCCGAGATTCGCGAACAGGCGGAAGAGGTCGCCGAAGCGGTGAAGGCCGAGGAAAGTGCGGCAGAGTCCTTCGGCAAGGCGACCGACGACGTTCTTGTCGTCGATCATCTGACCAAGGTGTTCAAGCTGCGCAAGGGTTTCCGCAAGACCACCGACTTCACAGCCGTGAACGACGTGTCCTTCAAGGTCCGCCGCGGAACCACGACTGCAATCGTCGGCGAATCGGGTTCCGGTAAGTCGACGGTCGCGCAGATGGTTCTCGGCTTGCTCGAGCCCACCGCAGGCAACGTGGTCTTCGACGGTCAGGACGTGTCCAAACTCGGAGCGAAGGAAACCTTTGCGTTCCGTCGTCGAGTGCAGCCGATCTTCCAGAACCCTTACGGCACGCTCGACCCGATGTACTCGATCTACCGCACGATCGAAGAGCCGCTGCGTACCCACAAGGTCGGGACCAAAGCAGAACGGGAGGCTCGCGTCCGCGAACTTCTCGACAAGGTCGGTCTGCCCCAGTCGGTCATGCGACGGTTCCCGAACGAGCTCTCCGGCGGACAGCGTCAGCGCGTCGCAATTGCGCGAGCGTTGGCACTGCAACCGGAGGTCGTGATCTGCGACGAGGCGGTCTCCGCTCTCGACGTGCTCGTGCAGGATCAGATCTTGACCCTGCTCAACGACCTGCAGGCAGAGTTCGGGTTGACGTACCTCTTCATCACGCACGACCTGGCCGTGGTTCGTCAGATCGCGGACAACGTGTTGGTGATGTCGCGTGGCTCGATCGTCGAATCGGCACCGATCGACGACGTGTTCGGCAATCCGCAACAGGACTACACCCGCAAGTTGCTCGACGCGATTCCCGGCGGGTCCATCACGCTGGGAAGCTGACGCAACAGGTAGGTAGGCAAGTCCGCAGAGGGGCTGCAAGGGTACCGTCGTTGATCGTGACGGACCCCTTGCAGCCCCTCGTCGATCTTCCAGGCGTACGCGCCGCCGCCGATCATGCGCGCGACGCTCTGGGTGAGGTTCATCGGCACAAGACCAACCGTCGCGGTTGGCCCACCACTGCCGCCGAAGCCGCGGTTCGCGCTGCGCGAGCTTCCGCATCGCTGGCCGGTGGCACCACCGAATTGCCGGCCGAGGGCATGGCCGGTGATCCGATTCTCGCGGGTGCTCTGCGCGTGGCTCAGGCTCTGGACGGCGACAGTCTTCCCCTCATGGAGTCGACGTGGAAGCGCGCCCCGCTGCAGGCTTTGGCCCGGCTGCACCTGCTGGCCGCGGCAGACCTCGTCGAGGACGCGGATCAACTGGGGCGGCCACGTTCGGATCGCGGAGTGGGGGAGCGGTTGGACGCTCTCGCGCAACTCGTTACCGGCGGAACCAGTGCACCGGCGCCGGTTCTGGCGGCCGTCGTGCACGGAGAACTCTTGGCGCTGAGCCCGTTCGGCACCGCTGACGGCATTGTTGCACGTGCGGCTTCGCGTCTGGTTGCGGTCTCGTCCGGGTTGGATCCGCACAATCTGGGAGTCCCCGAGGTCAGTTGGCTTCGGCGGCCGCAGGCGTACACGGACGGCGCGGCTGGATTCGCTTCGGGAAATCCAGCGGGTGTCGGCAGTTGGGTGATCTTGTGCTGCGGAGCTCTCGAAGCCGGTGCGCGAGAAGCGACTTCGATCGCCGACGCGGCGACTGGATAGTCTGCAACAGGGCGGGGCCGGCACATAACGAACGGGCGGCGCTGCCGATAAATCGACTTCGCCGCCCGTCAGCACGGACTACTCGTTACCAAGCGTGCTCGGTGGGTTGTGTGGGTGGCCTCGGCGAGGGATCGCACTTTCTGAGGTCGTCCCCGCAACCGGTGCGGGGTCCTCGCTCAAATTGAACGAATCTCGCAGGCCCACAACGCTTCTGCCCTTATAGTGGCTTGTGCTCCGCGTGGGTGCCCTAGTGCCCGTGCTAGGAATTTCGGTTGGGGAAACGGTCCTTCTCTTCCGAGCCGTTCCTGGCCTTCCGTTCTTCCGTAACTCCTTTGTACCCTGTGTCCGGGCTC
The DNA here is from genome assembly GCF_002076325.1 of Rhodococcus sp. 66b. Lineage (NCBI taxonomy): Bacteria > Bacillati > Actinomycetota > Actinomycetes > Mycobacteriales > Nocardiaceae > Rhodococcus > Rhodococcus sp. 66b. The sequence continues at coordinate 226,608 of NZ_MUZB01000013.1, forward strand.
ACAGCAAGTACCAATTTTTGTTTGTGGGCATTGGATTTCAGCGTTTCCGACGCAGTAGCCCGAAGGTCATGGCGCCGGCCACCAGAGCTGCGATTCCCACCGCTGCAGTTGTGGCGACCGTCGTCGTGGACTGGGCCGACAATCGCGCGCGAAGCGAGACCGGGTTCGAGAAAGTCAGTATGGGCCAACCGTTTACGGCCGCTTCCTTGCGTAATGCACGATCGGGGTTGACTGCGGTGGGATGTCCGACCGCCTCGAGCATGGGCAAATCGGTCACCGAGTCGGAGTAGGCGTAACTGGCGGCGAGGTCGTAGCCGTATTCCGCGGCGAGTTTTTCCATCGCTTCGACCTTGCCCGGACCGTAGCAGTAGAAGTCGACCTCGCCGGTGTAGTGGCCGTATTCTTCCCTCATCGACGTCGCGACGGAATGGGTGGCGCCGAGGGCGCGGGCGATCGGCGCGACGATCTCCTCGCCCGACGCCGACACCACGATGACGTCGTGTCCACGCAGCTTGTGATCTGCGATCAGATCGGCCGCCTCGGCAAAGACGAGTGGGTCGACGATGTCGTGCAGAGTCTCCGCGACGATGGCCTTCACCTGTTCCACGTCCCAGCCCGCGCACATCGCAGTCAGGTGCTCGCGCATGCGCTCCATCTGATCGTGATCGGCGCCGGACAGAAGAAACAGGAATTGCGCATAGCTGCTCTTGAGAACCGAGCGTCGATTGATCAGACCCTGGGCGAAGAATGGCTTGCTGAACGCCAGGGTGCTCGACTTCGCGATGATCGTTTTGTCCAAATCGAAGAAAGCGGCTGTCCGCCCGGTATTCAGTCCGTTCGCAGGCTTGTCGGTCACAGGAATGAGGATAGTCCGACAGGCGGTTCGTGTGCTCCTCGGCAAGCGTCCTCTTTCGGCGAAAAACAGCAGTTCAGTGCAGCTCAGGCTTGCATTTCTCGCCAATGGCGGGTGTAAGATCGTTGCTGTTCGATTCGTTCGAACTAGTTCAGCCCGACCCCCCGGGGCTGAACTCAGACGGCCCCCGCCTCCTCCCCCCATTGGCGGGGGTCGTCCTCTGTCTCAGGCCTGTTTCTCCACAACTTCCCAGTTGTCCACAGGCTCTCTCGACCCACTGTTTTCGGTGCCGGTGCTCGTTCAGGCTCTGCAGTCATGAACACGACGATCAACTCTCGGGAAACCGGGGCTCCCATTCTGGTTCTCGTCGACGACGCGAAGGTCCTCGCGAGCGTGCGCCGCGTCGCTGCCGCGGTGGATCGCTGTCTGGACGAGGCCGAGCATCCCGTTTCCCGGCAACAGTGGAACCGGGCCTCGGCGGTCGTGTTGGACGCGTCGGCTGCGCGGGATGCTCTGACTCGTTCCCCTAAACGAACGCGAGTGTTCCTCGTGTGCGACGGCACACCGACCGTCGACGACTGGAAGAGCGCCACCGCGATCGGAGCCGACAGCGTTCTGTCCTTGCCGGAAGAGGAGAACGCACTGGTCGCAGTTCTGGCCGACCACGTAGACGTGAGTGGTGACGGCACCGTCGTGAGCGTGGTGGGTGGTTGTGGTGGCGGCGGAGCCTCGGCAACAGCTGCGGCTGTCGCGTTGACGTCGGCGGCACGTCACGTCCCGACGTTACTGGTGGACGTCGACGCACTCGGCTCCGGCGCTGATGTGCTGTTGGGCATCGAGACGACCCCCGGATTGCGTTGGGGTGCACTGACCGTCGAGGGCGGGCGGCTGGCCCCGGATGCGCTGCGCGATGCCCTGCCGGCAAAGGGAAAGTTCCTGAGGGTTCTGGCGAGCAGTCGCCGCGAGATCGACGGTCCGACAGTGACCGCCGTTCGCGCCGTGCTGGACGCAGGTCGCAGTTCCGGCGGACTCGTGGTCTGCGACGTGCCACGTCATCCCAGCGAGGTAGGTCAGGCCGCGTTGGAGATGTCGGATTTGGTTCTCGTGGTGGTTCCGGCCACCGTGGCTGCGTGCGTCGCTGCCGAGAAGGTCGGAGCCTGGGTGGTGCGACACAACTCCAATGTCGGGCTCGTCGTGCGTGGGCCGGCGCCGGGAGGCCTACGCGGCGCCGATGTGGCAGACATGCTCGGCCTGCCGCTGACGGCCGTGATGCGCGGCCACCGCTCGCTGGCGCCGATGCTCGAGCGCGGTGGCCTCGAATTGACCCGAGGCTGTCCGCTGAGTGCGGTGGCAACAGCGGTACTCGACGCCGTCGAATCCGGCGCACGCCCGCGCAGGGCTGCGGCATGAGCGCGTTGGTCACGACAGAACTGCTCGACCGAGTTCGCGAGCGGCTGACGGCGTCGTCGGTCGCCGAGCCGACGGCGGCCACCGTTGCCGACGCCGTGCGAGCCGAGTCCTCTGGCGTTCTGGCGGACACGGATCTGTTGGAGGTCGTCAGGGTGCTCCAGACGGAACTGACAGGCGCAGGGCCGCTCGAACCACTGCTGCACGAACCCGGTGTCGCCGATGTACTGGTGACCGCGCCGGATCAGGTCTGGGTGGACCGCGGGGTCGGCCTCGAAAGGTCCGGGGTCCGGTTCACCGACGAGGCAGCCGTGCGTCGACTGGCGCAGCGGTTGGCACTGTCGGCAGGTCGACGCCTCGACGACGCCCAACCGTGGGTCGACGGCCGTCCGCGGGGCGTCGGCGACGGGCACTTCGGGGTACGACTTCATGCCGTACTCGCACCGGTGGCCCAGGGCGGAACCTGCGTGTCACTGCGAGTGCTGCGGCCCGCAACACAGGGTCTCGACGCGCTGTGTGCTCACGGCGCCGTGGAACCGGACGCGCGCGAACTCCTCGATCGCACCATCTCTTCTCGCTTGGCCTTCCTGGTGATCGGCGGGACCGGCGCGGGAAAGACCACGTTGTTGTCCGCCATGCTCGGCGCGGTCGACCCGCGCGAGCGAATCGTCTGCGTCGAGGACGCGGCCGAACTAGCGCCGCCGCATCCGCACGTCGTCCGCCTCGTCGCCAGGGCTCCCAACGTCGAGGGCGTCGGAGAGGTGACGGTGCGCGATCTGGTTCGGCAGGCACTGCGGATGCGTCCCGATCGCATCGTCGTCGGTGAGGTCCGCGGTGCAGAGGTGACGGATCTGCTCACGGCGATGAACACCGGCCACGACGGCGGCGCCGGCACCGTTCACGCCAATTCGCCCGAAGAGGTGCCGGCCAGACTCGAGGCGTTGGCTGCGCTCGGCGGTATGGATCGCCACGCGTTGCACAGTCAACTTGCCGCGGCAGTTCAAGTGATCCTGCACGTACACAGATCGGCCGACGGATCGAGGCGTCTCGAACAGATCGGCGTCATCGATCGCGGTGCGGACGGATACGTACAAATCATGCAGGCATGGCCGGACGGCGGTTCGGGTCGTGAGCGGCTCGAGCGGATGTTCCGGCTTCGCAATCGAGAGGTCGGGACGTGACAGTTTCCTTCCTGGTCCTCGCGTTGGCGGTCTCGATTGCGCCGGTGCGGGATTCACGTGCTCGGCTCGCTACGTACGCCCCGAGCATCCGCAAGCCCTCCCGGCAGATTCCGTGGCAGTTGGTCGCCGCATTTTTCGCGGTGTCGGCTGCAGGGGTTCTCGGAGGCTTGTCGGCAGGATGCGCAGCGGTTGTCCTCGCCGGAACCTTGATCTTTCGTGGGCGCCGCGCGAAGGCGGCCGAAAACCGGGACCTCGCACAGAAGATGCTGCTCTCCGGTCTGGAGGTGCTGATCGCCGAGCTGAGCGTCGGCGCGCATCCTGCAGTTGCCAGTTCTGTTGCAGGCGAGGAATGTAGCGGCGAAGTAAGTGCGGTGTTCCGGTCCGCTGGGGCCAGGGCGCGTCTCGGTGGTTCTGCCGCGGCGGCCTTCGCGGTACCGGATTCGTGCATCGAGCGTGAGTTCTCCCGCATCGGATCCGTCTGGCGGGTCGCAGACCAACACGGTCTGGCTCTGGCTGAACTACTCGGCGCGGTCCGGACGGACATGTTGGGGCGTAGACGCTTTCGTCAGCGCACCGAGGCCGGGTTGGCGGGCGCTCGGGCGACGGCTGCGGTGCTGGCTTTTCTACCGCTGCTGGGGATCGGCCTCGGCCAGTTGATGGGGGCGTCGCCTCTGCGCGTGCTGTTCGGCGGTGGGCTCGGCGGCGTGCTGCTCGTGATCGGAACTGCCTGTGTCTCAGCTGGTTTGCTCTGGACCGACCGGATAACTGCGAAGGTCACGTCGTGAGTTGGGCATCCGTGGCGATGATCGCGTTGGCGCTCGCGATCATTCCCGCTCGCCGCGGCGCTTCGGCCAGGGCGGCAGAAATTCTGTTCGCGGACACAACAACAGAAAATTCGGTTGCAGCCCCGGACAAGCCGGATCCACTCGCAGTTGCCGCAAGTCTCGACCTGCTCGGGGCCTGCCTGCGAGCGGGGCTTCCCGTCTCCGCCGCGATCACAGCGATGGCGTCGACCGCGCCGAAACCGATGGCTGACACGCTCAGTCGCGTCGCCGACCTTCTCACGCTCGGTGCTGATCCCGACGCCGCGTGGAGCGAAGCCGCTCTCGATCCCGATACCGAGGCGCTGGCCAGAATGGCTCGGCGTTCCGCCCGTTCGGGTTCGTCGCTGTCCTCGTCCATGGCCGAACTCGCCGAGCGCAGTCGAGGTGACGCCGAGGATCTGGCTGCTGCCGCGGCCGAACGTGCGGGAGTGCTGATCAGCGGTCCACTCGGACTGTGTTTCCTGCCGGCGTTCATCGCCTTGGGCATCGTCCCGGTGGTGATCGGGCTTGCCACGACTGTGCTCGGGAATGGCCTGTTGTGAGCCGGATCCGTGTGAAAGCTCCTGCGGCAGAACTGCTGCCACAGGTTTTGATTGAAGGGGGAAAAATGATTTCGAAGACGTTCAGGACGATGTCGGCCAGATTTGCGCTGTTGGTAACGGAGGACGACGGTATGTCTACCGCGGAGTATGCGATCGGCACGATTGCGGCTGCCGCATTCGGTGCCGTCCTGTACACGGTTGTCACCGGCGACTCCATTGTCTCGGCGCTGACAGGTATCATCGACAAGGCGCTCAAGACAGCTGTGTGATGTTGTCCACGAGAGGTATTCGGCAAGCCGACGACGGCGCCGTGACGGTGGAGGCCGCGATTGCTCTGGCTTCGATCGTCACGGTGGTCGTGCTGTGTATCGGTGGCGTCCTCGCGGTGTCGATGCAGGTGCGGTGTGTCGACGCAGCTCGTGAGGCCGCGCGGTTGGTGGCACGTGGTGATCGTGAGTCTGCGGTCGCCACGGCCCGCCGGATCGCACCCCAAGATGCGTCGATCTCGGTGGAGATCGTTGACGGCTTTGCCGTTGCCGTTGTCAGCGCCGAGAGTACGTTGCTGCCGTTGGTCGACATTTCTTCCGAGGCTGTGGCAGCTGTGGAGTCAGGGGTGGAAGAGGGGTGAACCTACGTGACGACGAAGGTGTTGCGACGGTTCTGGCGTGCTGCGTTCTGGCAGCGATCGTGATGGTGACTGGTGGGATGCTGCATGTCGGGTCCGCGGTGGTGGCCCGGCACACTGCTCAGTCGGCCGCTGATCTTTCGGCTCTCGGCGGTGCGGGCGCCTTGGACGGAGGTGAGGCGTCTGCGTGTGCGAAGTCCGCGGCGATCGCGGAGCGTATGCGTACGGTGCTCGCGGAATGTGAGGTGCAGGGGTGGGATGTAGTTGTCGAGATACGTGCACCGGTGTTGTTGTCGGGCTTCGGGATCGGCGATGCGCAGGCCTACGCTCGTGCGGGTCCGATCGGCTGATCGTGTCTCAGCTGATCGTGTCTCAGCTGATCGTATCGATGACGGCGGTCAGAACCTTGACCGCGCCGTCTTTGTCGAGTGGGTCGTTTCCGTTGCCGCACTTGGGTGAATAGACGCAGGACGGGCATCCGTGAGCGCACTCGCAGGAGAGTATGGCGTCGCGCGTCGCGGTGAGCCACCGTGACAGTTCGCTGTGCCCCCGGTCGGCGAACCCGGCGCCGCCGGCGTGACCGTCGTAGACGAAGACGGTCGGGAGTCCGGTGTCCGCGTGCATCGCCGTCGATACGCCGCCGATGTCTCCGCGGTCGCAGATCGCCACCAGTGGCAGCAGGCCGATCGCGGCATGTTCGGCGGCATGCAGTGATCCGGGGAACCGTTCGGGCGGCACCCCGATGGATTCGAGTAGTTCCGGCGTGACCGTGTACATCACTGCCCTGGTGGGCAAAGTGTGTGCGGGCATGTCGAGTTCGATCGAGTCGAGGACTTCACCCGAAGTCAACCGTCGTAGGTACCCGACGACTTGATGTGTCACCTCGACCTGGACGAGAGCGACGGCGATGTCGCCGTAGTTCTTGTGCTCGAGTTGTTCGGTGATCGTGATTTCGGTGGTCTCGCGGGCCGAGGTGGTCCAGTCCGGATTCTCGGTGTGTACCAATGCGAGTCCGACGTCGAGGTCCAGTTCATCGACGACATAGGTCTCGCCTTGATGAATGTGCACGGCACCGGGATGAACTGTGGCCGGAGCGCGGCCCGCATCGACAGTACCCAGCATCCGGCCGGATTCACCGTCGACAATGGCCACCTGAGTTCCGATACCGCCGCGAATGTCCAAAGAGCCGTGGGGGTTCGAATCGGCGGTGACGAACCATCCGTGCTTTCGGCGCCGGATCTTGCCTTCCTCCGACAGCCTGGTCAGAACCTCGAGAGCCCCGAAAGCGTCCACCTCGACATCGGAAAGTGGGAGTTCCATTGCAGCGCAGAGAAGTTGTGGTCCCAGGACGTACGGATTTCCGGGATCTGTCACCGTCGCCTCGACGGGTTTGTCGAGTACCGCCGACGGATGGTGAACGAGGTAGGTGTCGAGTGGATCGTCGCGGGCGATCAACACGACGAGTGAACCCTCGCCGCGTCGCCCGGAGCGACCGGCCTGCTGCCAGAACGAGGCAACGGTCCCCGGGAAGCCTGCCACGACAACGGCGTCGAGGCCTGCGATGTCGACGCCGAGCTCCAGCGCGTTGGTGGTGGCTGCGCCCAGCAGCGTGCCGTCGGCGAGCGCAGCTTCCAGTTCGCGACGGTCCTCGGCCAGATATCCGGCGCGATACGACGCGACTCGCTCGGCGAGGTCCGGGTCCACCTCGGCGAGTAGACGTTTGGTGGCCATCGCGGTCAGTTCGGCACCGCGGCGGGAGCGGACGAAGGTGAGAGTGCGGGCGCCCTCGATCATGAGGTCAGCCATGATCCGCGCTGCTTCCGCGCCCGCGGGACGTCGTACCGGGCTACCGTTTTCGCCGGTCAATGCCTCGAGTAGCGGAGGCTCCCACAGTGCGACGGTGCGTGGGCCGTGCGGCGATCCGTCTTCCGTGACCTCGGTGCAGTGTGCGCCGATGAGCCGCGAGGCCGCTGCGCCGGGATCTGCCGTGGTCGCGCTGGCCAGGATGAAGGTAGGTTCGGCGCCGTAGCGCGCTGCAATCCTGCGAAGTCGCCGGATCACGAGCGCGACGTTGGATCCGAAGACTCCCCTGTAGGAGTGGCATTCGTCGATGATCACGTATTTCAGGTTGCGGAAGAAGTGCGCCCATCGCTGATGGGTGCGGAGCAGCGAAATGTGGATCATGTCGGGGTTGGTGAAGAGCCAGCGTGAGTTCTCGCGTGCCCAGGTGCGGAGTTCCTGCGAGGTGTCGCCGTCGTACGCACTGGCGTTCGTGCTGCGAAGTTCGACGTCGAAGTCGGTGAGGGACAGCACTGCTCGCAGTTGATCCGAGCCCAGCGCTTTGGTGGGGGAGAGGTACAGGGCAGTTGCGAGCGGATCGGTCGCCATGGCCGTCAGCACCGGGAGTTGGTATGCCAGTGACTTACCCGACGCCGTACCGGTGGCCACGACCACGTGTTTTCCCTCGTGAGCAAGGTCGGCGGCCTCACTCTGGTGGATCCACGGGGACCGCACGCTGTGCTCGGCGAGCGCGCGTACGACGCTGGGGTGCACCCACTCCGGCCATTCGGTGAACTCGGCTACGCGAGCAGGCAACTGCGCGGTGAACATCAGTGGTTTTTCGCTTCCACTGACCCCGGCGACGACGCGATCGAGCAGCATCTGCCCGTAGGTGTCGCCAGGCTTCCCTCCCGGGGCGGGGATCGGGGAAGGTGCGTTCACGTGACTCTCCGGGCTCGGCGTTGGGGTGTGGCGGCAATCGGAAACTGTCGCTACCTGCAGTTTTGATGATACGCAACGGCCGGCGGTCTTGGTGGAACCGGGTGGTCGGCGCGAAAGCGGGAAGCCACGATCGTGGGCCGTTTTTCTCGTAGCGAACTTTTAACGTTTTTAGTTCCCTTTTCGACTGTTGTGCACGCGGAGAACATGGTTGACTGACAATCGGTCGCAGCTTCTGTGTTCGTAGGCTTGAGAAAGTGCACGCTCGCAGGATCGTTGTTGCGGGCGCGGTGCTCTGCCTTTCCTGAGGGGGAAATAAAGACGTACAGCGGTCGGAACCGGCCCGGTGGACTGTAAGGGCTGTTCACCGAATCCGGTGTTAGAAAGAGAAGGAAAAGCATGGCACAGGGCACTGTGAAGTGGTTCAACGCTGAAAAGGGCTTCGGCTTCATCGCTCCCGAAGACGGTTCCGCAGACGTCTTCGTTCACTACTCCGAAATTCAGGGCAACGGCTTCCGTACCCTGGAGGAGAACCAGCGTGTGGAGTTCGAGGTCGGCCAGGGCACCAAGGGTCCCCAGGCTACCGGCGTTCGCGCGGTCTGATTTTTCCGCTCACTCGCTGAGCGATTAGTTCGGACAGTATTTGTCCCCCATCGCATCCGTGCGGTGGGGGACAAATCTTTTCGGGCTGAGCCAGTCTTTCTCTGTCCGAGGTAATGCACGCAGCTGTTCGACCACGGCCGGTCGTCTATGCCGTCAGTACCTTCGTGGCTTACGTTTCACTCTGTGAGCCAACTGTCCTTTTTCTCTGCCGAGTCGATTCCACCTGCCGTGACGGACCTCGCCGGAATGCTGGCCGGACCGGGTCAGGTCGTGACCTCGGAGGACCGTGCCCGGATCTCGATCGTCGTGGATCGGGACTGGAGAGCGCAGGCCGTTGCCGAGTTGATCGCGCAGTGCGGACTCGGGGCCGAGGTGACGCGTAGTGAAGAAGGCAGCCCATTGGTCCGCACTCAGTCGACGCCCGCACTCCTTCCGCTGTCCGTGCAGTGGACCAAGGGAGCTGTGAAGGCGGTGCCGGTCGGTTGGGTACCGAACTCCCGCCAACTCCGGGTGTGGGCCGTCGCCGCCGGCAGGCTCGAAGAAGGCGGCGAGCGATTCGTGTTCGGCCTCGACCCCCATGCCAAGGAGACGCACGCACCGCTGGCTCAGGCCTTGATGCGGGTTGGTATCGCGCCGACTCAACTGGGTAACCGGACACCGGGCCCGGGGCTCCGTGTGTCGGGAAAGAAGAGACTGACAAAGCTCGTCGAATACCTCGGTGAGGCGCCGAAACACGTCGACACTTCGGTCGCCTGGCCGCACGTCTGACAGTGCTCTTGCCTCGCGTCCGACGGTGCTCATGCCGCGTGTCCGACGGTGCTCATGCCGCGTGTCCGACGGAGCCCATACTGTACTGATCTGCACGAATGTCTTGCGGGTATGTCACTCTGTAAAGAGAGACACGGGGTATAACTTGCTCCACACGTCTAGTTCTGAAGATCTGCCGACGGCAGTGAACGTCCAAAGGAAGGCTCGGGCAGCAGGTGGCTAAAGCGGACAACGGCAGCGGTCAGGGAGCGTCCGGTAACCCTCGTCGCCTCGTGATCGTCGAGTCACCGACCAAGGCGCGCAAAATCGCTCCCTACCTCGGTAAGGACTACGTCGTAGAGGCATCGGTCGGTCACATTCGCGACCTGCCGCGAGGCGCAGCAGACGTTCCGGCCAAGTACAAGGGCGAGTCATGGGCCCGTCTCGGCGTCAACGTCGATCACGACTTCGAGCCGCTCTATGTCGTGAGCCCGGAAAAGAAGGGCAAGGTCGCCGAACTCAAGTCTCTGTTGAAGGACGCCGACGAGCTCTTCCTCGCAACTGACCCCGACCGCGAGGGCGAGGCAATCGCCTGGCATCTCCTCGAGACTCTCAAGCCCAAGATTCCGGTTCGTCGAATGGTCTTCCACGAGATCACCGAGCCGGCAATCCGTGCTGCCGCCGAAGACACCCGCGAACTCGACACCGACCTCGTCGATGCTCAGGAAACCCGCCGCATCCTCGACCGTCTCTACGGTTACGAGGTCAGCCCGGTTCTCTGGAAGAAGGTCATGCCGAAGCTCTCGGCCGGCCGCGTCCAGTCGGTGGCCACTCGCGTCATCGTCCAGCGTGAACGCGAGCGCATGGCGTTCAAGTCGGCGTCGTACTGGGACATTTCCGCGACACTCGACGCCGGTGCAGAGGCCAGCCCGCGTAGTTTCGGTGCTCGCCTGGTCTCCGTCGACGGTTCGCGTGTCGCCTCCGGCCGTGATTTCGGAGCTGACGGAAAGCTCAAGGGCAGCGCGGTCACCGTGCTCGACGAGGCGTACGCGCGTCGTCTGGCGGAAGCGTTGCAGGGCGTCGACCTCACGGTTTCCTCCGCCGAGGACAAGCCGTACACGCGCAAGCCTTACCCGCCGTTCATGACGTCGACGCTCCAGCAGGAAGCCGGACGCAAACTTCGTTTCACGTCCGAGCGCGCCATGCGTATCGCGCAGCGTCTGTACGAAAACGGCTACATCACCTACATGCGTACCGACTCGACGACGCTCTCGGAGTCGGCGATCGCAGCCGCTCGTGCGCAGGCCACCGAGTTGTACGGTCCGGAGTACGTCCACCCGACGCCGCGTCAGTACACCCGCAAGGTCAAGAACGCGCAGGAAGCGCACGAGGCGATCCGCCCCGCCGGCGACGTGTTCCAGACCCCGGGTCAGCTGCACTCCAAGCTCGATTCCGACGAGTTCAAGCTGTACGAACTGATCTGGCAGCGGACCGTCGCTTCGCAGATGGCCGACGCCCGCGGTACGACGCTGACGCTCCGCATCTCCGGCACGGCAGGCACCGGCGAGGACTGCACGTTCTCCGCTTCGGGTCGCACCATCGTGTTCGCCGGCTTCCTCAAGGCTTACGTCGAAAGTGTCGACGAAGAAGCCGGCGGTCAGTCCGACGACGCCGAATCCAGGCTTCCGGTACTGGTCAAGGGCCAGGAAGTCACGGCCACCAAGCTCGATCCGGACGGGCACAGCACCAACCCGCCCGCTCGCTACACAGAAGCCAGCCTGATCAAGACGCTCGAAGAACTCGGCATCGGTCGTCCTTCGACCTACTCGTCGATCATCAAGACCATCCTCGATCGCGGATACGTCTACAAACGTGGCAGCGCGCTGGTTCCGTCCTGGGTGGCGTTTGCCGTCATCGGACTGCTCGAGGTGCACTTCGGCCGGCTGGTCGACTTCGACTTCACGGCAGGAATGGAAGACGATCTCGACGCGATCGCCGGCGGCCGTGAGCAGCGTGGCAACTGGCTGAGCAGCTTCTACTTCGGCGGCGAGACAGGCGCAGAGGGTTCGGTCGCCCGCGAGGGCGGGCTGAAGAAAATGGTCGGTGTCAACCTCGAGGAGATCGACGCTCGCGAGGTCAACTCCATCCGTCTCTTCGACGACGCCGAGGGGCGCGAGGTTCACGTGCGCGTCGGCCGGTTCGGCCCGTATCTCGAGCGCATGGTTCAGAACCCGGACGATCCCGAAGGCGATCTGATCTCGCAGCGGGCAAATCTTCCCGACGACCTGCCGCCGGACGAGCTCACTCCCGAGTACGCCGAGAAACTGTTCTCGACGCCTCAAGAGGGCCGCAAGCTGGGCGTCGACCCGCTGACCGGCCACGAGATCGTCGCGAAGGAAGGCCGCTTCGGTCCCTACGTGACCGAGATCCTGCCCGAACCGCCGGCCGAGCCGGAACCGGACATCGTTCCCGTCTCCGCTCCCGAGCCGGAAGAAATCAGTTCGGGCAGTACCAAGACTGCGGTGAAGAAGGCCGCAGCCAAGAAGGCACCCGCGAAGAAGGCTGCCAAGAAGGTCGCGGGCCCCAAGCCGCGGACGGGATCGCTGCTCAAGTCCATGGATTTGGCGACGATCACCTTGGAAGATGCGCTTCGTCTGCTGTCGCTTCCGCGCGTCGTGGGTGTCGACCCCGAATCCAAGGAAGAGATCACCGCGCAGAACGGCCGTTACGGTCCGTACCTGAAGAAGGGCACGGACTCACGCTCGCTCGCCAACGAAGAGCAGATGTTCACCGTCACGCTCGACGAGGCCCTCAAGATCTACGCCGAGCCGAAGCGTCGTGGGCGTCAGGCGTCGGCAACGCCTCCGTTGCGTGAGTTGGGCGTCGATCCGGTCAGCGAGAAGCCGATGGTGATCAAGGACGGCCGTTTCGGTCCGTACGTCACCGACGGCGAGACCAACGCCAGCCTTCGCAAGGACGACGACGTCGAATCCATTTCTGATGCTCGTGCATCGGAGTTGCTGGCTGATCGTCGTGCGCGCGGTCCGGTCAAGAAGAAGGCTGCTGCCAAGAAGGCCCCGGCAAAGAAGGCCGCTGCCAAGAAAACAGCCGCCAAGAAGGCCCCGGCCAAGAAGGCCGCCGCCAAGAAGGCTCCGGCGAAGAAGGACTCGTAAGGCTTCGTCGGTGCCGACGGTTAGGGTTTTTGCATGAGTACTGAAGTGGCCGAACGAGGTGTGTTCGGTCGGCTGGTGGGTCAGCACGACGTCGAGCAGAGCCTGCGTGATGCTGCGCTGTCGGCTCGTGGCGATTCCAGCGGCTCGGAGATGACCCACGCGTGGCTCTTCACCGGGCCACCCGGCTCTGGTCGTTCGGTTGCTGCTCTCTGCTTCGCCGCAGCCCTGCAATGCACCTCCGACGGTGCACCAGGGTGCGGTGAGTGTCATGCGTGTACGACGACGATGGGTGGAACCCACGGTGACGTACGACGGATCATCCCCGACGGCCTGAGCATCAGCGTCAAAGGCATGCGCGAGATAGTCAACATCGCTTCGCGTCGGCCGACGACGGGGCGGTGGCAGGTCATCGTGGTCGAGGATGCCGATCGTTTGACCGAAGGCGCAGCCAACGCCCTGCTGAAGGTCGTCGAGGAGCCACCGGACCGCACGGTCATCCTGCTCTGCGCGCCGACGACCGATCCGGAAGACATGTCTGTCACCCTCCGTTCGCGGTGTAGGCACATGCCGTTGGTGACGCCGTCCGTCGAATCGATCGCTCAGGTACTGATCGACCGCGACGGGCTGGATCCGGAGCGAGCGAGAATCGCCGCATCGATCAGCGGCGGACATGTCGGTCGGGCGCGGCGCCTCGCCACCGACGAGAGCGCGCGGGACGAGCGTCAGCGTTCGCTTCGGCTGGCCGCAGACGCGATCGGTGCTTCGACGGCGTACAAGGCCGCAGAGAACTTGGTGAAGTCGATCGAGGCTGACACCAAGGCGTTCTACGCCGAACTCAAGGAACAGGAACTCGAGGAGCTCAAGGTCTCCTTGGGTGGCGGTGGAACCGGCAAGGGAACAGCCGGGACTCTGCGCGGATCGGCTGGTCTGATCAAGGACCTCGAAGCACGCCAGAAATCGCGCGACACCCGGGCCCGCCGCGATCTTCTCGACCGGACGCTGATCGACCTGGCCGGCATGTACCGGGACGCGCTTTCCTATTCGCTGGGGTCGACGTCGACGGCGACCCATCCCGACATGGCTCGGCAGGCCGCCGAGTTGGCTGCACGAACGTCCCCGGAGGGGTTGCTCAAGTGCATCGAAGCGGTGCTCGAATGCCGCGAGGCCGTCGACTTCAACGTCAAGTTGCAGTGGGCGCTCGATGCGATGGTTGCCTCCATCGGAGCCGCTTTCCGACCCCCGTTTTCGCGATCCGGGGGTTGACCAGATAGACTCGCCACCGCCGAAAGGCACGCTGCCTTAGCTCAGTCGGTAGAGCATTTCACTCGTAATGAAAAGGTCGAGAGTTCGATTCTCTCAGGCAGCTCAGCCAAGAGCCCCACACCCGGAAATCCGGATGTGGGGCTCTTGTCGTTAGTTCCCAATTCTTGCGTATGTGCGGTTTATCCTGAGTTCGGCGAACACGTGCCTGAACAGGAGAGACCTCGATGTCGGATCAGAACTGGGGACCAGGCCAACCATCGCAGAATCAGCCGCCGTACGGGCAGATGCCGCCGATGCCGCCGCAGGGTTATCAGCCGCCGACGCCCGCCTATCCGTACGCAAGCTGGATCTCTCGGGTGTTTGCGTCAATCCTCGACGGCTTTGTCGTTCCGCTCCCCGGCGTCATCCTCGCGGGCATCGGAGCAGTGATCGCGTTCTCCGGATCCGAAGTGACCACATACGACGACGGCAGCGTGAGCGCTGAAGGCGGTAATCCGGTCGGGGTGATCGTCATGGTCGTCGGCATACTGGCGATCTTCTTGATCGAGGTGTGGAATCTCGTCTTCAGGCAAGGGAACACCGGACAGACGCTCGGCAAGAAGTGGCTGGGAATTTCGGTGATTCGGGAGTCCGACGGTGTGCCTCTCGGCCCGGTGATGGCGCTGCTTCGTTGGATCATGATGGCGATCCTGGGTGGCGCCTGCTTCCTCAACTATCTCTGGCCGCTCTGGGACTCGAAGCACCAGTGCTGGCACGACATGGTGGTCCGGTCGGTAGTCGTTCGCGCGCGCTAGTCGCTGCCGAGGTCTCTTACAGTGGGTGTCATGGAGTTGGAAGCGGTCGCAAGTCGACGACGCGCACTGGCCGCACCCGTCGGTGTTGCTGCAGTGGCGGTGACGGCCGCCGCGGTACTCCACTTCCGTGATCCCCACAGTGCGGGTAGTTACGGCGTTTGTCCGATGTACGCGTTGACGGGATTGTGGTGCCCGGCGTGTGGTGGCCTTCGTGCGGTCAATGACCTGACTAATCTGGATGTTGGCGCCGCAATGTCCAGCAATGTCTTGATCGTGCCGTTTGTCGCGGTGTTGGTGATCGCGTGGATCGGTTGGACAGTGCGCCGTTGGAAAGGCACGCGGGATCGCATGATCGTGCTTCGGCCGACTGTGACGATCGTGGTGCTCGGAGTTCTCGTTGCATTTACGGTTGTTCGAAACACCCCGTGGGGGAGCTGGCTCGCGCCGGCGTGACGGTAAGAGGTCGACATGGCACTGCAGGTTTTTTCGCTCATCGTTCTGCTCGGCGCGCTGATCATCCTGATTCCGACGGCACGACGTGTCTTCGGCAAGAAGGACGACGAGTAGGCCTCGACAACTGGGCCGGAGCGGCACATGCTGGCGGTATGGCTGATTCGTTGAAAGCGCGCGTCAAGGAAAAGCTACTGAGGCAACTCGCCGAGGACGGTCGGCACCCGATTCAGGAAGCTGAGGGTGACGATCCCCGGCTGGTGTCGATCAACGACGATCTCGAAGCGTTGGAACAGGCTGAGGAAGGCGATCCGATCGTCGAAGAATTGGCCGAGAGGTACTGGGTTCCGTGAAGTTTACCGACCGCAGTGCTCTGACCTGGCGATTTGGTGTTGTGTTGATCTTCGCGTAACTTTGTCCAGGTCAGAGCGACACGGACACCGACTCCCACCTGCGAGGGTGAGTGACACGAGGTTGTACGAAGTGCCTGGCGAACACAATCCAGTTTTTCTTCACGGGGTTCCGGTTTGCGCCGGTGACCTGGTTGGGATAGGCTGGAAAAGTTGCCCCGGAGCGGCGGCCATAGGGTCGTGGTGATGGTGTGTGCGTGTTCTTTGAGAACTCAACAGTGTGTCGATGAATGTCAGTGCCAAAATTTTTTTGGTACTTCACA